>JAJEBG010000012.1 GCA_022824005.1 Paracoccaceae bacterium
CCTCGCACCATGTCCTCCTGAGGAGGACGGCCTTGGTCCCGTACTGGTTGGGGATCACGTCGATTCGGATAGACATACTGCTTATGTAAGTTTTTACTTCCTGTTAATCTAATATATAATGCTTTTTTAGGGTTATGTCAAAGGCTTTATTATGTAAGAATAAATCCTAGCTAATCTACACCTCCGGTGGCGGAAAGCCGTTGCGTTTCAGTGCGTTAGACGAGAAAAGGGGCGGGTGATCAGATGGAAGTTCCGATTAGGTCTTAAGTTGGCGATTGCCAATCTAGTCGCATGACAGAAGAAAAGGTTCGAAGTCTTGCTGAAGATGATTTGTGCGGGGGATTTCTCTCAATCACCGCCAATAGAGCGGATCGAATTGAACAGACGATTGGCGGTCATCAGTGAGGCCCCAGCGGTCACACATATTTGTGGCAATATCATCCATTCGAGTGTCCAAGCGGCGCCAGAGCGTTCTTGCTCGTGAACCACACTATGATGCATTCCGCTGACCAACGTGGCATTGAAACGCGCCAAAGCCACAAGGATTTCGGCGGCGACAGGATTTTGTTTGTGTGGCATGGCCGAAGAATAGCCGGCGTGGCTCAGTTTCAATTCGCCATGCTGCGCCATCATGGCTAAGTCTTGGCCAGTTTTGCCTAATATTCCCGACAGCGTGGCTAGCCACGCGGCGTAGGTTGCCAGATGGCCTCGCTGACTGTGCCAAGAAGCACCGCCACTGAGTCCCAAAGAATGGGCCATCAATTCGGCGACATTCGTCGCCCCAAAGGCCCGGCCATCGCCAACGGGGCCGCCGAGTTGCAGGATTTGAACCCGCTCGGCCAAAGGTTTGAGCTCAACTGAATGCTGAAGAAATTGTCTTTTCCACCCCCGGCATCGGACGGCAAAGGTCATGGGTAAAGCCTCTTGCATTCGTGTTCGCCCCATGACTTCAAGTTCGCCAAATTGTCGACATATTTGGTCCAACGCTTTTCCAAAATCACGTGATTGAGCCATGAGTTCTGCGTTGAATTCCTTGAGGGCCATGGCAAGGGATGTATCAATCAAATCTTGGCTCGTGGCACCGAGATGGAAGGCGGCGCGGTGTTCTTTAGGAAGTGATTGCCTTATTGAGGCGACAAGTTTGGGAATGGGCATGCCGTCGGCCAGCGTGCTCGCACTAAGTTCTTCAAGATTGGGCTCAAAGTCTCCCAAAACTCTGAGGATTGCGTGGGCAGCCTCTTTGTCAATCAGTCCCGTTTCGGCCAATGACTCGGTCAGGGCAACTTCAACCTCTAGACACCTCTCCAGCATTCTTGGGAAACTGAATAAGTCTTCAACTCGGCGGTGGCCGAGAAGAGGCGCAAGGGGGGTTTGAGCTATAGGATAGACAAACATTTCAAACCGCTTCCATCGACATAGCCACGCCTTGACCCACGCCGACGCACATTGACGCCAAAGCCATCCGGCCTTGGCTTCGTTGCAATTCAAGGGCAGCCGTACCCGCAATGCGTACACCTGACATGCCCAGAGGGTGTCCGAGGGCGATGGCTCCACCATTGGAATTGACGCGTTTATCGTCGTCGGCAATCCCTAATTGCCGCAAAACGGCCAGTGACTGACTGGCAAAAGCTTCGTTGAGCTCAATGACAGAAAAATCGTCGCAGGTCACTCTTTTGCGTGCGATCAATTTTTTGACGGCCGATACGGGGCCGATCCCCATGAGACGAGGCTCACACCCAGCGGAGGCAAAACCTGTCACTCGAGCGATCGGCGACAAATCATGTGATTTGACCGCCTTGGCCGATGCGATAATCATGGCCGCGGCCCCATCATTGACTCCCGACGCGTTCCCAGCGGTGACTGTTCCCTGTTCTCTGAACGGTGTCGGCAATGTGGATAATTTATCAAGCGTGGTTTGGCGGGGATGTTCATCCCTCTCTACAGTGATCAGACCGCCTTTCCGTTGGGGAACGTTCACTTCGACAATTTCTTCTCGAAAGACCCCCCGCTGATGGGCCCTTTCGGCCTTATCTTGGGAGGCGAGGGCAAAGAGATCTTGGTCGGTGCGGTCAATATGGAATACTTCGGCCACATTTTCGGCGGTTTCGGGCATCGAATCGACGCCATATTTGGCCTTTAATACGGGATTGACGAAGCGCCATCCGATTGTTGTATCGTAAATCTTGTTATGCCGCGAGAAGGCGGTTTCAGCTTTTGGCATGACAAAGGGGGCCCGTGACATGCTCTCGACACCACCGGCGATCACCAAGTCCGCTTCGCCACACATAATCTGTCGCGTGACAGAAGCGATAGCATCCATACCCGAGCCACACAGTCGATTGACCGTACTGGCAGAAATTCTCGCCGGATAGTCAGCAAGGAGGAGGGCCATTCGAGCCACATTGCGATTGTCCTCACCGGCTTGATTGGCGCAGCCGAGGCAGATTTCGTCAACTTGTTCCAAGTCGATCTGGGTGTGGCGCTGCGCCAACGCGGCGAGGGGTATCGCTGCGAGATCATCGACTCGAATTGTCGATAATGAACCGCCGAAGCGACCAATGGGTGTTCGGACAAAATCACAAATGTAGGCGTCAATCATATTGTCATCCCGTCTTTCAGTGAGCCGCTTGGCTGACGGCCTTGAGTTGGCGAAGTGTCTGGATTTCCTTGTCGGTGGGCATCTCGGTTATCGCCAAATCATCTGCAAAACGTGGCGACCAACCGATTGTTGCCTCGATATCTTCACGCGCGATGCCGGGATGCATTGAGACGACCGTCAATTCTTTGGTTTTGGGGTGAGGACGCCAAATTGCGTAGTCGGTAAACAAGACGACCGGCCCAGATGAGTGGATTCCCATCGTCTCACGCGCATTCCCGCCGCTGCCAAACCCCAGCGACGTGCGGAAATCGACTTGTTCAACGAATCCACGTTTTGATTGTTTCATAATGAGGAATATCTTGGCGCACTGAGTGGCAATTTCTGGGGCTCCGCCACCGCCGGGAAGCCTTACTTTCGGTTTCCCATAGGGGCCAATGACGGTGGTATTGATATTGCCAAATTTATCGATTTGCGCGCCCCCCAAAAAGCCAATGGTCATTTTGCCACCCTGCAGCCAGTAACGAAACATCTCCCGCACCGGAACTGTGGTCAGAGCGGTTTCACAAAGTTCACCATCGCCGATCGAAAGTGGCAGGACTTTGGGCTGAACTCCAATGGTGCCCGATTCATAAATCAGCGTGATATCGGGGGCATGACTGAGACGGGCAATGTTGCAGGCCGCAGATGGCGCGCCAATCCCCACAAAACACACATCGTCATTGCGCAATTCTCGCGACGCGGCGATCGTCATTAATTCGTCAGAATTATAGGGTTCGTCTTTCATGTTCTCGGACTCTTCAAATGTTGAATTCTCTTGGCAAAAACCCCTTCCGATTCCGCTAGCACATGTTTTTCCATCCATTCTTGGAAACGTTTCCTGTCGGCCGCAATCTTGTCCCACTCAATATAGAACTGATTATCACGGCGGTAGATTCCGTGAGTATATGATGGATGTGCGCCGCCTCGAACTTCTGTGATCGCGGTCACGGTCCAAGATGGGAGGACGCAGGCGTTCGGATGGGCATTCAGATTGTCAACAATCTCCTCAACAGTGACGACGGAACGGCGGGCCGCCAACACCGCTTCTTTCTGAACACCAAGAATGCCTTCGATTAGCACATTTCCTTTTCGATCAGCCTTTTGGCCATGAATGAAGGTCACATCCGGTCGGATAGAAGGGACAGCGACAAGCGACTCGCCGCTGAAGGGACAGCGAACAGGTTTGATGTTGGGGTTGACTTGAGGCAAATCAGCTCCCTGATAGCCACGAAAAACGGCACTCGGCAGGCCAGCCGCCCCGGCCTCAAAAGCATTGGCGAGAGCCGCGTGCGAATGTTCTTCAAGCTGCAAGGGTCTTGGCCATTCATTCTCAACCGCGTCGCGCATTCGACGAAGCAACCCGACACCGGGATTTCCCGCATAAGAGAAGATTAATTTTTTGGCCAATCCCATGCCGATGATCTGATCGTAAATGATGTCGGGCGTCATCCGAATCAAAGTTAAGTCGCCGATTCCAGCCCGAATCGCGGCGTGAGCGGCGGCGAAGGGAATCAAATGCGTGAATCCTTCGAAAGCCACAACATCTCCATCGGTGAGATTGGCTTTGATGGCATCATCAAGTGAGACAAAGTCTGGCAATGTTGTCCTTCCTAAATGTCAAAAAAAACAGTTTCTTGGTCGCCTTGAAGGTGGATTTTAAATTGAAATCCTCGCGGCGTCTTCGCCGCGATTAACGTCTGGATTCGATGTTCGTCACCGATCAATGAAAGTACCGGATCGTCTTGGTTAGCTCTCTCCTCGTCGCCAAAATACATCCGCGTATGCAATCCGAGATTGATTCCTCTCGCCGCAATCCAGAACTGAATATGCGGGGCTTGCAGTCGGCCATCAGAATACGGCACTTGGCCGGGGCGAATGGTTTCGAATGTAAAGGAGCCATTGTTTCGATCGGTCGGTTGTCGTCCCCAACCCATAAAATATGGATCGGCTCGTCCTCTTGACTCGCGGGAGCAATTGAACAATCCCGCATGGTCGGCTTGCCAGATCTCCACGATTCCATCCTTTAGAGGCACGCCAATCCCGTCAACAACTTGGCCTGTAATGGTGATCCGCTCGCCCCGCGTGTTTTTATTGATCATCCTTGAGCCGAGGTCCACTCCACCGAACATTCCCTCAAGTCCAGCAAACGTGGGGACACAACCGATATGGACGTAAGGGCCCGCCGTCTGTGATGGCGATTCTTTTGATTTGAGGGCAGTCAAAGTCAATTGCCTTCCAATCGATTTTCGAACGGTGTCGAGCATCTCCCACGTAACGTGATATCAAAGCGGTAAGCGCGTATATCCATGGGTACGGTGGATTGAGGATCATAGCGGCTGATTAGTTGGTCAATGGCTTTCTTGTCGCGGATGGTCGCGACAATGGGGCACAGCTCAATCAACGGATCGCCCTCAAAATACATTTGAGTGATTAACCGTTGTGCGAAGCCTTCACCAAAAAGAGAAAAATGAATATGGGAGGGCCGCCAATCGTTCCCGCCGTTTGGCCATGGATAGGGGCCTGGCTTGACGGTTCGGAGCATGTAGGCCCCATCTTCATCCGTAATGGTGCGGCCACAGCCACCAAAATTCTCATCAAGAGGTGCCTTATAGGTGTCGGCAATGTGGCGATAGCGCCCGCCGGCATTCGCCTGCCAAAATTCGATCAAGACGCCACTGATGGCCCGACCATTCTCGTCCCTTAATCGACCATGCACCATAATGCGTTCACCCACTGCGCTCTTTCCGGGCTTGGCATAATTGATCAAAAGGTCATGATCGTTTGGCCCAATCTTATCGTGTCCGAAGACGGGTCCGGTGATGTCGGCAACAGTGCTGTCCAAGGTAACAGGACGATGCCTTGGGGAGCGATAAGTTGTACTGAGATATCGTGGCGCGAGAGGAGGGGGATGCCAGTCTCTATCACGCCGTATATATCGGGATTGACAATGGAGGTTATATTTTGTCACGCCCATTATCCATTTCAGTAAAAGTGGCCTTGGCAATGCGAATGGCACGATTAGCCGCCGGCACGCCCGCGTAGACGGCCACATGAAGAAAGGATTCCATAATGTCTTCTTTGCTGGTCCCTGTATTGACACAAGCCCGAATATGCATGGCGACTTCCTCGTCATGCCCTAGAGCGGAAAGGAGAGCCAGAGTGATCAAGGATCTTTCTCTCAGAGTTAATCCAGGCCGCGCCCAGACGCGACCCCAAGCCCCTTCAGTGATGAATTCCTGAAAGGGCCGATCAAATTCAATGGTATTTTTGTTGGCGAGGTCGACATGTGCGTGCCCCAAAACACGACGTCGAATTTTATCGCCGGCCTCCCGGTGCCCCTTGTCAACTTTAGCTGGCAATGGATGACCCCCTTTCATAATGACAGATTGGTTGCAAACCAGACCGCCCGTTCATCGTCTTGAATTAAGTGCTCCTCTCACTACACGAGAAGACAGAGTTATTGAAGCATCGGTAATTTTTTCTTATCACTCAAGTCGTGTGCCACGCCTCAAACGCGGCTGCACATCCCCGAAGAGCCGCGTCATTATCACGGATAACACGCACAGAAAATTGTGCCATAAAATCCGAAAAGCGGCCCGCATCACGAAACTGTTCTTGAAAACCGTTGGCGATCAGTGTGTCGGCCTTCGCATTGATTAATCCACCAGTGAGATAAATGCCACCGGTTGGCAGATGAGTGAGGGCGAGGTCTCTCGAGGCGGCACCAAGCGTCATCGCGAAAATCTGGTCATAGAGAACGGCCGGGGGGTCAGATGCTTTGGCGAGGGGACTCGACAACCACTTATAAATCATTTTTGTCCCACGACCCGAGAGGACATCTTCAACTGAGGCAAAGCTAAATTTTTTTTCAATGAATCTCTTCAGCCTTGCTGTCGTCGGGTTGAATGTTGGCAATGAAGCGTGACCGCATTCTGACGGCGCGACAAGTCGACTCCCTTCATAGTTATGAACCGCCACAGCATTGAATCCTGTCCCGACATTGATAACCAAGCGAGGATTGAGGCCCGGGTTCTTTGATCCCGTGACAATTTCTGTCAATTGATCAGCTTTGATCAGGTGGAGAGCATGACCGACCGCTTGCAAGTCATTTATGAGAACAATGGGCAGTCCGCCGAGTGACTGACTGAGATGCATCGAGTCAATGTCCCAAGAGATATTGGTCAATCTTGCTTGTTGAGGGTTGATGAGGGGGCCAGCGACCGCGAAACAGGCACCGGCGGGTCTTAAAGTTGACTGGTGCAAATACTGGTCAATAATGGCTTTTGGGTTTTCATAATCACGATTCGTGTAACGTCGAATTGAATCACCAATGAGAGATGTCTTATCGGCCATAGCCAATCGACAATTGGTGCCCCCCATATCAGCCACCAATGTCAACGCGCTCTTATATCTTTTTGTCATTCGTTCAGCACCTTATCATGAGCATACTTCCCGCAGCATGATTTTTCTACGGCCGCTGATTCGATTCAAAGGCCGAATACAGCCGAGAGATTATTCAGTGTAAGTCTCAACATTCCACAAAAAATTACCTATAAATACCATGCAAACCATGGTTTTACCTCCCATGTGAATGTGGCCGCACGAGAGCAAGTGGGTTTAACTGACCAGAAACAGGTTTTATCTACCCAAGTGATATGGAGAATTTGAGTCTTCGCTCTTTATGGCATTTTATCCTCATCAGCACGACATCGAAGGTCATCAAAACCCGCTAGATTCAAAAGGATCATAAAGATAAGCGTGATGGAGCCACTTCGGTCATTCAAGGCTTTGTTTAATTTCTTCGATTCAAGGTTCCAAAAAAAGTCAACTAGGCTGTGGACTCAAATAATTGGTTCGCGATGCGGCGGAGCAAGAACCGTCTGGAGGCGGTGCGGGGCGATCGCGTTGGTCAGCACAGCATCCGGATCAATGTGCAGTGGTGCGTCTGCTTCCGCTGGACGGACGACGGGCCATGCGACGTGGAGATCGTGGACTATCACTGAGGGAAGTCTGACATGAACGCAAGGAACGGCATGAAGCCGGTGCACCCCGGCGAAATCCTGCGCGGCGAACTTGACGAGCTTGGGCTGTCGAAGGAGCTAGGCGTGCGGATGAACCGGGTGACGATGATCCTGAACGGCCAGCGTGGAGTGAGTGCGGACACCGCGCTGCGGCTCGCACGGTATTTTGGGACGACGCCGCAACTCTGGCTGAACCTGCAAAAGATCTGGGAGCTTCGCCGGGCAGCGAGATCGCAAAGCGCGTGACACCCCGACAGTCGGCGGCAACAGGCATGGTGACCGATGCCCATCCCTGATTTCCAGTCGCTGATGCTCCCTGCCCTCAAGGCGTTTGCCGGTGGTGGGGAGTCGCCGCTTTCCGAAGTCCGCTAACGGATCGCCGCCGCAGGACTCTCGGCGGAAGATGTCCGGGAAAGGCTCCCAACCAGCAGTCAGTCAGTCTTTGTGAACCGTGTGAGCTGGGCCGTGATCTACCTCGAGCGTGCCGGTTTGCTGGAACGGGTCCGTCGCGGTGTCTATCTGCTCACGGACGAAGGCAAACGCCTGTTGTCCCGCGCTCCCCCGCACATCGACATTAACCTGCTCGGCGAGTACCCCGATTTCGCCGAATGGAAGCAGCGGGCGAACGCTTCGTTCGGCGGCGGGGATGCGACACGTAAGTCGAACGAGGGATCTTCCGACACGCCGGAGGAGGCGTTGGAGGGCGCTGTGCGAAGGTTGAGCAGTGATCTGGAGGCTAATGTACTGCATCGGGTCCGCGATGCGGCGTCGGCGTTTCTTGAACGAGTGGTCGTCAATTTGCTGGTCGCGATGAAATACGGAGATAGCGACGCCGAGATGAGCCGCGTGACCGGGCGTTCGGGCAATGGTGGCATTGTTGACCTGATCAAGAGGGCGGGAGCAACCGCGGTCATTCCGTCGAGGTCCAGCCGGAAGTCGCCAAGGCCGCAGATGTTGTAAAATTGTCTCATGATTCCGATGGAATGCCGATCGATTCCAAAACGTCTTCAAAGGGGTTGCATTCACCGGAATCCCGGTTTAGTTGCATAGGGTAAAAGTTTTTGTTTACAGCCCGTGTTTGATGGTTAAATATGGTGTGGGATGCCCCATTTCATCATGGGGGTGTTTTTTTGTTGTTTCTTGTGGCGCCTAGACAGAAGATTTGAGGTGCTTTGAGAGGGCAAACCGTTGTTGTGAGTGATGATGGAGCAGGAATGTGTATGCAAGGATTAAATAATCTATTGGGAACGATGAAGGCTGTTTTGCTTTTGTTTTTACCCCCCCCCGCGAGTTTCAACAATTGGGGGTGTTTTTGGGTGTCGTGGCATCGCCTGAACGGGGTCTTGTTTGATCCCATGTCTTTTTTGGTCCACACACGGCAAGAGGGCCGTTATCCCCCTTTGCATCCCCTTTTGGCCAAGGCTTTTGAAGCGCTGAATTTCTCCTACCCCCCCCCTCAATATCCGCCTCATCACGCGTTAAAAAAGGG
>JAJEBG010000045.1 GCA_022824005.1 Paracoccaceae bacterium
GGAAAGCCGGATGCGGGAAATCCGCACGTCCGGTTTGATGAGCGGGGGACTGGAAACGCGGCCAAGGGAGCCGGATTGAGGCCCGGAGCGAAAGCGACGGACTAGCCACCGGACCCTAAAGCTGGCGCGCCAGCCCCCGACTCTACCCAAGTCCAAGATTGCATCGCCGCGGGCACTGGCACGTCCACTTCACGCCGACCTCGGCGTCATGGATCAACCAGGTCGAGCGCTGGTTCACGGAACTGACCAGGAAGAAGCTGCAGAGGGGCGTGCATCGTTCGGTCGCGGAACTCAACATCGACATCATGTCCTTCATCGACGCGCACAACGAGAAGCAAAAGCCCTACAAGTGGGTCAAGTCCGCCGACGAAATCCTCGCGTCCGTCAGGAGATTCTGCCTCAAGGCGAACGCGCTCGGCGAAAGCAAAGAGGTTTGATACGAACTTATGATTCAGGAGACTAGCTTACGATGTCTTTGAGCCCCGCCGCTTGGGTATATCGGCCCTATTCGCCAGCTTTGTCGTTGTCAGCCATTAATCTGGTACCCGCAGTGAGTCCGCATGCGTATATGTTTGCAATATGGCAAGAAATACCTTATATTTTGCCAAAAGACAACCTTAGGAGTTTGCTATGCCTCAGCTGCAACTCGTTGACAAGACAGCCTATCAGCCCTCTGCGCCGGAGATCTCGGACGCAGAAGGTGAGGCTATGGCCCGAGCCGTTGTCAATCTCTTTGACAAGTGGGACATCACAGATGCGCAAGCCTCCGTTCTGCTTGGCGGGCTTTCAGCGCGTACCTGGGCGCGCTGGAAAGTGGGGATGATCGGTCGGGTTCCACGCGACCTCAAGGCTCGGTTATCCAACCTGATGGGCATCCACAAAGCGCTCCGGATCATCTTCACGGATGCGGATCGCGCCTATGGTTGGGTCAAACGTCCGAACGATGCGTTCGGCGACACACCGGCACTCGAAGTCATGCTCGCCGGCGAGCTCACCGACATCATGCGTGTTCACCGCTATCTCCACAGCGTTCAGGGTGGATGAGTTTGGTTGACCTAGAGATTGTTCGAGTAAACTGGCGAACGACCCATCGCATTATTCGGTCCCGTTTTCCTCCCATTGACCTCTTCGAGGACATTGCCGACCCAGCAGACTGGGACGCAATCCTATCTGCAGAAGCGAAAACAAATCCCCGTGTCGCCGAAAGCGTCGGCATGCTTGATCTGGTACCAGAAGACCGACGCGTTGCAGGGGAGGAGGCTTCATGGGCAATGGCGCCCTTCACGCACACATCGACAGACCGCCCAAGCCGGTTCACCGATGGCTCTTACGGTGTCTACTACGCTGGTGATAGCATAGAGGTCGCGCTCTTTGAAACCATGTATCATCATGGGAATTTCATGGCAGCGACATCAGAAGAACCGGGTTGGGTCTCGGATTTTCAAGAGCTGGTCGGTTCCTTGGACGAGAAGTTGCACGATCTCAGAGCGACCCCACTGACGGATCCGATCTACAATGAGATCGACTACGCCGTCCCGCAGGCTGTTGGGGCGAAACTTCGGGGCGAGGGTTCAAATGGTCTAGTCTACACCAGTGTCAGATATCCTGATGGTTTGGCGGTCGCCCTCTTCTGGCCCGACATTGCCGGGATCCCAACCCAGGGACAGCACTTTTCATACTTTTGGGATGGCGCCCAAGTCTCAAAAGTAAAGAACATGACCAACGGCGATGTCTTCTCGGTGGTGGCATAGTCCAGCATGTCAAAGGGTGATCTCAGAAAGCCGTTTTACAGCCTCACCGGCGATAAGCTGACCTAGCCTCGATTCCCAAGTGGACGGAATAATGTGCGCGTTGGCTTTTAAAAGAAGCGTATCCTGAGTGTCCGGTTTCCGAGCCTCGGGGGGCAGGTCACGCGTTTACAAGCAGGCCCCTGATTGGGCGCAGACATTGCCGCCCCATACTGAAGCCGATGACGTCCCGAGCTATTCACGACTCTTCAACTCTCTGCAGCCCATCGATGAAGGGATAGCGTCTGAAGACCGAAATTGACGGAATTCATCGGCCGCCGAAAGAGGTGCGAGAGACTTAAGAGTGGGAGACGATTTCATCAACGGCCGTTTGCAGCCGTCCACACGCTTCATCAATTTCGGCTTCAGAAGTGGCAAAACTGATTCTGAAATACCCATCGCCCCCGAACTCAGTGCCAGGAACGACAGCGACACCGACACGACGGAGCAGAAATTCGCAGAACTCTAGGTCTGTTCGTAGAGCCTCGCCAGTCAATGGATTCTTGTATTGGCCGAGCAATAAGGATTGGCAAGACACAAAAGCATAGAATGCCCCTTGCGGCGGCTGGCATCGCAGTTGAGGAATTTTCGCCAATCCTTTGAGCCATTTGTCGCGTCGGCTTTGATAAGCGGCCAGACATTTTGCGATAAATTCTTCTGATTCCTGTCGTTGAGTTAAGGCCGCCAATGCGGCGGCTTGGCTGACCGAAGAGGCGTTTGTGGTCGATTGGCTTTGAATCGTGTTCATGGCTGAAATCAATCTGCGTGGGCCCACACCGTAACCGACTCGCCAACCCGTCATCGCATACGACTTGGAGACTCCATTGACCGTTAAAATGCGTTCCTGGGCTAGGTCAGGGGCCATAGCCGCCATGGTCGAAAACTCTCCCCCATCAAAGATGATTTTTGCGTAAATATCGTCACTCAGAACCAATACCTGTGGGAAAGAACGTAATATTTCGGCCAATTCGGTGATTTCGGCCGCTGAATAGACCGATCCTGTCGGATTGCTCGGTGAATTCAATATGACCCAACGGGTGCGCGAGCTGAGAGCACAGGCCAGTTGTGAACTGGTCATCTTAAACCCAGTTTCAGAGGAACATTTGACCCGAATCGGGCGGGCTCCAGCAATAACCGCGATATCAGGATAGCTCACCCAAGAGGGCACAGGTATGATCACCTCATCGCCTTCATTGACAGTGGCCAAAATGGCATTGAAAATTAATTGTTTGGCACCCGTGCCAACAATGACCTCATCGGCGGTGCATTTAATGCCATCTTCATCACGAAACTTTTCTGCCACGGCCTCGCGCAATTCAGCCGTTCCCGCGACATTTGTATAACGCGTCTGTCCTTCTTGAATGGCCCGGAATGCCGCTTCGGCTACGAAATGAGGTGTATCAAAATCGGGCTCGCCAATATTGAGTTTAATGATGCTCTCCCCGCGAACCTCTCTCTCCAATACAATGCGGTGAATACGTGCGGTGGCCGATTCTCTTGTCTTTGTGAGTCGTTGGGCAATTTGCATGGATCAATGTCCCTCGTTAACGTCACTAAACGCACCATGTGAACGCACTGATAAATGCGTTGAGACTGTCATTTTCATATCTAAACCCCGCCGCGTGGATGAGTCTGGGCTTGATTTTTTTTATTGACCACACAAAGGGGTTGGCTTTCTGGTGTCAACAGGTGGCGCAACAATGCCAGCGGATGGGGGCGTAAAGTCAAGCGCATCGCGACATAATCCTCTACCACTTGTTCACCGACGGTCATGCGAGGTAGTTCCGCGGGCAATATCTCGTCTGTTGTCTCCTCACACTCAAACATCGGATATGGTATGGTGGTTTCTTTAATAGCCATAGCCTGCCACAAAGCCTGTCGACGGTTGATGCCAAGAGCTTCAAACACATCAGCTTCGGCAAGATATTTCAAGACATGCGGTTTGATGTGGGCGCGTTTCCACACATCACTGACCTTACGATAGCCATTACCACGTGCCGCCACCATCGCTTGCGCGTCCGTCTGGCGCATCGATTTCAATTGTCGAAAACCCAGTCGCAGCGCCAAGCCACATCTGTCGTCCGCTTCCATAATATGGTCCCATTGCGAAGAATTTATGCAAACCGGACGCACCTCAACACCATGTTCACGAGCGTCACGGACAATCTGTGCTGGGGCATAAAAACCCATCGGTTGTGAATTCAGCAAGGCGCAAGCAAAAATCCCTGGATGATGTCGTTTTAGCCATGCCGAAACATAAACCAACAGAGCAAAACTTGCGGCGTGACTTTCGGGAAAACCATACTCACCAAATCCCTCAATTTGGGAAAAACAACGCTGGGCAAATGACTTGTCATAGCCATTGGATACCATTCCACCGATGAAACGATCACGGAAAAGATGGATTGTACCCGACTTGCGGAAAGTCGCAAGGGCACGGCGCAAGCGGTCAGCCTCGCTTGGTGAAAAGCCCGCCCCAATGATCGCGATCTGCATCGCCTGTTCCTGAAATAACGGCACCCCCATGGTGCGTTTCAAAACACGACCTAATGGCTCTGGCGGGAAAACCACCGATTCCTGTCCATTGCGGCGGCGAAGATAGGGATGGACCATGTCGCCCTGAATGGGACCCGGGCGAACAATCGCCACTTCAATCACAAGATCATAAAAATTCTGTGGCTGCATTCGGGGAAGGAAGTTCATCTGCGCCCGGCTTTCGACTTGGAACACGCCAATGCTGTCAGCTTCGCTCAGCATGGCGTAGACAGTCGGATCTTCCTTGGGCACCGAGGAGAGTGAAAAATGCTGGTTTAAATTCGATCGGATCAACTCAAAAGCTTTGCGGATACAAGTCAACATACCCAATGACAAGATATCAATCTTGAGAATGCCCAATGCTGAGAGATCGTCTTTATCCCAACAAATCACCGTCCGATCCGGCATGGCCGCGTTTTCCAACGTGACCAACTCATCAAGACGGCCCTCGGTGATTACGAAACCTCCAACATGCTGCGAGAGATGACGTGGGAAGCCTTGGATTTCATGACATAGACGAAGCACTTGCTGAAGCCGCGGCGAATCAGGGTCCATACCAATCTTACGCAACCGGTCATTGACAGCATCGGTGCCATCCCGCCAACCCCATATTTGTGATGCCATCGCTCCCGTCGCATCAGATGACATCCCCATCACCTTGCCCACCTCACGAATCGCCTGTTTTCCCCGATAATGCACAACCGTGGCACAAAGTCCCGCCCGGTGACGACCAAACCGCTGATAGATATATTGAATTATTTCCTCACGGCGCTCATGCTCAAAATCAACATCAATATCGGGCGGTTCATCACGGGCTTCTGAGACAAAACGTTCAAAGAGCATGGTGCCAATTTCTGGTGATACTGAGGTCACGCCCAGCACATAACAGACAATGGAATTGGCCGCCGAACCCCGCCCTTGGCAAAGAATGCCACGAGAGCGGGCATAGGCGACAATATCATGGACGGTCAAAAAGTATGGCGCATACTTGAGCTTTTCAATCAAAATAAGTTCGTGTTTTAGGATATTCTGCACACGCCGCGAAGCCCCATGCGGATAACGATCACGCAATCCGGCATAGGTCAATCTCACAAGTCTTTGCTGTGCTGATTCTTGTGAATCTTTTTCCTCAAAAGGATATTCGTAACGCAATTGATCGAGTGAAAAATGGCAACGTTCAGCGATCTCAACACTTCTCGTAATGGCGTCTTCGTAGCCACGAAAAAGGCGGCGCATCTCTTCTGGCGCGCGCAAACGATTTTCGGCATTGACCAAAGCTTGGCGGCCGAGTTGATCAACACGCACCCCTTGGCGGATCGCTGTCAATACATCGGCCAGACAATGTCGCTTGGACACATGCATGATGGGTTGGGCGCTCGCGGCAAGCGGAAGCCTCAAACTTTGCCCCAATTGCCAAATTTTATAGAACCGCTCCTTATCCCTGCCATCATAGGAGGGGGCCATCTGTATACTGACTGAAGATGGCCAGCTTTGGGTGAGAAGCCGCACGGCTTGGTACCAATCTTGGCCGACATGATGAGGCACTCTGACGACCCATTCCACATCCTCAAGATGTGCCAGCAAATCGTCAAGATTGAGCAGACATTCACCTTTCGGTGCCCGCAGACGACCTTTGGAAATGAGCCGCGTCAGCCGCCCCCAAGCATGGCGGTGGCGTGGCAATGCGATGACATTCAACCCGTCTTCGGTGACAATTCTTGTCGCTGGAAGAAGGCGAGGGACACAGATAAACTCATCTTGATCATCTATACGTCTCGCGATTTCTTGCAATTCCACATGGGCACGCACAATCCCCGCCACGGAATTCTCATCGGCGATGGCAAATGACCTCAACCCGAGACGCGCCGCTTGGCGGGCATATTCTTCAGGATGTGACGCCCCCCGGAGAAAGGTAAAATTTGACGTGATATCCAGTTCGGCAAACATTTTGGCAAAATATGTTTTTTTGTTCTAAATACAAATAAAAAATGTATAAAAAAAGAACTTTTATAAAATACCTCAGACTAAAACGGCTCAACAATCCCTCGAATTTTCTCCTCTACCCTCCAATAATTCCACCCGATTAACGGGTTTTGTGTCCTCTCGGCCCTTCATGACGGGTCAAGCGGCAAATCAGATAACAGTTATAACGGCGAAACGCCTCACTGGTGCGAGTTGTCTCAAATAAGCGCCGTTTGAGTCGAGCCCATCGCCGCTCTTCAATCAAGCGCCGGAGGAAGAACTTCATCCATTTCCGCCTCAAAGGATAGACCGAGGCGACCTCTTGATCAATCCGTTTCAAAGACGAACCTAGAAAGTGATAGAGACTTTGCTCAAGGTCAATGGATGGTGCCACCCTTTCGGTGACATCTTCTTGTTGGGAAATTTCAAAGCCATTCGCTTTAATGGATTGGTGGAAACCGTCAAGCGAATGCCCCCCACCGACCAGACCCAAACCATCAAATTCCTGAAAAAATTCTTGCGTCCGAAAGCAGTCCGCAATCACCATGTCACCGCCCTCGGCTAAACAGGCACGACTTTGAGCGAACGCTCTATCTAGCGGGATATATTGCCAACTCTCGGCAAAAAGACACACATCAAACTTGGCTTCAGTCTCGAAGTCCTCAAGCCGAGTCACATGAATCGGAACGTCCATGCCAACATTGACACGGCAGCGCGCCGCGAGGACTTCGCTTGGCACGACGATTTCCACTTCATGACCATCCTCAATCAACTCCTTGGCAAATTCACCGCATCCTCCACCGACATCAAGAATCTTGTGCTGTGTCGTTGGAAGGAATTCTTTGACTTTATTGCTGTAGGCCTGCTGAGCTTGACCCAGATTTGCGGCACAAACTTCGACACCATCATGCCAATAACCATAATGAAGGTTCTCTCGGCCAGTGATCAAGCGGACAAAGCTAGATGCGACATCTAGGCCCAGAGACCGAGTATCAATTTGGCTGGATTTGGCTACCATACGCTCAGTCGGAAAGGTTAAGCTGGCTCGTATTTTGTGATATGTCCAAAATCTGACCTTCAAGAAGGCCCATCACTTGGCGATAGGTGTCCGCCTTAAATGAGATGGCTTTCTCAATAATCTCGTCTGCGGACATCCATCTCCAATCTGAGAATTCTGCCTGTTCGGTGCCGATGTCAATGTTTGAGTCCTCGCCGTCAAATTGCAGCAGAAACCATTTCTGGCGCTGTCCACGGAACTTCCCATTCCACAATCGTGGTATCAGTTCTTGCGGCAAATCGTAAGTCAGCCAGTTGGGCAGTTCAGCGATCACATTGGCCATTTCGCGACTCACGCCTGTTTCCTCGCCAAGTTCACGCCAAGCGGCCGTCAATGGAATTTCACCGGATTCAATCCCACCTTGCGGCATCTGCCAAGCATCCACATCAGAGTCGATTCGTTGCCCAGCAAAAATGTGACCAAATCTATTGACCAGAACAATGCCCACACAAGGTCGATAAGGAAGGGATTTGAAGGGAGTTGACGTCACCACAAAGATCAGATTTTTTCGAGCACACGGATGGCAGAAAGCATGTCTAAAGCATAGGCGAGTTGCGGGTCTTCTCGACGTAATTTTTCCAGTGTTTCCTGATTTTTTAACGTCTCTTTTTCATCACTTTCTTGATTCATCAAACTATCATTCTCCAGATTGCCCTTGAGATCGGCTTCAGAGATAAAGTCAGGCGTGTCACTCTCATCCTCTTTGGCCTCCTCAACTTTTTGAGGCCGCACATCAAAATAGATGTCGGGATTGATCCCTTGAGCCTGAATGGAGCGGCCAGACGGTGTATAATAGCGCGCCGTCGTAATACGTACGCCGCCCTTTTGGGCCCCTAGATTGATAATAGTCTGAACAGAGCCTTTACCAAAACTCTTTGTGCCAACAACAACCGCTCGCTGATGATCCTGCAAGGCGCCCGCCACAATCTCCGAAGCGGATGCTGTGCCGCCGTTGATCAAGACCACGATAGGTTTACCTTCAGCCAAATCACCCACCTTTGCGGTATAATTGACCGCACTTTCGGCATCGCGTCCTCGAACCGAAACAATGTCTCCTTGATCAAGAAACGCATCCGAGACCTCAACCGCCGTTTCGAGAAGACCCCCGGGATTGTTTCTCAAATCAAGCACCACACCGTCGAATGCATCTATCCCTCCGGCGTTTTCGATTTGTGTCGCTATACCTTCTTTAATATTGCCGAGAGTCTGTCTGTTGAATGTTTTCACCCGCACGACGAGGGCATCAATTTCAGAACGCACCTCCGCCGAGGCTACATTGATGACCGCACGGGTGATCTTGACTTCGAGTGGCGAGTCGGCTTCCTCTCGTTCAACGGTCAAAACAATGTCCGATCCAACCGGGCCACGCATTTTCTTCACCGCTTCATCAAGCGTCAGCCCAAGAACCGTTTCACCGTCTATCCCCGTGATATAATCACCTGCTTGCATTCCCGCCTTGGCCGCCGGCGTATCATCAATAGGTGAAATGACTTTAACCCAGCCTTTCTCCATCGTCACTTGGATTCCGAGTCCACCAAACTGGCCGCTTATCTGCTCCTGCGATTGGTCCATCTGTTCAGGCGACATGTAGCCCGAATGGGGATCCAAAGTACGCAACATCCCCTGAACCGCTCCTTGAATCAGATCTTTTGAATCGACTGTTTCAACATATTGGGTTCGTACAATTTGAAAGGCCTCGGTGAACAAATCCAATAGCTGATAGATATTTATCTCGTCACTATCTTCCTGCGCTCGACTATCCTGATTCAGCCACACGGCAGAGAATACGATGGCAATGGCAAAAAGGGCGATAGGGACTATTTTTTTCATTTTGTGCGCATTCCGTGAAGTATCTCGGAGGTTGTCAATTGGGACTCCGAGACAGATAGTTAATGGCTTCATTTATCGGCAAATAGCTCAGATTGCTAGTCATGTTCTTGCATTGAAGTGCGATTCATCCACGGGTTAACAAACTCCGTCCAGTCATCACTTGCGGCGGCTCAATTTCCATCAGGTCAAGAATAGTGGGGGCCACATCGGTCAGCGTGCCTGCTTGCAAACGAACGTCTTCCTCACCGCCGACCAATATCACCGGTACTGGATTTGTCGTATGCGCGGTATGCATCGCGCCCGTCTCAACATCTATCATTGTTTCACAATTACCATGATCGGCCGTCACAAGCATCACGCCACCATTGTCCTCTACGGCTTTAACAATCCGGCCGAGGCTCAAATCAACGGTTTCACAGGCCTTGATCGCGGCGGTGAGACTTCCCGTATGCCCTACCATGTCGGGGTTGGCAAAATTGGCAACGATCAAGTCATAACCCACTTCAGTGGCTTCAATAAATTTCTGAGTCACTTCTAAAGCCGCCATTTGAGGAGCAAGATCATAGGTCGCGACTTTCGGACTCGATGCCATGTAACGCTTTTCTCCAATTAAGATTTGTTCTTTTCCGCCATTCAAAAAATACGTGACATGAGGATATTTTTCGGTTTCTGCGAGACGAAATTGTGTTCGCTTATGAGCCGCCACCCACTCCCCTAACGTGTTCGACAAGACAGGACGCGCATACACGTGCTGAATCCAAGATTTTTCTTCACCAAAATAAGGCGTCATACTCAACGCCGCTGATAGAAGGGGACGATCGGAGACATCAAAAAAATCAAAACTCGGGTCGGCCAGCGAAGCCGTAAGTTGCCGCATCCGGTCGGAACGAAAATTGACAAAGAATACACCATCTCCGTGACAGAGCCCCTGATAACCCCCAACAACGGTGGGGGTTATAAATTCGTCAGATTCGCCCCGTTCCAAAACATGTTCAATATTATCCGCTTCACGTCCTTGCCCCTGTGCAATGGCTCGCCAAGCGAGCTCCACCCGTTCCCATCGCTGATCCCTATCCATGGCGTAATAGCGCCCACTGACGGTGCCAACGCGACTGCCAGCGGGCAAACTGCTGATCAATCTTAACAGATTTTTTGCCGCCAGACCGGGCGCTGAATCGCGTCCATCAGTGAAGGCATGCACGACGATCGGTTGTCCAAAAGCATCAAGCGCTTCAACTGATGCGATGAGATGGTTTAGGAGTGCATGAACGCCAATGTCCGTGACCAAACCCATGACGTGAATCCGCCCCCCTTTTGACTGCACGGTTCGCACAAAATCACAGAGGGGTGGTTCCGTTCGAAAGGATTGGTCGGCGATAGCGGCGTTGATGCGTTGCACATCCATCACGACGGTCCGCCCCGCACCGATATGGAGATGACCCACTTCAGAATTGCCAATGCTGCCAGATGGCAATCCCACCGATTCGCCATGGGTGATCAACGTGGATGATGGGCATTGGTCAAATATCGAGTCAAAATGAGGTGTTTGTGCTTGCGCCACCGCATTACCGACGGCGGAATCGGATAGACCCCAGCCATCCAAGATACAGAGCGAAACGGTCCGTCGTCTCAATCCGCTCACTCCCTGTGGTAGGGATCGCCCCTCAGAATAGATACCGCACGATACAATTGTTCCGTCAACATTGCTCGCGCCATCATATGTGGAAACGTCATTCGGCCAAATGAGACAATCCGATCCGCCTGTGCCTTGATTGACCTATTGATTCCGTTCGGCCCACCGATCAGAAAAATCGCCTCGCTGAGACCGTCATCGCGCCACTCTGCAAGCATATTGGCAAAGTCGGTGCTGCTTTGCATTTCACCTCTCTCATCCAAAGCACACAAATGTGATCGGCTCTGCTTGATCGCCAACTCTAGCCATCGCGTTGGCGTGGTGGGATCATATTCCTTCATCACTACGGGGCGGAAACCGATTTGCCCCCCTTGGCGCTCGATTCTCCCCAAGAACTTCATGCTGAGTTCGTTTTCGGGACTTTGCCGCGCTTTTCCAGCGACAAATAAACTGAGTTGCATTCACTCGCTGTCGCCGTCGTGGATGCTCGGCATCCAAAGCTTTTCAAGTTGATAGAAATCCCGCACCTCGGGTCGGAAAATGTGGATGATCGCGTCACCGGCATCAATCAACACCCAATCACCGTGCTCTTTGCCTTCCACACTGGCTTGAATCTCTCTCTGGTGTTTGAGCCGCTCAATTAACTTCTCGCTTATAGAGATTACCTGTCTCGTTGAGCGACCTGAGGCGATCACCATGTGGTCCGCCATATCCGATTTACCGGCAAGGTCGATACGAACGATGTCTTCGGCTTTATCGCCACGAAGTGAATTAAGAATAAAGTCAACCAACTGAATTTCAGTTTGTCTATTGGCAGGAATGCTTTCAGCTTGCTTCCCGCGTTCCGTCAAATCGACGGCATACGCATTTTGTGACAGAATTATAGCCTCCTTTTTGGCATCGGGCACGAATACCCAACTGATCATATAATTTGCTATGGCGGGTTAATCAACTGCAAGGAATTGGAGATTGAGCGCCACGCGAGCCGCGTGTATGGTGTCAGCAAAACTCTCACCTAGATTTTTCAAACAACGTGGATGTGGTTATTGATTGAGAATGGGTGGCCTTTGCGATTTTCACGTCACTCATCCCTTCCTACCGATGAGAGTTCATGATGACCTATGTACTTCAACAAATAAAACGGTTTGAATGTCATTTAATGACGTATTTCAGTCATATGTCCTCCCTCCCCTTCTAGGCTGTGGACTCAAATAATTGGTTCGCGATCCGGCGGAGCGGGAACCGGCTGACAGGAAGTTGTGGGCGGTCTTGTCGTAGCGCGTGGCGACCCTGCGGAACTCCTTGATCTTGCCGAAGAGTGGCTCGACGAGGTTGCGCTTCGGTGGTAGGTCTCCCGATCAAGCGGCCTTGGCGACTTCCGGCTCGACCTCAACGGAATGTTTGCGGTTGCTCCCGCCGTCTGGATCAGGTCAAGAATGGCGTCGGTGTCATACGCCCTGTCGCCGATCACCACGACCATGTCAAACCGGCCCCAACGCTCTGCTCTTCATTCTCGGCCACCAGGTCGGTCCAGACATCAACACGCATGTTCTCGGCCTGCGGTG
>JAJEBG010000051.1 GCA_022824005.1 Paracoccaceae bacterium
AAGCGAGACTGTCTTACTTTCCTCTTTAACATCTAATCACCCGTTGGGTTAAGCTTTTATCCCGGTAATTATCGCACTTAAACGCCGTAGTTACCAATGCCTAACGGGTGATTTCTTATTTTTTGTTCGCTTATTATGGAAGAGACAGTTTAAAAATCCGGTGAGGATTCAGAGGTCTCAACAGGCAAGGCGGTATGGCTTGCGATTGAGTTGAACCCATTATTTTAGCGAAATTATAGAGTAAGACATGTCTTCGAGACGTGATTGGCTCCAAGGCATAATCTGGACAATATGCATTTCCCTGATCTTGAACGCCTTGCCACACCGAACCCGCTACCCATAAGCGAATACTCTTTGCCGAATGAACGTAGAATTAGATTCTCGTGACGGCTTTAGACATACGAGTAGATGCCGGCCAGTTTCTTGTTGTTATCTCTACCGAGTTCCACCAAATGTTCGATTCATTGCTCTTTCAAGTGAGCATCGAAATGGTCATCTCGCATTATACGCTTCAGCCAAGAGACGAAGCTGTTCATACATGATAGTGGCGCCTGTCAAGGATGTCAGCGCTCCGACATCAAAAGGTGGAGACCCTTCAATCATGTCTGCACCCACACAATCGCGTTGCCGCAGACCACGTAGGAGTTCCAAAGCTTCGGTTGTGGTCAGGCCAGTGATTTCTGGTGTTCCGGCTCCAAGGGCGAAGGCCGGGCAAGTGATCGGGTCAATCCAATCACAGCGTGTTTTGAGACACAATAGGCACTGAATTCTGTGACCGCAGTCTTTCCACAAATGGAATCTGTATTCACAATGGGGCGGTCATCGGGAATCCGGTCAAGAAGGCGACGGATGACTAAAAATGTTCCAATCACATTGGTTTCTACGATGCGCCGAATTATGTCGTCCACTCGCTCCGATGGATTCTTAATCGGGGTGATAAACTCAAACCCCCGCGTTATTGACAAGCACATCAATGCGGTCAATCTCTGAACGCAATGATTTGACTTGAGCTAAATCGGCAATATCACAGACAAAATGACGTACCTCTTGGTCATACTCCGCTGACAAAGCCTCGGCGACATCGTCTTCTAAAGCCACAATCATCACATTGGCCCCGGCCTTCAGGAAACTCTCTGCCAATCCCTCGGTTTGCCATTATCGGCCAGAGGCATCGAATCTTTTTGGCATTGGCCACCAACGCAAAAGCGTTTGATGTCATATGCATTCGGCACAATGAGGCCAAAAACCGGCTGATTCGGCGCTTGATTTTGCCAATTCCATGACGCTGAAATTCAATCGGGTTTGCGGGCGGGGATGAAGCAGAGTGTCAATTAAGTCTTTACTTTTTTGAGTTGACGATGTCACATCTGCAAGCCGCTCATCGAGTGAAAGAACGCCAGACCAATTTTCAGGAGTCAATGGGGTATGCACAAGACCTATAATCCTACAACAATCTACACGCCATTGGCCAATTATTCCCATGCCGTGGCTTGCTCAAATCAACTATTGTTGTTGTCAGGACAATTGGGAATCGCCCCCGATGGTTCGTTGCCAAAGACGGTTTTTGAACAGGCCGTTCAATGCTTTATCAATATCGATTCGATTTTGAGTGAGGCGGGGTTGGGCATTGAAAATGTGGTCAAAATCAGTGCCTATGTGACGGATCGTTCCGATCTCAATCCCTACATGAAGGCGAGGGATGAGTGGATTGGTCACCTGATGGCCCCCCCAGCCTCGACTCTAATGGTGGTCTCTGGCTTTGCCAAGCCGGAGATGAAAGTTGAAATTGAGGTGACAGCCAGTCGCTGAGATATCGATATCAGACGTGGCGTTCGTATGACGGACCACAACATGGTGGTCGTGCATTGACGTCAGCCTATATGACAGTGAGACAGCGCGCTAGTCTTGGTTATGATTGACGATGTTTGCCTGTGAGCAATTTGCTGGTAGGGCTTTTTTTGTCCACAAGAAATTCGACATCGGCCTTGGTGATGGTGATATTGTAGAGAAAAGGCCGAGGGGAGGAAGAAGATAGGGAGAGTCAACCATGGCGTTAGAGACAACACGGATTGAAAGTAAAAAAGCCTATGAAGCCGAACTGTTCAATCTTCAATGTGAATTGGTCAAATTGCAGGGATGGGTCAAACAATCAGGATTGAAAATTGTGGTGATTTTTGAAGGCCGTGATGCGGCGGGAAAGGGGGGTGTCATCAAACGGATTATCCAATATCTCAACCCTCGCATTTGCCGTGTGGTGGCTTTACCGGCCCCGACAGAAAGGGAAAAAAGTCAATGGTATTTCCAAAGATATTGTCCCCATTTGCCATCGGCGGGTGAGATCGCTTTATTTGACCGAAGTTGGTATAATCGAGCCGGTGTTGAGCGTGTCATGAATTTCTGTAGCGATGCCGAATACCAAGAGTTCATGCGTTCCTGTCCTGAATTTGAAAATATGTTGCAGCGCTCTGGCATCATGCTCATCAAATACTGGTTTTCGGTCTCCGACGATGAACAGGAGAAAAGGTTCCAAAGCCGACGCCAAGAGCCGCTAAAACAGTGGAAACTATCGCCCATGGATCTGGAGTCACGTTCCCGATGGGTCGCCTATTCACGGGCCAAAGACGAAATGTTCAAATATACAGATACCAAACATTCACCTTGGTATGTAGTCAATGCTGACAACAAAAGGATGGCGCGTTTAAACTGTATCCGCCACTTCTTGGAAGTGGTCGACTACGAGGATGTCACACCTCCACCGATTGAACTCCCTGAACGCACGAGTTCAGAAGGTTATATTCGTCCCCCATTTGAGACGCAGACTTTGGTTCCTGACTATTATCTTCAGTGAGACAAAGTGGCACGGCAACTATGATAGACTTTGCGTGAACGGCGAGGAGGACGGGATAAGATATTCGAAAGAAGCGGGCTCATCGCCGCTCACTTAGGTTTAAGTTAAGGAAAAACGACCCTTTAAGTGGTTAATGAACCTTTTGCCTTAATATAGATCGACAAAATGATGGACGGGCTCACCCGATATGACATGTCATAGGCGATACATGGCTTTGACAAGTCACAACCATAAGGTTTCGTGGCCGTCGACCATCAAGCGGTTTATCATCAGAATATGGCTGGGGCGGTAGGATTCGAACCTACGATACACGATACCAAAAACCGATGCCTTACCACTTGGCCACGCCCCAGCAGCAAGCCTGTAGGTAATTTCCCACCACTAAAATTGCAACCACAATTTTAATCTATAACTTGATGACAGGGCCTTATCCGGCGTTCATTAAGGGGTGGGTTGAGGTTGGAATTTCATCTTGAGGTGAAAATCACTGTCAAATGCGTTGGTCGTATTCTCCCACGGCTTTTTCCTGACGTATAAAGCCATCAAGATCATTGAAGATAGCGCGCATCTCAACTTCGCTGGCCATGCTTTCACAGACGACAACGAGGTTAGGGGTATTCGAAGAGGCGCGCACCAGTCCCCAAGAGCCATTGGCGAGAACACAACGGGCACCGTTTGTTGTCAATACGTCAACGATTTTCTGACCGCCGAGCGTCCCTCCCGTTTTGGCCAGAGTTTGGAGACGAAGAGAAAGACTGGCGACAACGTCGTATTTTTTTTCATCATCGCAATAGGGTGACATGGTGGGTGTCACCCAACTCTTGGGGAGGGCGTCAACGAGATCTGACAAAGCGGATTGCGGCATCGCGTCAAGAACGCGGCAAAGTTCCAAAGCCGCCACTAAAGCATCATCATAGCCTCGACCAATGGGGTCACCAAAATAGAAATGTCCCGATTTTTCAAAGGCCGCGGTGGCCGCGGTCTCAAGAAGACGCAACTTCATATGGCTGTGACCGGTTTTCCAATACTCAACCTGACTTCCATATTCCTTGAGCGTGGGATGGGTGGCAAACAATCCCGTCGACTTGATATCGACAATGAATTTAGCTCCTCGCACACGCATGACCAATGACAGGGCCAGTAACAGGCCAATCTTGTCTGACGAGACCATTCGTCCGAGATTATCGACCACGCCTAATCGGTCACCGTCGCCATCAAAACCGAAGCCGATCGCGGCCCCACTCTCTTTCACCGCACGCTCCATATCTTGCAACATCTCAATCGATTCTGGGTTGGGGTTATAATGAGGAAATTGCCAATCTGGTTCGGTGTGTAAAGGGATGACGTCGCAGCCCAATCGCCGCAGAATTTCGGGGGCAAATTTGCCGGCGGTGCCATTGCCCGTTGCGCATACGATTTTTATAGGCCGCTTGAGAGAATGGCCGCGACATAGATCGTCGGTATAAGCCTGAGTGATGCTTTTAACAGGTCGGTAATGGCCGACCGAGACCTTCCTGACTTTTTCTCCGGGACGCATTGATAGAGCGATATCACGAAGACGTTGCATCTGCGCAGGGTTCAATGTGAGAGGATGGCGAAGACCCGCCTTTAGTCCTGTCCATCCGTTTGGATTATGTGAAGCCGTGACCATCGCGACGGCCGCAATATTGAGATGAACACGGCTGAAGTAGGCCACAGGCGAAATAACGGTTCCAATATTAACGACGTTGATCCCACGATTGATTAGACCCAAGATGAGGGCTTGAGTGACCGATTGAGCATAGTGACGATAGTCATGGCCGACAATAATCTCCGGTGCGCAAGCCTCCTCATGCATGAGTTGGCCCAAACTTTGACCAAGAATGACGGCACCGGAGAGATTGATATCCTGTGGAAACAACCAGCGGCCATCATATTCTCGGAATCCTTTGGCCGCGATGATGGGCGAGTCAACTGAATCCCATTCATCCATGCCTAGAATGGAGTCAGAGTTTTCGGTTTCACTCATTCGTCAGAAAATGACTTTGTGACCTGATCAATAGCCACCAGTTTGGTGAGGAGTGAGGCCATCTCATGGAGCGGAATCATATTGGGTCCATCGCTCGGCGCGTTGTCAGGGTCATCATGAGATTCAACGAAGACAGCGGCCACGCCAATGGCGACCGCCGCCTGACATATGATGGGAGCAAATTCCCGCTGGCCGCCTGACGATGTACCTTTTTGGCTTGGCTGTTGCACCGAATGAGTGCCATCAATCACCACTGGGTAACCCGTGGAAGCCATAATCGGTAAACTGCGCATATCGGTGACCAGCTGATGGTAACCGAATGACGAGCCCCGTTCACAAAGGAGAATGCGCTCATTTCCCGTGGATGCCACTTTCTTGGCGACCTCGGCCATATCATGCGGGGCCAAGAACTGGCCCTTCTTTATATTTATGGCCGAGCCGGTTTGGCCAGCCGCGATGAGCAGATCTGTTTGCCGACACAGAAAGGCCGGAATTTGCAAAATGTCGACCACTTCGGCGGCTTCATCGCAGTGGCCGGGATCGTGAATGTCGGTCAAAGTGGGACAACCCACAACGCGGCCGACATCTTCGAGAATCGCCAAACCTTTGTCAAAGCCAACCCCTCTTTTCCCTTCGAGTGATGTCCGATTGGCCTTGTCGAAAGATGACTTAAACACAAATTGTTGAACGCCCGCACTCTCCGCTATGGCTTTGAGCCGGCTCGCCATCTCGAGCGCATGATCTCTCGTTTCGATTTGGCAAGGCCCCGAGATGAGAGTGAAGGGGCGTCGCCCCGATATGACGGCATCTTTTACCCTGACATCTTTATTTTCTTGATCGTTGACCATTCGGAGTATTCTCACCTTTCGTGACCAAAACTCTTAAACAAAGCCACCGTTTCAGGCAACAAATCTATGCGATTGAGCCATGATTCGTCTTGATCGCCGGGCATGAACGCGTCACGATTCAAGGTTTTTGTGATCAACAGGAGCCGTCTCACCCTCTTTTTTGAATCTCAATGGCGAGCGGTCATCTTCTTTATTCGAGGTAGCCGACTCGTGCGGCCACTTTGGAATCGCGTCGTTATTCAGGGGATTTTTTTGATTGGAAAAAAGCGTGCCACGCCCAAGGCAATCGCGGCCGAAGCCAAACTGAACAATGCACCCATTTTGGCCGCATCCTGAATTGGGCCCACTTCAAACGCGACCGAGGCGACAAACAGGGAGACGGTGAAGCCAATCGCGGCTATAAAGCCGACGATCAAAATATCTGCGGTGGTCATGCCCTGCGGCATTCCAAACTTCAACGGATAAGCGGCGAGCCAACCAAAGAGCAAGATTCCAACCGGCTTTCCGACGACGAGACCCGCCAATACGAAAAAGGTGGGAAGCCCAATGGCTGACAATAAAACGCCAGCATTGGCGAGGCCGAAAAAAAACAGAATGATTTCAACGGGAGCACCGAGCCGATGTTCAATATCATTGAGTAGATCAGTGCGATACTTTTCGTTATCGGAAAATAGACCAAAATCCCGATCGGCGTGTGGAATAGCAACAACCACCGGAACCAAACTGAGCGCCGGATGAATGCCCGATTCCTGAAAGGCAAAATAAGAGACGATACCGGCCAACAAATAAGGCCAAAACGATAAGGTTTTTCGAGCAAAAGTAGCGGCGGGGCGGTGAGATTTGTGGCGATCAAGCCATAGAGGGAGCCAATTGAATATCACATAAACACTGCCGACCGCGGCGATCGAAAGCAGCAGCCACTGGGGAGCCAAGTCACCAGTCGGATAGAAAATGGCCAAGATGAGAAGTCCGGCGGCGTCATCGGCGATGGCGACGAGAAGAAGAAATTTGACAGCCGGATGTCCCTTGCCAAAGATGATACGACCCACCAGGTAAGAGAATGCGATATCGGTCGCGGTGGGGACGGCCCAACCATTGGCTACCGCGGAATAGGTTTCCGAGCCGAAAAGCGATGCTAAGCCGAGATAGACGATGATAGGAGCGATCATTCCCCCACCGGCCGCGAGGAGTGGAGTCATCGCCTTTTTGCCCCGTAGCGAACCATTCTTAAGCCAGAGGGCTTCCCACACCTCTTTGCCCGCCACAGCAAAGAAGAACGCCATCAAAATGTCATTGACCAAATAGTGAAAGGAGAGTTTGTAAGTGACATCACCTGACGCACTCACCTTCTTGTAACCGACAAACGAGTTTTCCCAAAGAACGCCATCAATAATTTGGATGTAAGTCGTTGGCGATAGGTTGCACCATATCAATGCGATGATCGCCCCGGACAATAAAAGGAGCGAAAATTCTGATACAGTGGTCCAAATTTTGGTCATCAGCGAATTAACTTGTGAGAAAAGACCGGCATCGGATACCAATCTTTTTCGGAGGTGGCAAGAGTGAGCACAGAAGAAGGTCCCATAAAATCGAGGAATTGGGAAGGGTCAATAACCCAGCGTCCGATCAACTAAATTAAGAAAAGTCCGCCCCCTTTCGCCACGATTTATGTTCTCGCCAATCATCGACATCGCCGATTGAGCACGGGTATCGGCGGCAATATGTGGCGACACAGTCACCGCATGATGATTCCAGAATGGATGATCTAGAGGAAGAGGTTCCTCGCGAAAGACATCGAGCGTGGCGTGTTTGAGATGACCGCTGTCAAGGGCGGCGAGGAGGGCTTTGTCGTCAATCAGAGCCCCTCGGCCTGAATTAATTAAAACAGAATTTTGACGAAATCTCGCCAAGAGGTCTGAATTCACAATATTTTCCGTTGCCGAGGTATGGGGCAGCAACAAGACAATGATTTCAGCGTCGGCAACGGTCGAATAGAGACCGTCTTGGCCATGACGGCATTCAATGCCGGCCATTTCTTTTGCTGTGCGACTCCAGCCGATCACGTTGAAATTCAGCGTCCTCAGTGACAAGGCACAGGGAGAGCCAAGGGCACCTAGACCCATGACCGCGACACACCGATCGCGCGCGAGGGGTGGCATCAATTGCCTTTGACGCCAGACTCCGTCTTGCCCATCAAGCACTTCATCAAGGCCAAGATGATGGCGAAGCACGTGGCCGGTCACCCATTCAGTCATTCCCTCTTGCATTCCCGATTCAACCATTCGCACGATAGGGCAAGGAACGGTTTGATTGCGCACGAGAGTTTCCACACCGGCCCAAAGACTGAGAATGGCCTTCAATTGCGTGAAAGGCGTGAAGTCGTGAATAGGACCATCGGGTGAATAGATGATATAATCTATGAGTGCCGGTGTGTCGGTTTCGATATGAATATCAGTTTCAATACTATGTGATGCGAGTTCATCCTTCAAAAGACGGCAATAGTTGGCAACATGCCGGGAATGCACGGAGAGCAACACTTGAACGGGCATCACATTAACCCTTTCTAGAATGGACATTGACGCATTGGACGAGGCCAAATCCAAACATTATGACCATCAGCGATGAACCCCCATAGGAAATTAAGGGGAGCGGCACGCCAACGACGGGAATCAATCCCGAAATCATGGCCACATTGGCCGCCACATTGAGAAATAACGTGCTCCCTACACCGAGCGCGAGCAACGAACCGAAGCGATTGTTGGACCGAAGAGCCGACATGGTGCAATAAAAAATGATGGCGGCGTAGAATCCGAGTAGAATGACGCACCAGATGAGGCCAAACTCTTCTGCCAATGTGGTGAAAACGAAGTCGGTGTGTTTTTCCGGTAAGAAGTTGAGTTGACTCTGAGTGCCTTGCAAGAATCCTCGTCCTTCCAGACCGCCTGAACCTATGGCGATTTTTGATTGAGTGATGTGGTAACCCGTGCCAAAGGGATCAATCGATGGATTGAGAAAGGTATCAACGCGATTGAACTGATAGTCGCTCAACATCTGCCATGATGTCCCTCGACTGATAAAGATGAGTGCCAAACTGATCACAAGAATCACCAACAATGCGCCAAAATAGGCGAGGTGGATTCCTGAGAGAAACATCATGATACTGCCTCCCGTTACGATCAAAATGGCGGTGCCGAGATCGGGCTGCATGGCCACCAGAAGGGACGGGACGGCGACAATTAAAGCCGGTATCATGACATAAAGAAGGCGAGAGATATTTTTGTTGTCGAGATTTTGATAATAGGCGGCAAGAGCCATGACCAGTGCGAGTTTAACCATTTCAGAAGGTTGAATTCGCAGGGGGCCAAATTCCAACCACCGCTGCGCGCCCTTGACAGATACCCCGTAGATCAAGCTCAGTGCCAAGAGAATTATGGCAAAGAAAAAGATTGGCACCACACAAAAATACCAGAAGCGGAGAGGGATGAGGGCGACCACGAGCATCAGAGAAAAACCAGCGCATAAGCGATAAAATTGCGTGAGAGCCCAAGGCTCCATGGCCCCACCGGCGACTGAGTAGAGAGCAAGGACACCGATACCAGATAAGATCGCAACGAGTGCCAATAACGGCCAACTAAAATTTGATATTTTTTGCGCCAGCCGGGGATTCACAGAATCGCTGATGAGGGACGTATTCATGCTTTAAGCGAAACCGTTGGACGATTCTCTTGAGGAGTGATTTTCGGCGATAGAGGAAGATTTAGATTAAGAAAAATACGTTTGACTTCATCCCGTTCCTCAGGCGGGTACATGCGTAAACTTGGGACTCCACCGTAGTGTGCCCGCATCAAGAGGTCGCGGGCGATGGGGGCCGCCACAATTGACCCAGTGCCACCATTTTCGACAATGACGGCGGTGGCAAAAACAGGATTCCCAATGGGCGCGTAACAGCAAAACAAAGCATGGTCGCGCTGATTAAGGGGCAAGTCTTCATTGGAAATAAGTCCAGTTTCCCTCTCTCTTTGTGAGATGGTTCTAACTTGGCTCGTGCCTGTTTTGCCAGCGATGAGGAAAGATTCGTCAGCCGTTCGTGACCGAAACGCGGTTCCCGTCACGTGGTTGACCGCGGCGTTCATCCCGTTGCGAACAAGTTCAAGACTCGATTCTGAAATTCCAATGGATGAAAACGGCCGAAAGGATGCCTGTTTGCCGTTTTCTGATAGCACTAATCGTGGCTGAACATTGAGGCCGGAAGCCAACCTAGCCGTCATGATCGTCAACTGAAGAGCGGTCGCCAACACGTCTCCTTGGCCAATACTGGTATTGAGCATATCGCCAATACTCCAAGGCCGGTTATGAATTTCCAACTTGCTCTCTCGTGTCGGAAAATATCCCTTTTCAATACCCGCCATGGGAAGTTCAGGTCTGACGCCTAGACCAAATCGACGCGCCACCGCGGCAAGTTTTTCGAGTGGAACCCTTTCAGCGAGATTGTAGTAGTAAACATCACAAGATTCGCGCAGACTCGAGTGAAGGTCGATATTGCCATGTCCACCGAACTTCCAGCAATGGAAGTTCCTGCCGCTGATGTCAATTGACCCCTGACAATTCACTTCTTCGTCGGGGGCAATCAAACCTTCTTCAAGCGCCGCGAGGGCGGTGATCATTTTGAACGTTGAGCCGGGAGGGTAGGTGCCTTGAATCGAACGGTTAAACATCGGTTTGCCTTGATCATTGCGAATCTGGTCAAATTCAACTTGTGTAATACCCGATACGAAGGGGTTGGGGTCGAAGGCGGGAGTGGACGCAAGGGAGATGACATCACCCGTTTTGATATTCATGACGACGGCTGAGGCGCGATGATCACCGAGACGTGCCATGGCAAATTGTTGTTGGGAGCTGTCGATTGTCAGTTGCTGGTTCGTTCCATGTTGCGCACCTATGCTGCCCAATTCCCGCATCACTCGACCGTATGCATTGACTTCAATTCGTTGATTGCCGGCGCGGCCTCTCAGTACGTGATCGAGACTTTTTTCAATACCGGACCGTCCAACTCGGAAGTCAGGGACTTGAAGCAACGGGTCACGAACTTTTGGCGTGACCAAGTCTTCTGAACTGACTTTTCCCACATAACCAATCACATGCACCGCATTTGATCCCATGGGATAGTGGCGTCGTTCTCCAACCTCAGCTCTCACGCCCGGTAGAGCAGGCGCATTTGCCGAGACACGGGCAATTTGCTCCCAACTCGCTTCCTCAACGATAACCACAGGGACATCCTGTCGGCTGTCATGGATTTTTTCGAGCGCCGCTAATTTCTGCTTCGGCGTGAGAGGCAAGATTTGTCCGAGTTGATCAATGGTAAGGTTAGGGTCGTTCGTTTCTTCTTGAACCAATATGATTCTGAAGAGTTTTTGATTCTCGGCGAGCAAAGTGCCGTTGCGGTCATAAATCAAACCGCGTTCTGGGATAATGACTCTCAAATTGATCCGATTCAGATCGGCCAATCCCGCCAACTTTTCTGATTCTGTGACCTGCAGGTAGCGAAGTCTCCCAATAATCACCGAAAATATGGTGCCTTGAGCGATGCCCAAGACCAAGGCCCTGCGGTTCAATTGGTGACGTCCGAATTTATCTTCTGGTAACCAAGTATACATTAAATTTTACGCTCATTTGCTTTTGTGTGAAATAAGATGACCTCTTTAAGGCTAGGTTTGGTCACCCGAAAGACGAAGGTGGTGACCAGCACCACCATTGGATAACAGAGGGCAGTCATCGCGGAATGCAAAACTATGGCGCGCAGCGGTGCGGCCGGCAGGAAAATGATGTTAAGAATAACATGATAGCTGAGCTGGGCGATAGCAAAAAAGAATGCGGCGACACCCCATTCCAGCCAGAATGGAAGCCGACTTATCCGTTCCGAGTTGAGGCGAAAATATTCGCACAAGAGGAGCATGATGGCGCTCCAAAGCCCGGGTGAATTGAGAATCAGAAGTTCACAAAGCAGTGTGGCGGAAATGACAGTAAACGATAGGACATATCTGGGCCGTCGAATGAGCCAGCAAATTGCCAAACAGTAGATCAAATCAGGCGATGGAATGATTTCGGGGAGGAGTGAGACGGGTGCCGCGATGCTGGCCACGATGAAGAAAAGGGCAAGAGCAAAAAGCAAACGAAATCGCCAATCTTTAGCCGTTTTTTCCACCCGATCTTAAGGCTCCTTAGGACCTTGTATAGAGGTGGATACAATTCCACCGTCTGCGGCGGGCGGGGCCTCTCGTTCATCCGGTTGACGAAGCGTCACATAGTCAAGTTTCAACACATCGGCCTGCAGACGGACACGGGGTATTTGGTCTTGTCCGATAACCAAATTTCCAATCAAAATGTCGGGGGGAAAGACTCCACCGTCACCAGAAGTGACAACCCTATTGCCCGGAATAAGACTCGCCGCCGAGGCAAATTTCAGTTGAGGTTGCCCTGTTCCATCGCCAATTGTGATGCCCCGCGAATTTTGTCCGACTATTTTGACGGGGACCTGGCTGCTAGGATCAATAAGCAAGACAACGCGCGCCGTTTTGCGGGCCACTCCCGAAATTCGACCCGCCAAAGCATTGCCGTCCATGACCGCCCATCCGTCGCTGATTCCATTCTCTGAGCCGACATCTAAGAGGGCCGAGAACCGGAACTGGGAATTCGTATCGGCGATGACTTGGGCCGAGACCACGAACGAAGTGACGTTTTTTGAGGTGTTGAGTATATCTCGCAGGCGAGCGTTCTCTTGTTCAAGAATTCGTGCTCGCTCCCGCCACACAGTCAATTGGGCCGTCTCTTTTTGCAATTCCTCTATTCGCTCGGCCAATGACAAATGTGTGCCGATAAATGTGCCGACATCAGCAGCATAAGTGAGCGGTTTTCCACCCCATTCAATAACCGGCATGATTGATCCAATGATTGTGGCGCGCACTCGCTCCATTCGCTCATTCTGAACCTGCCAAACAATAAAGAGTGACACCAACCCGAAGATGGCCAACCCAAAGAAAATGCGCCGAACTTGGACGATCAACTTTTGCTGTTCTGAGAATGTCTCCGATCGACCATCCATTGTCTTGGGATGTCCTTAATGAAATTCAACTCGTGTAATCAATGATGTGTGAGAGCTCAATTCCAAGATCAAGCGCTTGTCCAGTCCCGGCCGCGACACAGCGAAGCGGGTCATCGGCGGTGACGACTGGGAGGTTGACACGTTTACGGATCACGGTGTCCAGTTCCTGGATTTTTGCGCCGCCACCTGTCAACACAATTCCAGTTGAGGAAATATCATTCGATATCTCGGGCGGGGTCTGCTGTACGACAGCCGCAACGGCTCTTGCGATGTCTGTGATAGCGGCCGATAATGCCTTTGCGACGTGAAATTGATTCAGTTCCACTTCGGCGGGAGTTCCTTGCAGTTTGGCCAACCCCCGGACATTCAAACTCTCACCCTCTCCGTCTTTCGGTGGCATGGCAGTACCGAGCACATTTTTAATCTGTTCTGCGGTGTGCGTGCCAATGGTCAACTCATGCTCTTCACGCATGTAGTCAATAATGGCTTGATCCATGGTGTCACCAGCACAATTGATTGATTTGGCATTGATGATTCCACCCGCCGAAATGGCCGCAATATCCGTCGTGCCACCACCGATATCGACGACCATGCTCCCATTCGACTCATTGATACAGATGCCTGAACCGATGGCCGCAGCGATTGGTTCAGAAATCAGTCCCACCCGGCTCGCGCCGGCGGAGAGAACAGACTCGCGAATGGTACGTCTCTCAACCGTTGTGGAGCCAAATGGAACGCACACAATGACACGGGGTTTTGTGAAAGTGAAAGGAGACGTCACTTGTCGAAAAAAGTGTTTGATCATCTCCTGCGCGACTTCAAAATCGGCAATCACACCGTCTCGCATGGGGCGTATGGCCTCAATTCGTCCGTGAGTGTGAATATTGGTTCGACCGAGGATAGGTTTGGCCTTCTCGCCGACAGCATAAACCATTTTCTTCCCATCTCTCACCTCGTAGGCGACAACGGACGGTTCTTCAATAACGATACCTTCACCTTTCACAAATACCAATGTATTTGCGGTCCCAAGGTCAATCGCAATATCAGACCGCCACATACCGGCGAGAAAGGATAGCATGACACACCAAAAGGTTTTTTGACTCTGCCCCAACGGCGTCCTGAGACGCCATTTTTCAACCCTATTGTCAGCAAAAGATGGGCAAGTAAAGGAAATTCCAAATTTAATCGACGAGAAGCGGTGCCTTCTTATTCAGTCAATGAATGACGGTGACCAAACCCTCGACGATTCAGCGTCGAGTCGCTGAAAATGTTTTAACGATGACTTATCTCCTAAGCTAAGGGAGAGCCAACCGAGCTCGCGGCGCCGGATTAGACGGCACGAAGGGAGCCGGATGGCTCGATATCTTCTGTATATTCAGCGGATTGTGGACATTTTTTTTGTCGTCGGATGGCCAGATTATTCAAGGCATTCACGTAAGCCAAGACGGAGGCTGTAATCGTGTCGGTATCGGAGGCTTGTCCCACCACAATATGGTCATTTTCGGACAAACGAATACTTGCTGTCGCTTGCGCGTCGGTACCTTCAGTGACCGCGTTGACTTGGTAGCGGACGAGGCGAGCATGGTGGGGAAAAACCTGTTTGATGGCACTGAACGCCGCGTCAAGAGGCCCGTCTCCATCTGCTCTCACCTCGTGTTCGATATCGCCCGCCATTAACTTGATCCGAGCCACCGATGTCTCGAGTGTGCCGCACGTGACCGACAGTGATTGTAGTTTAAGATAATCATTAGATTCATCTGTGGCGGTGGACTGCATCAGAGCAATCATGTCGTCTTCAAAGACTTCACGCTTTTTGTCAGCGAGTATTTTGTATTTGGCAAAGACGGCATTTAATCGATTGTCACCGATGGTGTAGCCCAACTCCGTCAATTTCTCTCGTAACGCGGCGCGACCCGAATGCTTTCCCATGATCAAAGATGTTTTGGCAAGTCCCACGTCTTCAGGTCGCATAATTTCATAGGTTCCGGCATTCTTGATCATGCCATCTTGATGAATGCCGGCTTCGTGTGCGAAGGCATTTTTTCCGACAATGGCCTTATTGTACTGAACTGGAAATTGCGTGGCTTCAGAGACGAGGCGCGAGACGTGAGTGAGTTTTGTGCTATTGATTCTGTTGGTGAACGGCAACACATCTTGGCGCACTTGCATCGCCATCACCACTTCCTCTAAAGCCGCATTCCCCGCTCGCTCGCCAAGGCCGTTGATGGTACACTCAATTTGCCGCGCCCCGGCCTTGACAGCGGCGAGGGAGTTTGCCACCGCCATACCCAAATCGTTATGACAATGAGTTGAGATAACCGCTTTACCAATCCCTGGTACCCGCTCTCTCAACATGCGGATCAAGTCGGCGCATTCGGTTGGAATCCTATAGCCGACCGTGTCAGGAATATTGATCGTTGTCGCTCCTGCCTTTAGTGCGGTTTCGACAGCTCGACAAAGGAAGTCGTGATCACTGCGTGTGCCATCTTCAGGCGACCATTGAACATTGTCGGTAAATTTTCGGGCTCGTTTTACCGTCGCTTCAATCGCGTCCAGAACTTCGTCTGATCTCATTTTGAGCTTGTGCTTCATATGAATTGGCGAGGTGGCGATAAAGGTATGAATGCGGGGCCGATAGGCATTTTTTAGGGCTTCGCCGGCGCGGTCAACATCGGAGATGACGGCTCGAGCCAAACCACAAACCACCGCGTTTTTGACCACTGAAGCGACCTCGTGGACGGCTTCAAAATCACCCGGTGACGCGTTGGGAAAACCCGCTTCAATAATGTCGACGCCCATGTCATCTAGTTGTCGAGAAATCTCAAGTTTGTGCTTCAAAGTCATGGTCGCGCCGGGAGATTGTTCACCGTCCCGCAACGTTGTATCAAAAATCAGGACCCGATCCTGATTTGACTGCTGATTTTTCATGGTCTTTATCCACTGTCGAAGTTTTTGAGAATGAGTTTGGTGCTAGCCTCTGAGCGGTCGCACCAAAACCTGGTACGCTCAGAGGCGCGTAAGGAGTCGTAGAGCCTGTCCAGACAGGGACAGACAGGCCAGTATCATATTGAGGCTGAACGAATGAGGAATCACTTTAATCTCTCCTGAGGCAACATGATATCAAATTAAAATCGCAAATTCAAGCAAAAACAATATCACAATTAAATTTGATCCCTTGAGGGAACATAGAGATGCATTGACGATCAAATTTTTAGAATTGATATCGAGTTAACTCGTTGTTCAAAACGAGCAAAATATTTGAAATTCCAATGATATCATGGGAGACGAGTCGCATTTGCCCCCAGTACGATAAGTCATAATCACGACCGCAGGTCTTCTATGCATGGTCAGCGATACGGAGGCCTAGTCCACAGTGATTTGTGGCCATTCACTCTCCCTCTGACGTTCCTTCAAATTCGGTGGTTGATAGTCATAACACTGAAAATATCAAGATTAACCTCAAGGAATAAATTGAAGAGTCTAAATCTGACACTGCATCGGCCATTCAAGGCATCCCTACAGAGTCAGACGGCGCTATTTCGATCAATCTAACGAATAAATTGATAATCACTCAGTCATATACAAGATCGCACGGATTCAAGGCTGAAATTTCAGGTGAGGGAAACCGAGGCGTAATCAAAATTAAAATTGACGATTCTATCGTGGAAAAAGGCCATTATTCTTGGGGAGGATATGGCACAAATTCAGGTTTAGAAAGCGGCGGTGATATCAATATTGATAGTCTGGGTTCGGCTCCTGTAACAATGGATAATCAGAATGCTCACGGGGTTTTTTGGCTCAAGTGGAGGTCAAGGCCGCACGGGTTTGGTTTCGGGTAACGAGAAGTGGGCAAGATGGTTATACGGATCATGTGGGCACGCGAGTGGCTAGGCAAACGGATACCGAGAAGGCGGCGGGGCTTCGAGTGTCTTTTGTCACGCGCCCGGGTGTGGTGGGCACGAAGGGGCTCAGCCTTGTAGGTGGTCTTGGATTTGAGAAAGTGTTGAAGGGGCAAGAAACGGCGGCGCTAGTCTCGGGGGGTACGCTTCGCTCGAACATCAATCGGAACCACTTTTTGGCGGGCGTGGACGCGCGATGGCAGCGAGATAATATGAGTATTCACGCCGATTTGAATGGAGCCTTCGCGGGCTCTGGCAATACAGCTTGGGATGTGGGGCTGACAGCAAACTAGGCGTTTCAGTCAAACTTGTGCCGATGAGAAGAGTGTGTTGACTGACCTTGCCGGCCAGTCAGACCAAGCCTGCTCGGGTTCATTTTTTAGGCACAAAATCAATGCATCAATGGGTTTGATGAGCGACGAAATAAGTATCAGAAATGTAGGCAAGTATTTGATTAGAGCAAAACGCAGTGCCAGAAAGTATTGCCATTCGCCGCAAGGTGTCTCAAATGAAGGGGGAGTCTTTCTAGTCTCGTCCTAATATTGGCAAGCGGGTAAGCCGATTCAGTTCAATAGTTCTCTAACATCTCCATTGGCGAAGGTGATGACGCCTTTTCCAAAAGGCTTACCATGCTTAAATTCACCGACATAGACATCGCCATTGGCGTAGTGAGCCGTACCTTTTCCATTGGCAATTCCATCAAGCCAATCACCAAAGTAGAAATAGCCGTCCGCGCCCTTAAGTGAACCTTGCCCATTACGTTGTCCGTCCCTGAACAAACCATCAAAGATTTTCCCATCAGGAAAAGTCTCGATTCCGAAACCTTGTTTGACTCCTTTTTCCCATTGGCCTTCGTAGACATAACCGTTGGGTAACGTGAGTCGACCCCATCCATCAAACAAGGAATGAGAAAATCCACCCGAATACTCGCTGCCATTTGAGAGTCGGGCATAGCCCTGACCGCTGATTTGGTTTTCAACCCACGTGGCTTCAAAATATGACCCATCGGCCGCGTTCAAACGGCCCATACCATGCCGCAACCCATTGACAAATTCGCCCTCAAAACTCTCGCCATCAGGTTTTTTGAGAATCCCTTGACCATGGAACAATCCTTCTGCCCATTGCCCCTCATACTTGATACCATCGGCTTGAAGGAGCGTTCCCACACCGTTCATCACAGACGACTCAAACTCGCCCCGATAAGTTGAGCCATCAGCAAATTTTGCCTCGCCATGACCGAACAATTCTCCGCGCCGCCAATGTCCAGCTAAACGGTGCCCTTGCCTCGTGACACATTGACCCTGACCGTTTAACCAACCGTTGACAAATGACCCTTCGCAACTTGTATCGTCGGGTGCTGAATACTGGCCAATGCCTGTGAACTGCCCATTTTCCCACTCACCCGTCATGACCAATCCATCGCCACGAGTGAGTTGTCCGAGCCCGGTCACTGAACCATCAAAAAACTGACCCAAAAAGACCGTTTTGTCTGACAAGGTTACCTGGCCCTTGCCATGCGGCTTTCCCTCCTTCCAAAGCCCTTGATACTGGTACCCGGAAGGCCGACGCAGTTGCCCCGATCCATGACTCTTGCCATCCAGAAACATACCCGAATATTGTGTGCCGTCGGGATAGTTCAATATCCCTTCACCCTCAAATCGATTGGACTTCCATTCTCCCACGTATGAGAGGCCATCTACAAAAACGATGATCCCGACTCCGTCCGCCATGCCATCAACAAATTCACCTTGATAGGTGCTTCCGTCAGGAAATGTCGCCTTACCGATGCCGTTCGGCACGCCGGTATCCCATTCTCCTTGGTAGGAAAAACCACTAGGAAGTTGAATAGCTCCCATGCCATGCAACTGACCATTCTCAAAATCACCGGAATAGAAGGGTAGGACCGCCGGCGTTTCAGAGGCATGAGCGGCATAGAATCCACCGACCAAAACCATCAGCGATAAAGCCATGCGGCACTTATAGGTCACTTTTCTATTCGTCAATTTTACCATCTCCATGTTACCAAAATGGCATCAATATCATAGTGACAACAATCGAATTTTGGAAGTGTTCCGTTGGGAGGGCTCAAATGAGTTTTTTCGATGGGTCTCGACATTTAACACAAGACATCGATATCGAATAAACTTACTAAGAGACGTAAGACGAATGATCTATGAGACCAGAGTCTGGTGAGTGGCACTTGCAATCACATGATGACTTTGCAAATGTCGGAAGTTAATGTGTCAGTTGGCGGCGATATCATGAGTTGTCATTCCTCGTTGGTGTCTCTCAATGACCAGCATCAATAAGTCCGCAGACATAAAAGGCAGAGAATCAATGGCTTATTTTCGGTTTAAGTGTGGAAAGGTCATAATCACATCCGAAGGGTCTGAAGATTTTCTTGAACATGTGCTTCCAAAACTGGTGTCTGATATCGGCGAGCAGGTCAGAGATATGGCTGAAGATGTTTCGATTCCCGATGGGGTTGACGGTCAAGAGAGTTTGAAGACCTTCGTTTCTCGGCAATCCGAAGACACTCAAGTCAGCCGTTTCTTGGCGGCCGCGGCATGGCTGCAGGTTCATCAGTCGGGAAGACTCACAACAACGGCCGTCGCTCATGCATTGAGAGAGTCGAAACTGCCAAAGCTCAACAACGCATCCGATAGTCTGAACCGCAATATTGATAAGGGTTTTTGTGAACGGCGTAACAATAAAGGGCCCGAATTTTTTGTCACTCCTGAGGGATTGAAGGAGGTTGGGCTTGACGGAGTCATTTAATCTCACTCTTGTACAAAAAGGTCCGACTGTTGGGGCACTCGACAAGAATGCTGACACTATTATAGCTGAATGGCACCAAGCCAAGCATCACTCACCCGATCTTGTAGCGTTTCCTGAACTTTTTCTGTCGGGTTATCCGGTCCAAGACTTGGTGCTAAAACCCGCCTTTGTTGAAGCCTGCCGCCATCGTGTCGAACAAATCGCCGCTTCCTGCCAAAATGGGCCAATGCTTGGGTTCGGTGCTCCGAGTATTGTTGACGGAAAACTGCACAACGCCTATTTTTTTGTGCAGCACGGCAAGATTAGGGCCGAAATCCAAAAACATCAGCTACCGAATACCGAAGTGTTTGATGAAATGCGACAATTCGAGCCCGCACAGATTTCAGGCCCTGTGCAGATTGGAGCGGCGCGTATCGGCCTCGCCATCTGTCAGGATGCTTGGTCGCCAGATGTTTGTGAAGCGCAGGCGGAGTCGGGTGCTGACATTTTCTTGGTGGTGAATGGCTCTCCTTACTATCGGGGCAAAATGGACGATCGTGTGATGCAGATGGTGGGACGGGTCATTGAGACCCAACGCCCGTTGGCCTACCTCAATATGGTCGGGGGGCAAGATGACCAAGTTTTTGATGGAGGGTCATTTGTTCTTAATTCTGATGGTGCCCTCAGGGTTCAGTTGCCGGTTTTTGATGACATCGTTGAAACAGTTCGTTTTGAGCGAGAGGCTGAGATTTGGAAGGCCGATAAAGGCTCACTCAATATCCTGCCCGATGATTGGGAGCAGGACTATCAAGCGATGGTTGAGGGGGTACGTGATTTTTTGGGCAAGAATGGTTTCTCGCGTGCCGTTGTTGGACTTTCGGGAGGTGTTGACAGCGCCCTCGTAGCGGCCATCGCGACCGACGCGCTCGGCGGTGAAAATGTTCATTGTGTGATGTTGCCATCGCAATTTACATCGCAGGAATCGCGTCGCGATGCGGCCCATCTCGCGGCCAATTTGGGTTGCCGATTTGATACGTTGAGGATTGACCGGCTCCATACTCACGTCGAATCTGAGCTTGCCGAGACATTTTCAGAGAACCTCTTGGCCGTGACCCAAGAGAATATTCAATCAAGGCTCAGAGCCGTTCTGTTGATGGCCATCTCCAATCAATTCAATCAATTGTTGTTGGCAACAAGCAACAAATCGGAAGCGGCTGTCGGTTATTCGACGATATATGGGGATATGGCCGGTGCCTATAATCCGATCAAGGATTTATACAAAACGCGAGTCTTTGAAACCTGTCGATGGCGAAATCAAAATCATCGGCCGTGGATGAAAGGAGTGACAGGAATTTGTGTTCCCGATCAAATTCTCAAAAAGCCTCCATCAGCCGAATTGCGCCCGAATCAACGTGATACTGACAGTCTGCCCCCATACGATGTCCTCGATGAGATCCTTGAACTTCTGATTGACCAAGACAAATCAGTTGAGGAAGTCAGAGAAGCGGGTTTTAATCTCAAGATGGTGACAAAAGTGGAACGGCTAATCTATGGCTCCGAGCACAAGCGATTCCAGTCACCGCCAGGAGTGAAACTTACAAAGCGAGCTTTATGGCTTGACCGACGCTATCCGATCGTCAACCAATGGCGAGACAGCCGTCATTAAATTTCATTTTAAGGACCGACTATTTCACGCATAATCAATATATTACAAGGGATATATGAAAAATTGTACCCTTGTCAACTTGTCCGATTCTTGGCCTTATTTTCTCACTCGGGTGAGGGATGACTTGTCAGAAAGTTCGACCCATTCTAGGAATGTCCTTGGGTTGGCATAGGCTCAATGAAAGTTAGGAACTGAATGATAAAGACCCGATTTGCCCCGTCCCCAACCGGTCACCTTCATGTTGGTAATTTGCGGACAGCCCTATTTAATTTTCTACTCGCTTTGAAATCTCAAGGCACTTTTATTTTGCGTTTAGATGATACCGACACTGAGCGTTCAAAGCAGGAATTCATCGATTCCATCCAATTTGATTTGGAATGGTTGGGCATACACTGGACGCGCGTGGAGCGTCAATCAAAGCGGTTAGAACTCTACCGTGAGGCGGCGGAAAAACTGCGCCAAAAAGGTCAATTATATGAGTGTTTCGAGACTCAAAGTGAACTGGCCTTACGCCGAAAAACCCTCCTCAACATGGGCAAACCGCCGATTTACGATCGCGGCGCTCTGGCGTTGACGGAGGATGAAAGAGAGAAGAGGCGCTCTCAAACTCCCGGTTACTGGCGTTATATGCTGAACGGGCAACGCATCAATTGGGTAGATGGGATTCAAGGGGCAATATCAATTGACACCTCAAGTCTTTCGGATCCGGTTCTTATTCGTGCCGATGGGCTTTGTCTCTACACACTGGCTTCGGTCGTTGATGATGTGGAAATGGGTATTACAGATGTCGTTCGGGGGGCCGACCATATCACCAACACGGCGGTTCAAATTCAGTTGATGAGCCAACTCAATCATCCGCATCCGAGATTCGTGCACCATTCGCTCTTGACGGGGCCAAGGGGTGAGCCGCTGGCCAAGAGATTAGGCGCCTTGTCCATTCGTGATCTTCGTGAACAAGGAATAGAACCCATGGCTTTGCTATCCCTGTTGACATTTTCAGGTTCTCGGCAGGATCTCAAAATGGGCTCAAATCTTGAAGACCTCGCTAGTTATTTTGATCTCCCCAACTTCAGCACAGCCCCTGTCAAATTTAACGAAAGTGATCTCAATGACCTGACTTCCCAATGCCTCGCGCAAATGCCCTTTTCGGCCATCAAGGATTTGTTGGAGGAATACAAAATTCCGGCACATCTGGCACAAAATTTTTGGCACACCCTGCGCGCCAATCTCAATCAGCGCAAGGACTTGCACGATTGGTGGAAAATTCTGCGCGATGGCGCGGTGCCTCTCGTTAGTAAGGATGATTTAGATTTTGTGCGGCAAGCCTTCTCACTCTTGAAATCTCCCCCCTATGATCAAGAGACATGGAGCCAATGGACAAAATTGGTCAGTCACGCGACGAGCCGCAAGGGCAAAGGCCTCTACATGCCGCTTCGCAAAGCCTTAACAGGCCGCGCACAAGGGCCAGAAATGAATAATCTTATGCCCTTAATTCAGAAAGTGACACGTGAGTTTGAGGTGAGTGACGGTGAGCCCCAAAAGGATTAACCCTCTCATTGATCATACCTAAGTCCTTGAAAGGGCGAGGAAAGCGGCATTTTATGATCTAATGTCTGATGACCAAAATGGCGTCGAATGAAGAAAACAAAAAAATCAGGTCGCGGTGAGCGCGCATTGAGAGTTCGCGTCAAGACCGCAAGGGGAAGAAAAACCGGCTCAACCCGCTGGTTAGAGCGACAGTTGAATGATCCCTATGTGAGACGAGCACGCCGCGAGGGTTGGCGCTCCCGCGCCGCTTTCAAATTACTCGAAATCGACGAAAAATTCCGATTGTTGCGACCCGGTCTGACTGTTCTGGATTTGGGTTGTGCACCGGGTGGATGGTGCCAAGTCGCGGTCGCGGCGGTCAATGCGTTGAATGATCAATCAGCGAGGCCTGTCGGTCGGGTTGTGGGAGTCGATCTTTTGTCCACCGAACCAGTGCCAGGTGCCGAAATAGTTCAAATGGATTTTTTAGCCGATGATGCCGATACCCGATTGACATCAATCCTTGGAAGAAGAGCTGATGTCATCCTGTCAGATATGGCCGCGCCTATGGTCGGACACCAACAGACCGATCATCGTCGCACCATGGCTTTGGCCGAGGCGGTTTTTTGTTTTGCTGAAGGGGTTCTATCGACAGGGGGAGCTGTCGTGACCAAGACGCTGTCGGGCGGGGCTCCACCAGAGGTGCAACAAGCCCTGAAGAGAAGATTCGACTCCGTCCGCCATGTCAAACCTCCGGCGAGCCGGATGGAAAGCTCTGAGAGATATTTAGTGGCGCAAGGATGGTGCCAATAAAGGATAGATTTCTCCCAAAATTGAGGTCTCGCCACGGGTCATTTGGGAATTCCAATAACCGCTCTTCTATATGATTTCTCGCTCGCTCAGTTTGCCGGCGATAGGGAACAGGCTCGTCCTTATTCCTTTTTGCGGTGTGAGTGACCGCTGCACTATTCTCCATATCGTGCTTGATTCATAGTGATAAGGCATTCAGAGAGATTGCTTTGGGATGATTCATGGGTTATTCTCTCATGGTGGTCAATAAATGAGAGGTCAAGATGGTAAGCAGAATTGCTTCACGTCACTTAGGTGACTTTGAAATTGTCGTGATGAAGGACGGGGGAGCCGAATTTGATCACGAGGTGTTTCCAGATCAGGAAGAAAGTCGAATCAACGACCTTCTCATTTCAGCGGGTAAGGGCAAGATCGAAACAAATTTCCATGCCGTTTTGTTACGCCGCAAAAAGCAATGCATTCTCATTGATGCCGGAGCTCGGGAGTTTTTTGGCCCCGGTGGCGGTCAATTCCCGCTGGCCATGGAAGAGGCCAATCTTGACGCCGATGATGTCGATATCCTTGTTGTGACACACCTACATCCTGACCATATCGGGGGGATGATCAAAGAGAATGGCGAGGCGGTTTTTCCAAAAGCGGAAATGGTTGTGACAGACAAAGAATACGCCTTTTGGACCGATGACAGCAATTTTTTAAGTGCTGATGACCATAAGAAATCCTGGCGCGAGATCGCGCTGTCGGTTCTCAAGAGTTATGGCGAACGAGTCAGTGTCGTCCGCCCTGATACCGGAATTGTACCGAATGTTTCCTTCGTTGATATGCCTGGCCATACCGCTGGACATGCTGGAGTTCGGGTCGATTCGGCTGGCAAGATGTTCATTCACACGGCAGATATTTTGCATGCACCGGATCTACAACTCGCTGATCCTGAGATATCAGCGGTTTTTGATACCGATAAAACAGCCGCCATTGCGACACGAAAACGTATCCTCGACATGATCGCACATGACCATATCCTTTTTACGGGATCGCATTTTTTGAATTGCCAAATCGGTTATCTGGAGAAATCAGGCAATGGATATCGTTTGAGTGAATCGGAAGAGGGATGACGGTCCAGACTTGACTTGGATGGCCGGATTGTCGACTTCGGGTCAGAAAAAATTGGCCAACCATCGGCAATTTTTGTCCGCCATTAGAAGCCAAGATTGATCGCATAAAGGCCGCAATGATTGCGCCTAAACGACGCTTATCGGCCCTGTATCGTTGATGACTTGTCGGCATGTGATCCATTGAAAAGCCAACAAAATTATGTCAGGACAGACCATCAATTCAGAAAGATAATCAATGGATAAACTCAAAGCGTTGGAATCGGCGTTAGGTCAGATTGAGCGTAACTTTGGCAAGGGTTCAATTATGCGCCTCGGCCAAGAACAAGCGGTATTGAATGTTGAATCGGTATCAACAGGGTCACTCGGACTTGATATTGCTCTCGGGATAGGGGGGCTTCCAAAAGGTCGTGTCATTGAAGTCTACGGTCCTGAATCGTCAGGTAAGACAACACTGGCCTTGCATGTGGTGGCCGAACAACAAGCGGCGGGCGGTATTTGTGCATTTGTCGATGCCGAACATGCGCTTGATCCAGGATACGCCAAAAAGCTCGGTGTGGACTTGGATGAACTTCTCATTTCCCAACCCGATACCGGTGAGCAGGCGCTGGAAATCACCGACACTCTTGTGCGGTCAGGCGCGGTATCGATCGTTGTCGTCGATTCAGTCGCGGCTCTGACGCCAAAGTCCGAACTTGAAGGAGAGATGGGCGACTCCCAAGTCGGTACACAAGCAAGACTGATGAGCCAAGCGATGCGAAAACTGACGAGTTCCATCAGCCGCTCCAACTGTATGGTGATTTTTATCAACCAGATTCGTATGAAGATTGGCGTGATGTTTGGCTCGCCAGAAACCACCACAGGCGGCAATGCGCTTAAATTTTATTCTTCTGTCAGACTAGATATTCGTCGAATTGGTGCCATCAAGAGTCGCGACGAAGTGCTCGGCAACGCCACCCGTGTCAAGGTCGTTAAGAATAAGATGGCCCCACCATTTAAGGTGGCTGAGTTCGATATTTTGTATGGAACCGGCATTTCCAAATCGGGTGAACTCATTGACCTCGGTGTGAAGGAAGGGTTCATCGAAAAGGCTGGCTCATGGTTCTCCTATGGTGATGAACGGATTGGTCAGGGGCGAATCAATGCCATGTCCTTTTTAGAGGAAAATTCCCCGATCGCGCAGGAAATTGAAACCAAAATTCGCGAGGCCCACGAGCTGCCAGTGAGAGAAATACCAACTGAAAACAAGGCGTCGAAGAACGGCTCCGTGAAGTCGTGAGAGAAGAGTCAGCAGAACTTTGACACTCTCTTGGGTCGAGGACGTCGCAATTGATAAATGGAGCCGTCTCTTTTTTGTGATGGCTCGGGTCATCAGATTTTGCCATGCGATCTTGCCTCTCTTGGGCAAAGGATAAAGAGGCTTTATGGGTAACCTGGTGTGGCGGCCTAATCAGTTGATATTCCTTCCTCGTGGCGGTCACTTTAGATGATTTGTCGTCTTTGGCGGGTTGAGTATAGGATGGGGGTTGAGTGTGGTAGGTTGAGAATTTTCAACAATCGTGAGATGAATGTCACATGGCAAGCCTAAATCAAATCCGATCGACATTTCTAAAATATTTCGCTGACAACGATCACGAGGTGGTCCGAAGTTCAGCTCTCGTGCCCCGCAATGATCCGACCCTGATGTTCACCAATTCGGGTATGGTGCAATTTAAGAATGTCTTCACGGGTCTAGAGGGACGGGAAAACAGGCGCGCGGTGACGAGCCAAAAATGCGTGCGTGCGGGGGGCAAGCATAACGACCTTGATAATGTGGGATATACGGCCCGTCACCATACATTTTTTGAGATGCTAGGAAATTTTTCCTTCGGTGATTATTTCAAGGAACAAGCCATCTATTATTGTTGGAACCTTATCACCAAAGAATATGGCGTCGATCCTAGTCGGCTGTTGGCGACAGTTTACCATGAAGATGAGGAAGCGGCGGCGTTATGGAAGTCGATCGCCGGATTTTCAGACCAACGAATCATTAGAATTTCGACCTCTGACAATTTTTGGTCAATGGGTTCGGTTGGCCCATGTGGTCCCTGTTCCGAACTCTTTTTTGATTATGGCGACGATGTTCCCGGTGGACCACCGGGCAGTGAAGATGAGGACGGCGATCGCTTCACTGAGATTTGGAACTTGGTGTTCATGCAATTTGAGCAGTGTGATGATGGCCGTCGGATCAATCTTCCGCGTCCTTCAATTGACACTGGCATGGGATTGGAGCGGATCGCGGCGCTTCTCCAAGGCGTTCATGACAATTACGCAACCGATCTTTTTCTGGCCCTAATCGAGTCGGTCGCCGAATTGACGTCCACCGACCCGTCCGGTGCTCAAGCGGTTCATCACCGAGTGATTGTTGACCATCTCCGTTCCAGTGCCTTTTTGCTCGCCGAGGGCATCATGCCATCTAAAGTGGGCAGGGGTTACGTTTTGCGTCGAATCATGCGTCGGGCAATGCGGCATGCTTATTTGCTCGGCAGCCGTCAACCCCTGATGCACCGTCTCGTGCCAGAACTCGTCAGGCATATGGGGGCCGCCTTTCCCGAACTCAATCAGGCGCAAGAAACGATTGAATATATTCTTTGTGATGAAGAGGAGAGGTTTCAGAAAACGCTGGGTCGAGGATTGAATCTGTTGGACGACGAATTAAAAAACATGCCGGAAGATGGTGAGCTCAGCGGCGATACCGCATTTAAACTCTACGATACGTATGGGTTCCCACTAGACTTGACGCAAGATGCCATGCGTGAGGCCGGACGCGCTGTTGATGTCCAAGCTTTTGAACGGGCGATGGATGAACAGCGCCGACGGGCGCGTGCGGCGATGGGCGGCATTGGGGAAGCCGCCGAGGACACAATGTGGATAGAGTTGGCGGAAAAATTCGGCACCACGGAATTTCATGGCTACGAGACTGAAAAGGCCGAAGGCCAAATTCTAGCCCTCACCAAGGATGGTCAATTGATCACGCAAGCTGAAAAGGGGGAAACAGTCAACGTTATTGTCAATCAAACACCCTTCTATGCCGAATCGGGTGGGCAGGTGGGTGATACCGGCCTGATCGTGGCTGATGGTGGTAGGGCTGAGATCAAGGATACCACACTTCGGGCCGGTCTCTATGTCCATCAGGCTACGGTTCAGGAAGGCAGATTGATGACCGATACGGCTGTCCAATTGCGGGTTGACGGAGACAGAAGAGCCCGGATTCGCGCCAACCATTCTGCTACCCATCTGCTTCATGAAACGCTGCGACGAATCCTTGGCAAACATGTGGCACAAAGGGGTTCGTCCAATGATGCCGATCATTTGCGGTTTGATTTTTCTCATAATGCAGCGGTTGATCGGCAGACCATGGCCAAGATTGAGAGAGAAGTGAATCACCATATTTGGCAAAACTCTAAAGTCGTCACCCGAGTCATGACTCCCGAAGATGCCATAAAGGAAGGCGCGATGGCGCTGTTTGGCGAAAAATACACGCATCGCGTCCGTGTGGTTTCAATGGCCGAAGATGAGGAGAGTGGGGCGGCGTTTTCAAAGGAACTCTGCGGCGGCACGCATGTTCATTTCACCGGTGATATTGGTCTCTTTGTGACAACGCATGAAGGGGCGGTGGCGGCGGGAATACGCAGAATTGAGGCTCTGACCGGTGACAAGGCTTACCATTATTTGCATGAACAGGATCAACTTGTTTGTGAATTGTCCTTGGCCCTAAATGTCCCCCGTTCGGACCTGGTCGCGAGGGCCAAAAGTTTAATGGATGAGCGCAAGTCCTTATCTTCACAAGTCACCCATCTCCGCCAACAGACGGTTTTGCGCCAGCAAGAGAATCGTGATTTACCGATTTCCGAGATCAATGGGTTACAATTTATTGGACAAGAATTGCAGGGAGTCCCCGCAAAAGATTTGCGCCTGCTGATCGATCGCTACAAGCAGGAGATAAAATCGGGAATTGTGGCACTCATCTCAGATGTCAATGGCAAAGCGGCGGTCGCTGTGGGGGTGACAGAGGATTTGACCGCCAATATATCGGCGATTGAATTGGTGCGTGTGATGACGCCCATTGTAGGGGGTTCTGGTGGAGGAGGGCGATCGGATTTTGCTCAAGGGGGCGGTCGCAGTGCCCAAGATGGGGGCGCGGCCCTGAAAGCGGTTAAACAACAGATTATGGAGAGTTGAAATGAAGGCTTACTGGATTGCCCATGTCGACGTCAAAGACACTGAAATTTATGGTCAATATGCCAAATTGGCGACGCAAGCGATCGAATCCCACGGCGGCGAATTCCTCGCCCGTGGTGGGCGGTTTGAAGTGATGGAGGGAAACGTGAAGGCGCGCAATGTGATCGCTGTCTTTCCGTCAATGGAGGACGCCTTGGCGTGTTATCATTCAGATATTTATGGCGAAGCACTCAAACACTCCAAAGTCTCATCGGATAGGGATGTGATGATATTAGAAGGTGTATGATCACTTGCGAAGTGATTTCATTCAATCGGTGCCCCGGGGTTAGCCCAATCTCTTGCCTAAATTCTCTTCAATTTTGTCAAGAAAACCTTGCGTGGTGAGCCAGTCCTGATCGGGTCCTACCAACAACGCCAAATCCTTCGTCATAAAGCCGGCTTCAACCGTCTCCACAACAACTCTCTCCAAGGATTGGGCGAAGTCAGACAAGGGCGTGTTATCATCAAGAGCGGCACGATGCCGTAGCCCGCCGGTCCAAGCGAAGATAGAGGCAATGGAATTTGTTGAGGTGGCTTCCCCCCTCTGGTGTTGACGAAAATGGCGTGTCACGGTGCCGTGCGCCGCTTCAGACTCGACAACCTTTCCATCTGGCGTCATCAGTTTCGATGTCATGAGACCCAATGAGCCAAAACCTTGTGCCACGGTGTCCGATTGCACATCCCCATCATAATTCTTGCAGGCCCAAACAAACCCACCGTTCCATTTCATCGCCGCCGCCACCATATCGTCAATGAGACGGTGCTCGTAGGTGATTCCAATGGCTTCAAATTGGGCGGCAAATTCGTTTTCAAATATCGTCTGAAAAAGGTCTTTGAAACGCCCGTCATAGGTTTTCAATATGGTGTTTTTTGTTGATAGATATACTGGCCAACCCATTGATAAACCATAATTAAAAGAGGCTCTGGCAAAATCCCTAATAGAGTCATCAAGGTTGTACATGGCGAGGGTCACACCCGCCGATGGAGCGGCAAAAACCTCGCGCTCAATCACTTCGCCGCCATTGTCAGGCTCAAATCGCAGAGTGACTTTTCCTTTTTCAGGAAAATAGAAATCGGTGGCGCGATATTGATCACCAAAGGCATGGCGACCGATGACGATCGGCTGCGTCCAACCCGGAACAAGACGGGGGACATTGCGACAGATGATCGGGGCGCGAAAGACCACACCTCCAAGAATGTTCCGGATTGTCCCATTAGGAGAGCGCCACATTTCTTTAAGATTAAACTCATCGACTCGGGCCTCGTCGGGCGTAATGGTGGCGCATTTGATACCGACACCCACTTCACGAATTTTCTCCGCCGCATCGACGGTCACCTGATCGGAAGTGCGATCTCTCTCTTCAATGCCGAGATCATAGTAGAGGAGGTTAATATCAAGAAAAGGGAGAATGAGTTGTTGTTTGATGGAGTCCCAGATAATTCGAGTCATTTCGTCGCCATCAAGTTCAACGACGGGATTTTCAACCTTAATCTTAGCCATTCATGCATTCCACATTGTTCAAAGGATTGAGTTCATGATCAGGATCGAATAGAAAGGGTTGTCGCGGTTGATATTGTCCGTGAATTCTCTATACAATTGATCAATTACCGTCATTATACTCGCAGCGCCAGTTGCATTCAAGAATGGTTAGAAGAGAATGAACCCACGCGTTCGCCATCCAGAAAAAATTCATAAAGCGCCCTTGAGGTCGACCCTTGAGCGGCCTCACTGGATACGTGTGAAGGCTCCAAATTCCGCGGGATTCCATCGGACCAAAGAAATTGTGCAAAAGAATCGCCTTCGCACCGTGTGTGAAGAAGCCGCATGTCCGAATGTGGGGGAATGCTGGTCGCATGGTCATGCGACCTTTATGATTTTGGGTGAGACCTGCACGCGGGGTTGTACATTTTGCAACGTGGCCACCGGAAAACCGCAAGAGGTTGATTTGTTTGAGCCGGCCCGAGTGGCCAATGCGGTGGCCGATTTGCACCTTAAACATGTGGTGGTGACAAGTGTGGACCGTGATGATCTTGAAGATGGTGGGGCTCGGCAGTTTGTCCGTACGATTAGATCAATTCGACAGAAATCTAAAGAGACCACGATTGAAATCTTGACACCCGACTTTTTGCGGTGCGCAGAGCGGGCGGTCGATTCCGTCATTAAAGCGGGCCCTGATGTCTTTAATCACAACCTCGAAACGGTGCCGAGCCTGTATCCCGAAGTGCGCCCCGGCGCGCGTTACTTCGTGTCTCTCCGATTGTTGCAGCGAGTGAAGGAGGTTGATCCTCACCTGTTTACGAAGTCGGGAATCATGGTGGGATTAGGTGAGGACCGGAATGCCGTGTTGCAGGTGATGGATGATTTGCGGGCCGCCGATGTCGATTTTTTGACCATCGGTCAATATCTGCAGCCGACCCCCCACCACCATCCGGTTCGACGCTATGTGTCTCCCGAAGAGTTCAGGGATTATGCTTCGCGTGCGTACGGCAAAGGTTTCCTGATGGTCTCGTCATCGCCATTAACCCGCTCAAGTTATCATGCTGACGATGACTTTCGTTCGCTCAAAGAGGCACGACAGTTACGGACCGTCGTCTCGTAATCGTTAGAGAAGAGACTTCATGCGACATCATAAAGAAAAAAAGATTATGCCTTTTTCGGCCGAACAAATGTTTGATCTGGTGGTGGATATTGAGGCCTATCCGAGTTTCATACCGTGGTGCCGAGATATCCGTATTATTTCGCAAAGTGCACATCCGAATGGAAGCATCATCAAATCGGAAATGGTGGTGGCTTTCAAATCACTTCGTGAAAGTTTGATCTCTGAGGCGGTGCTGTGCGGTGACAAGTCATCCATCGAAATTAATTATCGCGAGAAGTTGTTTAAGTATTTTCACAGTAAGTGGACATTTCATCAACGTGATGATGGATCATCTATGGTTGAGTTTGAGACCAGTTATGAATTTAAGACTAAAATTTTTGAATTGCTGGCCGGTGCTTTTTTTTGGCGGGCCGCTCAGATGATTGTGGCTGCTTTTGAAGAGCGTGCTCACAAGATTTACAGCCAAAGCCCTAATTCTCAGTGAGAGGCGCGTTGGCGCGCCACATATCTCACCACTTCTCGGGACAACGCATCCATCCCATCTCCCTTAAAAAAATGATCGGCGCCTTTGATGGTTCGGTGCTCAACCTCGATCCCCTCCTGATTTTGCAAGCGCTCAGCGAGTTGCAAGATATGTTCGGGGTTGGCCACCTCGTCGGCCGTTCCATTTATTATGATTCCCGATGATGGGCAGGGGGAGAGGAACGAAAAATCAAATTTGTCAGCCGGGGGAGCGACCGCGACAAAGCCGTTGATCTCAGGGCGCCGCATCAACAGTTGCATACCGATCCACGCGCCGAAAGAAAATCCCGCAACCCAGCACTGCTTTGAGTTTGGGTTTCTGGTTTGTAAATAATCAAGGGCGGCAGCCGCATCAGAGAGTTCACCAACACCGTCCTCAAGTGCTTCTGAACGTCCTTGGCTTCGTCCCACACCGCGAAAATTGAACCGCATCACGGCAAAGCCGAGCCGGTAGAATGTGAAATAGAGCCGGTATACCACCTTATTGTTCATAGTGCCGCCATAGGCGGGATGGGGGTGAAGAATAAGAGCGACAGGCGCATCAAAGTTCGACTGAGAGTGATACCGCCCTTCGAGCCGCCCCTCGGGACCAGAAATGGTAAGATCTGGCATGATGGAATTTACCTTTCTGTCTCGCCAAGTGTTTGCCTTGACGACTCTAAGGTTGAGACATAAAATAAATATTGGCTGTTGATACAAGTCTTGACACGGTTACTTGAGGGGGCGCGGTAAGTCAACGCATGCATCAGATTCAATGAAACTTAGTACCAAAGGTCGTTATGCGATGGTCGCTTTGGCGGACCTCGCATTGGCCGATAAGCAACAAACCGTTCCCCTCGCGCTCATTGCCAAGCGACAACAAATTTCAATTGCCTATCTTGAGCAATTGTTCGTCAAGTTGCGGCGGGCTGGTTTGGTTGAGTCGGTCCGCGGCCCCAACGGGGGCTATCGATTGGCAATGGATTCAGAAATGATCAAGGTTTTAGAAATTCTTGCGGCGGTTGATGAAACTTTTGAAGTCAGCCGCGTCGGCCGTGGTTATTCCGGCAGTTTGTCGGGAACGAGGGCGCAGTCGCTGACCAACCGATTGTGGGAGGGATTGTCGGCGCAAGTCTATGTGTTTTTGCATCAAGCTTGTCTGGCTGACATCGTTCATAACCGCCTTGCGCCTTGCCCCGCCGTGCCCAATATTTTGCGAGTTGTAGATGAGTGATGTCGCCGCGAGCCTATTTCGATTGGAATGCGACCGCACCGATTCGGCCGTCCGTTTGTGCGGTCATGTCGCGGGCATTCGACGTGATTGGCAATCCGTCGTCGGTCCATCAGGAAGGACGGGAAGCGCGCGCAATTATCGAAACGGCGCGCCAGCAGGTCGGCGATCTCTGTGGGGTTGATTCTGATCGAGTCGTTTTTACCTCCGGTGCCACCGAGGGCGCGGCACTGACACTCAAAGGGGCTGACCTCGATTCGTCTGTGATTGAACATCCAGCGGTGCTAGCTTGGACGCGGCCGGTCTTGCCGATTGACGAGCAGGGTCGTATTTCAACCGTCGATCCGACCCAATCAACAGTGCAGCTAGCAAATAGCGAAACCGGGCTTCTGCAGGATATTCCTCAAGGCACTCGCGTGACCGACGCCACTCAAGCGTTAGGAAAAATCACCGTCAAGACGCAGATGGCAAAGGCAGATTATGCCATCCTGTCGGCCCACAAGATCGGTGGGCCTAAAGGAATAGGCGCGGTGATTATGCTGGGGCGGGGCTCTGACCTTGAGGCTCAATTAAAAGGGGGAGGGCAGGAGTTCAACCGCCGCTCTGGGACCGAAAATCTATATGGTATCGCGGGATTTGGTGTCGCTGCACAAGAAGCCGAGCACGAGTTGCGCGAAGGCCGCTGGGAAGAAGTTAAATCGTTACGAAATAAACTGGAGAAACTGTTGAAGGATGAGGTAAAAGACATAGTTATATTTGCAGAGCAAGCACAGCGGCTGCCCAACACCAGTTGTTTTGCCATTTCTGGATGGAAGGGAATCAATCAAGTGATGTCAATGGACCTAAACGGGTTTGCTATCTCCGCTGGCGCGGCTTGTTCATCGGGCAAGGTGCGATCAAACGAGACACTCGAAGCCTTAGGCGTGGCACCTGAACTTGCCGATTCCGCCATTCGTGTATCCATTGGCCCGACAACCAAAGTCGATGATATAGAACGGTTTGTTGCCTCTTGGTCGAACGAATATCGACGCGTGCGTTCACAGCAGAATCGGGTGCGCAAGAGGGAAAATTTAACAAAGGAATGGGAGTGTTCCATTTGAATAATTCAGTCGATGTGAAACCTCGTGAAGGCGTGGATCACCAAACAATCGAGACCGTCAAAAATGTCGGTTCGCATTACCGTCACGGATGGGAAACCGAGATTGAGATGGAGTATGCGCCCAAAGGTCTGAATGAAGAGATCGTGCGGCTCATCTCCTCCAAGAATGATGAACCCGAATGGTTGACTGAATGGCGCTGTGCCGCCTACCATCGCTGGACAGAGTTGAAAGAACCCAACTGGGCTATGGTCAATTATCCGCGCATTAATTACCAAGATCAGTATTATTACGCCCAGCCTAAAAGCTTTGAGCAGAAACCAAAATCTCTTGATGAGGTCGATCCCAAACTCCTCGAAACCTATGAAAAACTCGGCATTCCGTTGCGCGAGCAAATGGTGCTCGCGGGTGTGGAAGGGGCGGGTGAATCACCTGCCGATGGCCGCAAAGTCGCAGTGGACGCGGTTTTTGATTCAGTCTCAGTGGGCACCACTTTTCAGGAAGAACTTCGGCGTGCCGGTGTTGTATTCTGTTCGATGTCTGAAGCGGTCAAAACACATCCAGAACTCGTACGTCGATATCTCGGTTCGGTGGTACCGATGACCGATAATTACTTCGCCGGTCTAAATTCGGCGGTATTTTCTGATGGATCCTTTGTCTACGTGCCGCCCGGTGTCCATTGTCCAATGGAATTATCGACCTATTTTCGTATCAACGCCAAAGACACGGGCCAGTTTGAGCGAACCTTGATTATCGTCGACCAAGGCGCGAAGGTGAGCTACCTTGAGGGCTGCACAGCTCCCCAACGCGATACATCACAGTTACACGCGGCGGTCGTTGAACTCGTGGCGCTTGAGGACGCCGAGATCAAATACTCGACAGTCCAAAATTGGTTTCCTGGAGACGAGAACGGCAAGGGTGGCATTTACAATTTTGTGACCAAACGAGCCGATTGTCGGGGCGACCGTTCAAAGGTTATGTGGACGCAGGTTGAAACGGGCTCGGCAGTGACGTGGAAATACCCGTCCTGTATTTTGCGCGGTGCTGGAAGTCATGGTGAATTTTACTCAATTGCCATCACAAATAATCATCAACAGGCTGACACAGGCACCAAGATGATCCATCTCGGTCAGAACTCACGGTCACGGATTGTGTCTAAGGGAATTTCGGCAGGAGTGGCTCAGAACACCTATCGCGGTTTGGTTTCGGTCCATCCGAAAGCCAAAAATTGTCGCAATTACACGCAATGCGACAGTCTTTTGATTGGTGACAAGTGCGGCGCACATACCGTGCCCTATATCGAATTGCGCAATCACGCCTCAAGGGTCGAACACGAGGCCACCACATCCAAAGTCGATGACGACCAATTATTTTATTGTCGGCAGCGGGGTTTGGGTGAAGAGGAAGCGGTGGCGTTGGTTGTCAACGGCTTTTGCCGTGAGGTCCTGCAAGCCCTGCCGATGGAATTTGCTATGGAGGCGCAGCAATTGGTTGCCATTTCGCTTGAAGGTTCGGTCGGCTAACTCAATTGTCCATCCATATCTGCTGCCCCATTTTAATAAACGATTAAGGATTTTTGATGTTATCAATTCAAAACTTGCATGCGAATCTCGTCGAAGAAGACAAAGCGATTCTCAAAGGTGTCAATCTTGAAATCCATAGCGGTGAAGTGCACGCTATCATGGGACCGAACGGCTCTGGTAAATCGACACTTTCCTACATTCTCGCTGGGCGGGATGGCTACGAGGTCAAAGCTGGGAAAGTTTTGCTGGAGGGCCAAGAATTGCTTGAAATGGAACCCGAAGAACGGGCCGCGTTGGGCTTTTTCCTGGCTTTTCAGTATCCGGTTGAAATTCCCGGAGTGGGCAATATGACCTTCCTGCGCACCGCCCTCAATGCCCAACGGAAAATGCGTGGGGAAGACGCTATTTCGGCCGCCGATTTTCTCCGCCTAGCGCGTGAAAAAGCCAAGCATCTCGGTATTGGCGACGAATTGCTCAAACGTCCCGTCAATTACGGATTTTCTGGTGGAGAAAAGAAAAGGAATGAAATTCTTCAAATGGCTGTTTTGGAACCCCGCATGTGTATCCTGGATGAAACGGATTCGGGCCTTGACGTTGACGCCATGCGACAGGTGGCGGCCGGGGTCAACAATCTCCGAGGCAAAGAGAGGGCGATTCTCTTGATTACCCATTACCAAAGACTTCTCGATCACATTGAACCTGATCATGTCCATATTATGGCTGACGGACAAATTGTTGAAAGTGGAGGACCGGAACTCGCTCTGAAGATTGAAGAGAAGGGTTATGGGTTCATGTCGGGTGAGGCCAACTGATGGTGGATATGACAGAAATCAGAACGCATCTCTCACAATTTGAGGCTCCGTCACGTCATTTATCGCAAGACGGGAAAGAAGCGCCCCTCGCGCCATTGTTGCCGGAACAGAGTCAAGCAGAAACGCGCTGGAAGGATGTCGGTTTACCGACGCGACGCGATGAATACTGGAAATATACCGATCCTGGCGTTTTTCTTAATTTTTCTCCACAAACAACTGAATTTAAAAGAGAAAATTCGCCATTATTTGATGGTGATGTGATAAATATCGCCGCCGCCGCCGAGGGATTTGTTGTGAAAGATGGGTTGGCCACAGAAATCAAGATTGACAACCTGTCCGATGACAAAATGGCGAACAGTCAAGCCATCCGCCAAATCTATGGAAAACTCGAGTCACAGGCTCAAGACATGATCCCAAGAGGTTTAGCAGCACTCAACACGCATCAGGCGTCTCGCGGAATGGTCATCGAATGCCCTGAAAATAGCCAAGCGACAGTGCAATTGTTAATGACGGATGAACGCAAAGTTTCGACGGGTTCAATGATACATCATGTGATTGATGCGAGGGCCGGTGCGCAACTCACTTTGGCCGAGATTGGCACCCAAGCGTCGCAAACCAATATTGTCTATGAAATTCGGGTGGGCGAGGGGGCTTCGGTTCACCTTATCCGTGCGGCGCGCTTGAGCGAGGCGAAGTCTGCCCACATGTGCTCCATCTTTGCTGACGTTGCGGCGAGTGGGACGTTCAATTCATTTGCTCTCTCGGCTTGGTCTCCTTGGTCACGTCAAGAATATGTTGTTCGGCTGAAGGAGGATGAGGCCAAAACGAGTCTTTCAGGGGCGGTCCTCGGACGAGAGGATTGTCATCATGATGATATGGTATTGGTCATTCATGAGGGACAAAATTGCCAGAGCCGACAAGTCTTCAAAAAGGTCCTTCGACATAACGCGAAAGGGGTTTTTCAGGGCAAAATTTTGGTTCGTCAAGATGCGCAGAAGACGGATGGGTATCAAATCAGTCAAGGGTTGTTGCTCGATGATGAATCAGAATTCTGCGCCAAACCGGAACTCGAAATTTACGCCGATGATGTCGTCTGTTCGCATGGCTCGACATCAGGCGGGGTTGATGAGACACAAATGTTCTATCTGCGCTCGCGAGGGATCGCGGAGAATGAAGCCCAAGAGCTGTTGTCGATGGCCTTTCTCTCCGATGCCATTGAAGAAGTGGCCGACGAGCAAGTCAGAGTCCGTCTTGATGAATGGGCCAAGGAATGGTTTGTGGAGGCTCGTTCATGTCAACCGTAAGTGATGTGATCGCTTTTCATTTTCGACCGCGGCAAATTGTACGCAGAAGACTTCGTGAGACCTCTGGGGAAGGTCATGCGTTGATGTATCTTGTGGCCGCTTGTCTGCTTTTCTATATGGCCCAACTTCCCGAAATGGTGAGGCAAGATCTCCTCTCAACCTCTTCCGCCCCTCTCAATGCCGTGGCCGCGGCTCGGTTTCTTGGAGGCGCGATCCTTGCGCCCCTATTCTTTTATATTCTCGCCGCCTTCATTGGCTTGATTTGCCGCCTTCTCGGGTATTCATTGCCATGGTTTTATACCCGGATCGCGCTCTTTTGGCCTCTACTGGCCATCGCGCCCGCTTCGCTCATTGTGGGTATTCTGCGCGGCCTGACGCCATCAGCGACAATTTTATGGTCCGCATCTGTGGTTGTGGCGATGGGATTTGTCTTCTTTTGGGTTGTTTGCCTCATGGAGGCGGTCTTGTTGTGGCGAGAGGTATCTTGAAAGCGGTGCCGACGACCAAGGGGATCAATAGAGGTGCTGTCTTGGCCCAAGGCCTAAAAGAAAATCGATGTTTAGACCGTTAATCCAATTTCTTTTTCTCACCATCATTTCACCGCAAAAGGGTGGAAGAATGTTGATGGGACTTGCGCTTCCGACGGCGAGTGTCGTTCAACTGGTCGCTTTGGTGATGGTTCTTGATACGATGGCCATTAACCTCAACCAGTTGCTGCATGAGAGCAGTGACATCAATACCAATCTTTTGGTTCTGATCCAGATATTTAGTTTTTTGACGATGATCCTTGGCACGTATTTTATTGGCAAATTGTTTGGCGGCACCGGCAGTTTTATCCACACAATCATGATGCTCTGTTGGCTTAATTTGATTGTGGTTTTGTTTCAATTTCTGCAAGTCTTGGTGTCCGCTGTCGTCACATTCTTGCCCGCTCTAGGTTTCATTGGCGTCAGCATTCAGAGTTTGGTGACCGGATTCTCCCTCTTTCTGTTTTTCTGGCTCTATGTGCATTTTGTGAAAGTCGTCCATTCTTTCCATTCGGCGCTAAAGGTGTTCGGGGGGCTTCTTCTCTCGATACTGGTGATTGCCTTTGCGGTGATGGGATTGTTCAATTTGCTGATGATATGAGAGGAGTGTCGCACCATGTATCACGTTAAAAAGGTGAGAGACGATTTTCCCATTCTCTCCAAATTAGTGAATGGCAAACCACTGGTTTATCTTGACAACGCCGCGTCGGCGCAGAAGCCACAAGTCGTAATTGATGCCATCGTCACGGCGTACACAGAGGAATATGCCAATGTGCACCGAGGCCTCCACTATTTGTCAAATTTGGCCACCGACAAATTTGAGGCGGTGCGTGGCAAGATAAAAGAATTTATCAACGCCGAACATGATGACGAAATCATCTATACGACCGGTAGCACCGAGGGCATTAATATGGTGGCGTTTGGTTGGGGTATGCCGAACCTCAAGGCTGGCGATGAAATCGTTCTCTCTGTGCTTGAACATCACGCCAATATTATTCCTTGGCATTTTTTGCGTGAACGACAGGGGATTCGACTGATTTGGGTCGAGCCCGAAGATGACGGATCACTTGATACGCAGAAAGTCGCGGATGCCATTTCACCCAAGACTCGACTGGTCGCGATCAGTCATCTTTCTAATGTGACAGGATGTCGGGTTGATATCCGTAGAATCAGCGAAATCGCCCATAAGAACGGGGTTGTGGTCCTCGTTGATGGCTCTCAATCTTGTGTTCATATGCCCATTGATGTCCAACAGCTGGGCTGCGATTTTTTTGCCATCACCGGGCATAAACTCTACGGGCCCTCGGCTTCTGGAGCCCTTTATGCCTGCCGCTCGCGCCTAAAAGAGATGCAACCTTTCAAAGGTGGAGGCAATATGATTCATGAGGTCGGGCGGGAGACCATCACTTATGGCGCGCCGCCGACGATGTTTGAGGCCGGTACACCCGCCATTGTTGAGATGATTGGACTAGGCGTGGCGGTGGATTATCTTCAAGATTTGGGTATGGTGAATATTGAGCGCCATGAAGAAGAAATCGTGGCTTACGCGAGTCGACAATTTGCCAACGAACCGTGGATTCAATTGCAAGGGGCCGCGCAAAAGAATGCCGCTATCTTTTCGTTTACGCTTGATTGCCCGGCCCATCCGCATGATATTTCGACCATTCTCGACCAGCAGGGAATCGCCATTCGTGCCGGTCATCACTGTGCCCAACCCTTGATGAGCTTTCTTGGAGTCTCGGCCACCTGTCGGGCGTCGTTTGGACTTTACAACACCAAGGAAGAAGTCGACGCTCTTATCGAAGGGCTTCGCGTTTGCCGTGACCTGTTCTCATAAGAGTCAGAAGAGACGGCCCTTTTTGTGGTGGCGAGAATACGGCGGCCAAATCCCTCCGTTGAAGGGGTTGGCGTGAAAGGGATTGTCATTGCCGGTGGGATGGGAACTCGGGTCCATCCGTTGACACTCTCAACTAGCAAATGTTTGCTTCCGGTTTACAACAAGCCGATGGTTTACTACCCGGTCAGTGCCCTGATGATGGCGGGAATCAGAGATCTGTTGGTCATATCGCGACCACGCGACCGAGCGGCCTACGAATTCTTGTTTCGTGATGGCACCGATTGGGGAATGCGGATCACCTATGGCGAGCAGCCGGATCCGAGAGGGGGAATTGCTGAAGCTTTCCTGATTGGCGAAGCTTTTGTCGGTGATGAATCCTGTGCGTTGGTTCTCGGTGACAATGTATTCATGGGGGACGGTTTGCCCGCCCATCTACAAAACGTGGCTTCTCCAATTAAGGGAGCGACGATATTTGTGACGAGAGTTAAACAGCCGGAACATTATGGAATCGTCACCTTTGATTCGTCTGATCAGCCGATAAGAATTGAAGAAAAACCGTCAAATCCAAGCTCAAACTGGGCCGTCACCGGGCTTTATTTTTATGACAATCAGGTGCTTGATATCGCCCGACAATTGCAACCAAGCGCGCGGGGAGAACTGGAGATTTCTGACATCAATCAAACCTTTTTAAGTTGGGAAATATTGTGTGTTGAGCGGCTTGGCGAGGACGTCACTTGGTTTGATGCCGGCACTATTGAGAGTTTGTATCAAGCGACAAGTCATGTCCGCCAAGTTGAACGCCATTCTGGACAACCCGTTGGGTTTCCTGAATTGGTGGCGCTCGCCAATGGCTGGATCGATCATCATCAGGTCAGCCGTCTCGGTGAGAGGTATAAACACAGCCATTACGGTCGTTTTCTGAAGAGGTTTAGCGAGCGAGCGGACACTCAATGAAGTCTGCAAGCCGTCGATTTAAATTTCTTGCTTTCAACGGAAAGACCGAGTAGCATTCTTTGGCAAGAGCACCCGTAGCTCAGCTGGATAGAGCGCTGCCCTCCGAAGGCAGAAGCCAGAGGTTCGAATCCTCTCGGGTGCGCCACAATCAATAATGGCGAATTTGTGCTTCAATTCGACTCAGTTATTCATCTTGGTATCCTAAAGACGATTTTAGACGGCGTGCCTGAACCCGTTCTTGTTGTTGATCGTCGCATGCATATCGTGTTGGTCAATAACGCCGCCACAGATCTTTGTGGAGCCAATCTGGTGGGGCAACTGGTGGTGGCGGCTTTTCGTCATCCCAATGCCATTGATTGTTTGAGTGAAGCGGCGCAAGAGCGCCAGCCTCGAGAAACACGGGTGACATTGTCAGAAAGTGGAAACGACACACAATTCCGCTTTCTTGTCTCGCCGGTGCAGGTGGATGATGTCGAGGATTTTCGATTGGTGATCACTTTAAGGGATGTCAGTCAAACTGACGATGCGGAACAGATGCGTCGAAGTTTTATTGCCAATGTCAGCCACGAACTTCGGTCGCCCTTGTCAGCGTTGATGACCTGTGCGGAGACGTTGCGTAACGTGCGGCCTGATGACCGAGACACTCAGCACACATTTCTTGATATCTTAAGTCAAGAAACACAGCGAATGAACCGTCTTGTGAGCGACCTGCTCTCGCTGTCTAAGGTCGAAGCCAATGAGCGCATCCGACCTACCACACCTGTCAGGATTGATGAATTACTCGCATCGGTGATACGAACCATGCAAAAGTTGGCCGAGGCTCAACAATCTGATTTGCAGTTAATCATTGATGATTCAAATGACTTTCAAGTGAACGGTGATGCCGATCAATTGCGTCAGGTCTTTGTCAACCTGATAGAGAATTCACTCAAATACGGCCGAGTTGGCGGCCGTGTGGAATTGTCTTGTCAACATGTGACTGATCCAGAAGAAGAGAATCATGCCTACGTGGTGGTTAATGTCAGCGATGAAGGGACGGGCATTGACTCCATACATCTTCCTCGATTGACAGAACGGTTTTACCGTGTCGACGATCACCGCTCCCGAGCCGTTGGCGGCACCGGCCTCGGGTTGGCAATCGTCAAACATGTCGTGCAACGTCACCGCGGACATCTCTCGATACAAAGTCAATTGGGGCAGGGGAGTGTGTTTCAAGTGAAGTTACCAATGTTAAGAAACTGATGTTCTACCCGCCATTACAGGACACATGATTGTCATAAATTTGACATATTTCTGCCGAATATGTGAGTTAAATCATGAGTCGAGTCGACTCAATATGAGAGAGCGCTAGGAGCAGGCGAGGAATGGAGATATCGCGCATATCGCAGGCCGATGTTCAAAATGGGGCCATAAAAATCGCTGCCCGCGATGTCTGCGTCTATTACGCTGAAGAGCAGGCTCTCTATAACGTATCTCTTGACATTCAAGACACCATGGTCACCGCGTTGATTGGCCCATCAGGGTGCGGAAAATCGACATTTATCCGTTGCTTGAATCGAATGAATGATACGATTGAGACCTGTCGGGTTGAAGGCACAATTGAGCTTGATGGGGTCGATATCCACGGTCGAAATATTGATCCTGTGCAACTCCGGGCGAGGGTGGGTATGGTGTTTCAGAAACCCAATCCGTTTCCCAAATCAATCTACGATAATGTCGCTTATGGGCCGCGAATTCATGGTTTGGCCGATACAAGAGAAGAACTTGACGGGATTGTGCAATTGTCACTGGAGAAGGCTGCTCTTTGGGAGGAGGTCAAGGACCGGCTTCACGCCCCTGGCACGGGTCTTTCGGGCGGACAGCAACAGAGATTATGCATCGCGCGGGCGATTTCCACCAGACCTGAACTCCTCTTAATGGATGAGCCGTGTTCAGCGCTTGACCCCATTGCGACATCGCAAATTGAAGAATTGATTGGCCAGTTGCGTGAAAGTTTTTCGGTCGTAATCGTCACCCATTCCATGCAACAGGCGGCTCGAGTCAGCCAAAAAACGGCGTTTTTTCATCTTGGGTCACTCGTTGAGGTGAATGAAACGGAAGCTATTTTCACCAATCCTCAGGATGAACGAACAGAGAGTTATATTACAGGCCGGATCGGATAGGATGGCATGATTCTAGATTCAAAACATATTAATTCGGCGTTTGACGAAGACTTAGACCGCTTGCTGACACAGCTGATGACGATGGGAGGTCTGGTCGAGAATGCCATTCGCGAATCATCGCGAGCCCTTATCAATCTTGATACAGAACTCGCCGAAAGCGTTATCAAGGATGATCATAGGATTGATCTGATTCAGGAAGACATTGACATGGCAGCGGTCAATTGCATCGCGCTTCGGCAACCACAAGCCCGTGACTTACGTATGATCATCGCCGTCATGCGCATTTCCAACGCGTTGGAACGTTGCGCTGACCATGCCAAAAACACTGCCAAACGGACCTCGGCCATCGTTGAAGCCCCGCCGTTGACCGAGACGATCGCATCGCTAGGCCGCTTCTCCAAATTGGTCCAAGCGCTCATAAAGGACTCGCTCGATTGTTTCATTCAAGCCGATGAGTCAAAGGCCCGAGATGTGATTGCACGCGATCATGAAATCGATCAGATACACAGTGGTTTGTTCCGTGAATATCTCACCTATATGCTTGAAAAACCATCGATTATCACTTCAACCATGCATTTGATGTTTATCGCCAAGAATATTGAAAGAATCAGCGATCACGCGACGGCCATCGCCGAACAGGCGGTTTACATGATGACAGGCCACCTTCCAGAAGACGAAAGACCTAAGAATGATGATGCCGCTTATGTTGCCTCAGCCGACCAAGACTGAGTGTTTCTCCAGTGACTGAACGAGACCCGGTTATTCTGATTGCTGAAGACGATTTGGCTCAGCAGAAGTTGCTCATTTACAATGTGGAGCGAGAAGGATTTGTGGCTATTGGTGCTGAGACAGGAGAAGAGGCGTACCAACAGTTGAAATTGCACGATCCTGATATTGTCATTCTTGATTGGATGATGCCCGGGATTAATGGAATCAAACTCTGCAAAATCATCAAAGGTGATCGCAAGACTCGCAACATTCCCGTCTTGATGATTTCTGCACGCACCGAGGAAGAGGATCGGGTGAGGGGACTCGATTCAGGTGCCGATGATTATCTTATCAAACCGTACTCAATATCCGAACTATTGGCCCGTGTGCGCGCTTTGCTGCGTCGCGCCCGGCCCACGATCGCTGGCACCCGATTAACCTATGAGGATATTGAGCTTGATCCCGTGCGACACCTTGTCACACGCAACGATAATCGGATCGAGCTTCGCCCGACGGAGTATCGGTTGCTTGAAGCCTTCATTGAACATCCAGGCCGCGTATGGTCTCGGCAACAATTGCTTGATCGTGTCTGGGGTCGCCATATCTTTGTTGAAGATAGAACCGTGGATGTCCATGTGGGGCGCCTTCGTAAAGCGCTCTGCGAAAATGGTGGATCGGATCCGTTTCGTACCGTTCGTGGTGTAGGATATTCTCTTGGCTAGGTGAGAGCTCACCGCACTAATAAGGATAGGAAACTTATGACCTACGACAATTCAGACGATTATTCCCTCATCTATCATTTACAAATGGCAAGTAAGGCAAGCCGTTCCCCTTGTATCAAAAGGGATTGTGAACACGCGACACTGGCGGTTGAGAAAGGGCGATATGAGCAACCGATACGCCGCTCCAGTGCCTATATGCTATGAATATGGAGATTATCACGTACACAAAGACGCGTCTATTAAACAGGCTACAAAAAACGCAAGAAGTTGTGCGGTAAACAGATGCCCCAGCAGCCTAATAGTTTACACGGACGAGTTTACTGGGGAACCTATAGGAGCACGAATGAAAGTAGAAGAGTGTATGGCAAGACAACATAATGGCCGCACGTGGTATAACTGTTTGGTTAAGTATGGTGTGCAGTGCCGCCCAAGACCCTAAACCATTGGGGGAATGAGATGTTGCGGCTTGACCGCGAATTCTGAACAGTCTGCCGAAAGGCAGAGTGGATTTAAGCGGAAGTCAGATGGAAGCTGGTGAGGCGCGGGGCACACCAACCCCCGCGCTTTCTCTTTGACCAGCGCGACGCGATGGACGTTAAGCAATCCGGTTCCTGTTCCCCACGGGCGCAGGCAGATCGGCGGCGCAGGAAGCCGCGTCACTCGCTAAGGCAACCTTTCATCACCTTAGCCAGAAATTCTCGTTCCTCAGAAACCGGAGTTAAATAGGCTAGACTCGAATATTCCTGCGCTATGGCCTTGATAAATTCGTCCGGCCAATTGGGAAACGTTGCAACTATTTCAGCCGCAACTGCAATTTCGATCTCAAGCCTAGACAGGCCTGCACGACGATCATCAAAGGCCTGTTCGTACCACTCCACAGTCAACACACACGCTTCAACCAGGGTTGAGGCCGTGACCGGAGTTGCCAGCAGCGCCATTAAGGCGGTCAGAATCGAAACGCGCGTCATAGTTCTATCCATTCAGAATTCCAAATCCAGCCGCAACCAACAAGGGAAGTTTTCTCTCAGCCACCTTTGCGGCGGAACACTACTCACTTACTCAAATACCCGGACCGCAAGTGCGCCGCATTTAACATAATGGATTTTATCCGCCCTTGCGCCCGCGCCACGGCGTTTGCGTCCGGCTTCTAGCCCCATGACGCGCCCAACGCAAGCCGCCTGGCAGGCGCGCTATTATGAAGTTGGCATAAGTGTCTAGATCGTTCATTGTGAAGCTCCCGCCTGTGTCGCGGCCTTTGCGGCTTCGGCCATGCTGCCTTGTTTAACCACATCAAGAACCATTGAGATGGTCTCGCTCTTGGAAGGGGGTTTATAATTCGTATCTTGTGCGATTTGATGGCGCAGGCGATCGACCACGGCGGCATGTTGTGCTGAAAGCCGAATGACATGCGGCTTCTACCTAAATGTCTTTTTGTTCATTGTGTTTTAATGTGTGCTCGTTATCCGCTCTTTTGGCAAATATGCCGATAATATATATTATGTTAACTTTGCAATCCTTGCAAAAGGGTTGATGTTCAAGTTAGGTTGAGTGTGTTCTATTGAGATCTTCAAATGTCATCAATCCTCATTGCCAATGGCCCCAATATCAACTTGCTTGGCACTCGCCAGCCACACATCTATGGCACGGCGTCTCTCAAAGATATCGAATCTCTGTGTCGCGAACGGGCAACTCATTATCAATTATCTCTCGAATGTATTCAGTCCAATCACGAAGGAGAATTGGTTGACGCCATTCAAGGGGCCCACGGTCGCCATAATGGCATCGTGATCAACCCGGCGGCTTTTACCCATACGTCGATTGCTATTCATGATGCTTTGACCGCCACAGGTCTGCCGATCATTGAGGTTCATCTGTCGAATATATTTCAACGCGAAAATTTTCGCACCCATTCGTATGTCTCACCGATCGCCGACGGCGTGATTTGTGGATTGGGACCTGAAGGTTATGGGCTTGCCATTGACGCCCTCGCGAAGATTATTGAGGCGCGAGAGTCATAATCAGTTGGCCCCGACCCGCATATACAAAAAGCCGGTGATCTTGAGACCGCCGTCATCGGCGGCCTGTTCGACTGAAATATTGGGATCCATGACGAATTTCTGATTCAACAAAGTCTCATTCTGGAAGAATTTTCGCATCCCGCCGTCAACAATTTTATCAATAATTTGAGGCGGTTTGCCTGTGGATTGGGCAATTTCAGCCAAGACTTGCCGCTCCCGTTTGACACGGTCGGAGGGCGTATCTTCCTCACAAAGCGCGATGGGGTTGGATGCCGCCACATGCATCGCCAGTTTTCGTCCCAACCCGTCCGTGTCATCTCCCTCAAAAGCGACCAAAACACCGATCTTTCCGACCCCGGGGGCCGCTTCATTGTGGACATAACTTGCGATCTTTTGGCCAGAAATTTTTGTCAAGCGACGGATGGCCATATTTTCACCGAGGGAGGCGATCTCAGAGGACAGATGATCACTCACTCTCCCCTCGCCCATTTTTGACTCCATGAGTTGTTCTAAATCTTTGACCAATAAGGCCTGTTGAGCCATTTTTTGGACAAATCCACAAAACTGGCTGTTCTTGGCGACAAAGTCGGTTTCAGAGTTAACTTCAATCAAAACACCCAACTCGCCATCAACCGCCACACCAATTTGACCTTCCTCGGTCGTGCGCCCCGTCTTTTTGGCGGCCTTGGCGATACCTTTGGTGCGCAACCAATCAACCGCCGCTTCAATATCACCATCGGTTTCCACCAGGGCTTTTTTGGCATCCATAATGCCGGCACCCGTTTGGGTACGTAATTCTTTGACCATCGCAGCCGAAACGGGCATTTTATGATCTCCTTTTGTCATCCAATGATTGTCTGTGGACTGTGAGCCGACCTTTACGCACTCTTGCCGCTAGCTGTGGGCTCTGCGTCTACGTCCCCCGCTGATTCCTCAGCCAAAATGGGCTCCTGCCCGTCATCCGATGAATCTGTTGATTTCGCTTTTTGATCATCTGTTGATGGGGCGTTATCTGTGGCTGGCTCCGTCACTGGCGCGGCGCCCTCCTCAGCCGCGGGTTCTATCTCATCGTCTGAAGCATTGCCGGTATCGGTTGAGAGCATGTCTTCATTATCAACCACTTCACCCAAGTCTTGTCCTTGGGCGCTGATTTCCTGTTGCAGTCCTGCAATAGCCGCGCGTGACATCAAATCGCAATAGAGAGCGATCGCTCGGGCCGCGTCGTCATTGCCGGGGATAATATGCTCAATATCATGCGGCGCACAATTGGTATCGACGACGGCAATGACCGGAATCTTGAGTTTGGCCGCTTCCGCGATAGCGATCGCCTCCTTGTTGACATCAATCACAAAGAGAAGTGATGGCAGCCCTTTCATGGCCCGAATTCCGCCGAGCGATGCCTGCAGTTTGGCTTGCTCGCGCTGCATTCCCAAACGTTCTTTCTTGGTTAAACCCTCCACACCGGCTTCTAATTTTTCGTCGATGCTATTTAATCGTTGAATCGAATTAGAGACGGTTTTCCAGTTGGTCAGAGTGCCGCCAAGCCAACGCTGGTTGATATAAAATTGTGCGCTCGCGACAGCCGCGTCTTTGATCGACTTTTGCGCTTGTCGTTTGGTGCCAACGAATAGGATATTGCCTCCTTCGGAGACCGTTTTAATGACCGTCTTCAAGGCCAAATCAAGCATCGGCACCGTTTTGGTGAGATCAATGATGTGAATCCCATTTCTTTTGCTATGGATGAATTCGGCCATCAATGGATTCCAACGATGGGCTTGGTGACCATAATGCACCCCTGCCTCAATCAGCTGGCGCATTGAGAATTCAGGTGTTGACGACATCTCGTCTCCTTTCCGGTTTAGGCCTCGACGGGGTTGCAGAATTTTCATCCAACCGGAGGACAGTATCGACCCTTGTCGGCCTATACGCCCGATCCCCGTCTGTGAATTGATGTATGCTCATTAGACAGATGTGTCGCCATTGGCAAGTTATCTTTTTGGATGGGCATCTCTAAAGGTTAAGAAAAAAATTGACTTGAAAGCATCGTCGACCGCCGCGCTCAATAAAGTCCACAATTTGCGTTTTTGCTCGCCGCAAATTCGTATGGAATTTTGATGAATCGGTTTATATGATCATAAAATGTTTCTCAAAAGAGACGCAGAATTATCTCATCTTTGGCTTGAGGGGGCATGATGAGGCTTTTGGCTTGGCTTCGTGCTAACTTTCTGACGGGACTGGTGGTCGTCGCCCCGGTGGGATTGACGATCTATATTGTTTGGACCGTCATCGCTATCATCGACTCTTGGGTGTTACCGTTGATCCCAGCGCCCTACCAGCCCGAGACGGTGTTTGGTTTTGATATTCGCGGTGTCGGTCTGATCATCTTTGTCACCTTTACCGTCATCATTGGTTATGTAGCCAAGGGTCTGCTAGGTCGGTGGATACTCTTTCAAGGTGAAATGCTTGTATCACGAATGCCGATCGTGCGGTCGGTTTATCGCGGTATCAAGCAAATTGCCGAGGCCATCGTCGATAAATCGGCCATGTCTTTTGATCGCGTGTGCCTTGTTGAATATCCTCGCAAAGAGGCTTGGGCCATCGCCTTTTATTCTAACGATGCCCAGTCGGAAATACGTGATTGTCTTGGGGAGCGGGGGAAGATGATCAGTGTTTTCGTTCCCACAACCCCCAACCCCACGTCTGGTTTCCTTTTGTTTGTTCCTGAGGATGACGTCTTCTACCTCGACATGTCCGTTGAGGACGCGGCGAAACTCGTCATCTCGGCGGGACTAGTTTATCCCGCAACGCCGCGCGAGATTACTTCCCGTTCGAAACGCTGATACGCTTATCCTGTGGGCGTTATTTCTCGTACCACCAGACATCCGGCATAAAGCCGATCCAGTCGCCATACACTGGCAATTTATTAGGATAGGTCAATTCGCTGCGATGGGCGATTCGAGAAAAATCCGAGTACCAGACGGGAATAACAAATCGCCCGGTGGTGAGGATGCGGTCCAACGCCCGGACGGCGGCAACAAAATCTTCTTGGGCCCGTGCTTCAAGCATCGCATTTATCATGCCATCGACCGCCGAGCTCTGCACCCCCATCCAATTTCTTGAGCCGGGTTCGTCAGCGACCTCGCTTCCCCAGTAAAGCCGTTGTTCGTTACCGGGGCTGAGCGACATGGCGCGTCGATACCAAGCCATGTCAAAATCGTAATTGTTGGTCAAATCGCGATATTGGGCGCTATCAATAACGGTGAGTTTGATGTCAATTCCCAATCTCAATAGAGCTTCGGCATAAATATTGGCGATCGCTAAAGTGTCATTAGAACCCTGAACAAGCAGAATTTCGAAAGTGAAAGCTTCACCTTGTGAGTTGCGCATCACCCCTTTCTCGTCAATGACCCAGCCGGCCTCTTCAAAACGTGCAATGGCCTTCCGAATGTTGGCTCGATTGCGGTCACTTCCATCTGACTTTGGTAATTCATAGCCTTCCAATGCGCCGGGCAGTAATGTGCCATCCGTCGTCATCTCAAGAAGTTGCTTGACCCGGCCCTCAGCAGGGCCTTGTCGCATTCCCAAAACAGAGTTCGAAAAATAGGATTGGATTCGGGGCTGTTTGCCGTCGTTCAATGTATTGTTGATAAATTCAAAATTGAACGCGTGAATCAAGGCATCTCGAACGCGCCAATCCTTGAAGATGTCGCGACGGGTATTGAAAACAAATCCCCGGATGCCCGAGGGACGTTGGTGCGGAATGATCGTTTTTTTGACCCTGCCTTCGTTGAGCGCAGGAAAATTATATTGATTCTCCCACTTTGCTGCGTTCCACTCGCGGAAAAGGTCAATTTCGCCCGCCTTGAAGGCTTCAAAGACAACGCCCCCATCACCAAAATATTCGTATCGATAAGAGTCGAAATTGTGGCGTCCTCGATTATAACCTAGATCATTGCCCCAGTAATTGGGATCCCGTTTGAAGGATAAATATCGACCTGTTTCAAAATCGGAGAGGATATAGGGGCCTGATCCGATTGGCACATCAATGGAACTGTCTTCAAAGTTCCTCCCCTCCCAATCGGCTTTGCGAAGGACCGGGCGCAGGCCAATGATCAGAGGCAATTCTCTGTCCACAGTATTAAAGGTGAATTTGATGGAGCGTGGCCCGGTTTTTTCCATCTTGTCAATTTTGGTCCAAGCGGTGCGATAACGGGGGTGGCCTTTCTCTCCAAGCGTCTCGAAAGACCACATGACATCTTCAATGGTGACGGGAGTGCCGTCCGAGAATTTGGCTTCTTCTCTCAGAGTGAACGCGACCCAATCTCGATTCTCATTGGTTTCAATAGACTCCGCTAGAAGACCGTAGAGGGCGAACGGTTCGTCCCAGTTTCTCCCCATCAAAGATTCGTAAACCAAACTGCGAATCATCCATGGAGCTCGGCCTTTGACGATCCAGGGATTGAGTGAGTCGAATGAACCTGAAAATCCGAAGGCAATTGTGCCACCTTGTGGCGCATCTGGATTGGCGTAAGGAAGCGATTCGTAACCGTCTGGCAAAGCGGGCTCTCCATACATCGCGATTCCATGTCGCGGGGCAGAATTGGTCGATGATGCGATCGCAAGAGCGGTGATGAAAATTCCGGCGCAAGTTTTCCAATTTCGGTTTCGCGTCCATTCTGTTTGTAACATTTTTGCAACAACCCTCAGTTAATTGTTGTATGGTCTTCTATACAATTCGAATTGACTTGGAAATCGAGAAGTTTCGATCTAATTAGAACTCACTGCTCGAAAGGTTTCTTACCTGTATGAAACCTGCCTCATATTACTCAAGCGCCCGCTTCGGCGGGCGTTTTTTTTTGTGGATAATTGATTAAATTCAATTATTTGAGGGTTGTTGAGAAAAAAAAGTTTAGTAAATGGGATAATTTACTAAACTGTCGGCTTGACGGCCAATCTAAAACAATTAGATTCGATTAGGTTCATCGTTCTGACCCCAATGGGTCTTGCCATGAATGGTCATCAAAGAAGCTGGTCAGAGATTGTTCATTCCATCCCCTCCCCGAGTCTTGATGAATCGTGAGAAATTTAATCAATCTGACGGTCGTGTCAGAATTGAGTGAAACAAGAGAATCACGCGATGGATACAGATATTGAGATTGATATTTTTTCTGATCCTGTTTGCCCATGGTGTTACATCGGGAAAGCCCGATTAGAGAAAGCCATCAAGCAGATGCCCAAAATGACGTTCAAATTGTCATGGCGGGCTTTTCAGTTAAATCCCAATATGCCCTCACAAGGGATGAGCCGAGTTCGCTATTTGCAAACGAAATTTGGCAGTCTTCAAAACGCAGAAAGAATCTATGCGCCTTTACTTGAAGCCGCGGAACAAGAGGGACTTGTTCTAAATTTGGATGCGATTCAAAGAATGCCCAACTCAATTAATGCCCAGCGGTTCATTTACTGGGCTGAGTCTCAAGGATATGTAGCGAGTGCACTTATTGAGGACTTTTTTGTCGGATTTTTTACTGATGGGCTTGATATCGGAGAGACATCTGTCATTTTGGACATCGCCGAGAAAAGGGGAATTGACCGGCGAAGAACAAGCCAATTTCTCAATAATGGTTCGGGACTTGATAAGATTACAAATGACGAGAAAGAAGCGCGTCGCCTCGGTATCAAAGGTGTCCCCTATTTCCGTGTCAATAATATGGATTTTGGTGTCAGTGGGGCGATTTCCGTGGCCTCATGGCATCAATATTTCCAGCAAATTTAACGTTGTCCGTCGGCGGCGATTTTGGCGATATGAGCCGAGAGTTTGATCGCGCCCTGTGTTCGGTCGCTTGGATTTTGCCAATCTCGTTGGAGAACCAACTTATTATTTCGAACCGTTGCCCGCCCCTGCTGCTGGCCAATAAATGCGACCAAGCCCTCGGTATTTGAAAATTTATCATTGTGGAATTCCACCGTGGCCCCTTTAGGGCCGGCATCAAATTTGGCGATTCCGGCTTGTTTACACTGCAATTTAATGTGGACAATTTGGAGCAAGGCTTCCACCTCTTCAGGCAACGGGCCAAATCGATCGATCAATTCCGCGCCATACCCCTCAACTTCGTTTCGTGTGTTGAGATGACCCATGCGGCGGTAAAGGCCAAGTCGAACATTGAGATCGGCGACAAAGGTTTCAGGAATTCGGGCTGGTACATGTAAGTTGATTTGTGGTGAGACCGCTCGGCCTTCGCTGCTCGGCGACGCGTCGGTCTTTAGGCTCGCGACCGCCTCGGCCAACAATTTCTGATAGAGCTCAATGCCAATTTCACGAATGTGACCGGACTGTTCGTGGCCTAATAAATTGCCCCCGCCCCGCATATCCAAATCTTGTGCCGCGAGGCTAAATCCAGCACCGAGTGTGTCCAACCCTTGCAGAACGTCAAACCGTCGTCGTGCCCCGCCGGTCAAGGGCGACCGCGCATTGTAGGTGATGTAAGCGTAAGCGCGAATGCCTGAACGGCCCACACGACCTCGAATTTGATAAAGTTGTGCGATTCCAAACCGGTCAGCTCGCATAATGATCATGGTATTGGCGTTGGGGATATCGATGCCTGACGCGATGATAGTGGTCGATAACAGGACCTGATATCGGCCATTATAAAATTCATAGACTCGCTCTTCCATTTCGCTTCGAGATTGTTGACCATGAGCCACTGTAAAAGAAATGTTTGGAACATATTGTGTCATAAAATCAATGGCATCGGGCAAGTCTTTGACACGAGGAACAACGATGAAAGTTTGGCCATTACGGCTCGCTTCATGCAGAATGGCCGATCGGAGAGTGATGGGGTCTGACTCCATGACATAGGTGCGGATGGCTAGACGGTCGACGGGCGGGGTTGAAATGATGGAAAGATCTCGTACGCCCGACAATCCCATTTGGAGACTGCGGGGGATGGGTGTCGCAGTCAGCGACATGACATGTGAAGTGGTACGAAGTTCTTTCAGTCTTTCCTTTTGCTCCACACCAAAACTTTGCTCCTCATCAATAATGATGAGACCGAGACGACGAAAACTGATGGACCGGTTGAGAAGAGCATGAGTCCCGATGACAATGTCGCAATGGCCATCTGACATTTCTCGTTTGATAAGGGCGGCCTCATCACGATCGGTATGACGTGAGAGTTGTCGTAAGTTGACGGGAAACCCCGCGAGCCGGTCTCTAAAGGTCTCATAATGCTGACGGACAAGCAAAGTTGTGGGTGCTAGCATAGCCACTTGCATACCATCCATAGCCGCCACAAAAGCAGCTCGCATGGCAATTTCAGTTTTGCCGAAGCCAACATCACCACAGATCAGGCGGTCCATGGGCCGCCCACTTTGTAAGTCTTTAAGAACGTCATCAATGGCTTGCGCTTGATCGTCGGTTTCAGTGAATGGAAACCGGGCGATAAAAGAATCCCATGAAGAATTTTCGGGTCTCAAGACGGCGGCCTCTTGAAGCGATCTTGCGGCCGCGACACGAAGAAGCCCCTCGGCCACGTTGAGAAGATTCTTCTTCATTCGCGCCTTGCGCTCTTGCCAGTTGGCCATTCCCAATCTGTCGAGACGCGCCTCATTTGAGCCAAATTTTGTCAGAAGATCGATATTCACAACGGGAAGAAAAAGCCGAGCGTCTCCAGCATATTCGATTTCGGCACAATCATAGGCCACATTGCCCGCATAAATGGTTTTCAAGCCATGATATCGGCCAATCCCATTATCCTCATGGACAACCAATTCGCCCGGCAAGAATCCATTCGCTTCCGCCATCAATTGCGAAGACGATCTCCGTTTTGAAGCGGTGCGAATTAATTTCTCACCAAAAATATCCTGCTCCGAGATTATCGCCAAATCAGGGCTTACGAATCCATGTTCAATCCCAAAAACGGCAAGGAAAATACCGGAAAACTCATTGTTGATTTGTGAATAGCTACTGATGTCGGATGTCTTGAGACCGGCATCGGTCAACATCGAAGCAAAGCGGGCGCGCGAGCCATTCGTCCAACAGGCAATGCAAACCGGCCGGGTTCTACCAAGCTCAATGAGATGATCGGTCACGCTTTTGATAAACGGCGAATCATTCGGCGCGCGTGGCTGGGTAAACTGACGCCCCACATGACCATTGGCATTGATCACGTTTGACCCCATCGGGTGTGAGACACCAACAAATTTTTTCACATGATACGACTCAAGTCTGTTTTGTAGCGATTCAGGGGAAAGATACAGACAATCCGGGCTCAAGACGGGAGGGATAGAAGTCCCCCCTCTCCTAAGTTCCGCCCTCTCCTCGTAGAGAGACTGCAATTCATTCCAACGTCTCTTGGACAAAGTCTCGATACCATCATCCATGCAGACTATGGCATCGGGTAGAAAATCGAAAAGTGTCGCCAGAGTCTCATGAAAGTAAGGCAACCAGTTTTCGATACCAGGAAACTTGAGCCCCTCGGAAACCGCTTGATAAACTCTGTCATCAGAATGGGCGGCGCCAAAGGTCACACGGAATCGTCGTCGAAAACGGGCAATTGACTCGTCGGTTAGGGCAAATTCGGCGTCCAATCCTATATGGATTGACGTCTCGCGGCCCACTGTCATTTGTGTCTCGGGGTCGAAACGTCGAATGCCGTCAAGTCGATTCCCAAAAAAATCCAATCGCAACGGTTGGTTTTCGCCAGCTGGAAACACATCTAGAATGCCGCCACGGATCGCATATTCTCCCCGGCCATGAACATTTGGGCTTGCCATATAACCGGCATTTGAAAGGAATCGCTGCACCTCCCCTAAATCGAGAGTATCGCCCACTTTGGCGCAAAGGTCATGGTTTTTTAAGAATGGGGGCGGCGGAGTCCGCTGTAAGACGGAATTCAAGGTCGTGAGCACGATTCGCCGTCGTTGCGAACGCGGATTTTGTGCGAGTTCAGTCAAGCTAGCCGTACGGCGGGATATCACGTCGGCATTGGGTGAAATCTTGCTGAAGGGTGGGCAATCCCAAGCTGGAAAGTCCATTATCTGATCATTCGGGGCAAAAAATTTCATAGCTTCGCGAGTGGTTGCCATACGGCGGTCATCGCGGGCAATATGAAGAATTGTCAGGCCCGATTCGGCTGCAAGCTCAGCCATCAGTTGGGCATCAAAGCCCTCTGGAGCCCCGCTGATGATGGTCTTGAAGTGAAGATTATTGAGCATCAATGGTATTGATCCCATGACCCATTGGATTGGACGAAAAAAGACAAAAACCATTCCTCATTGGCGACTGGGTCAGTATATTAAGCGCTGGCACGTCATCATTTAGGAACAAGATCGGAATGGCAACAATGAATTTTCCCCCTTTTCCGATCCACCGGCCGCGTCGGCTGCGGGCACGAGGGGCCATTCGTGGACTGATTCAGGAAAATAATCTGATGATCTCTGACCTGATCTGGCCAATTTTTGTGACCGAAGGATCTCAGCCTGAATCGATTGATTCTATGGATGGTGTTTACTGTCTCCCGATTAACCAAGCTGTTGAGGCCGCATCACGCGCCATTGATTGGGGCCTTCGTGCTATCGCGATTTTTCCCAGAGTGACACCGGAGCTCAAAACATCAGGATGTGAAGAAGCGTGGAACCCCAATAATTTGGTCAATCGTACGACACGCGCGATTCGAAAAGCGGTCTCTGACCAGATCGAGATTATGCTTGATGTGGCCCTTGATCCTTACAATGCTGATGGTCACGATGGATTGTTTCGTAATGGCGAAGTGATCAATGACGCGACATTGGAATGCCTTGAGAAACAGGCTTTGAGCCATGCCGAATCCGGTGCAAGTATTCTTGGACCTTCTGAAATGATGGATGGACGAATTGGCCGAATCCGGGCCGTCCTTGAATCCAATGGCTACCCCGACGTGATTATTTTCTCCTATAGTGCCAAATATAACTCGGCCTTTTACGGACCCTTTCGTGAAGCCATCGGTACGGAACAGTTGTTGCGCGGTAGCAAGGCAAGTTATCAGCTGGATGCGAGCAATTCAGATGAGGCTTTGCGCATGGTTCAACGCGATATCATGGAAGGCGCGGATGCTGTCATCATCAAGCCCGGCCTTCCCTATCTTGATCTCTGTCAGCGTGTCAGTCGAGAGGTTCAGATCCCGACCTTTGCTTACCAAGTATCGGGGGAATACGCGATGATCAAAGCCGCTTCCAAACGGGGTTGGATCAATGGGGAGCAGGCCGTAATGGAAAGTTTGCTCGCCTTCAAACGTGCCGGTTGTCGCGGCATACTCACTTATTTTGCGCCCTTTGTGGCGCAATGGATGCAGGGCATTGAAAATTGACGGGGATGGTTATAACCAATAACCAAAAAGACGCCGCTAATGGCGATCCCAATATGAGGTAAAGCAAATGAAAAACGTTAATCGGAGACATTTTTTGGGCGGCACGGCCGCTGCTTTTATCTATCCCGCGTCGGTCTCAGCAAGGACCATTGACCGCCGAGGAAAGCAGAAGATTGATGCCATGGCCGACTCGGCCATCAACTATATGACGACCTATTTCCCGTCCACCAAGGAAATGGTTGATATGGCGTCGGGATTTCTGATCATGCCGCTTATTACGCAAGGCGGATTGGTGTTTGGCGCGGCCCTGGGTGATGGCGTTCTTCGGATCAATGGCGAAAGCGCGGATTATTATCAATCCGTTCAAATCAATGTCGGTTTGCAAGTGAGCGCTGTTCAGTATTCACAAGCCCTATTCTTTCTCAACGATAATGCGCTGAATCGTTTCCGTTACTCGAGTGGCTGGAAATTTGGTGCCGGTATGCGCTACGTTGTTATTGAAGATACACAGTCATTGAGTTCCGACACCTTGTCACGATCGGTTGATGTGGCCGCGTTCAATTTTGGCGATAGCGGTTTGCATGTCGGAGTGGCTGTTGAGGGAACAAAATTTACACCGCTTCAAAGTATCGGTTGATCGTCATCAAGTCGTGCGGTGATTTGTCCTTCACATCAAGTTGAATTTTGAGGTGACGATTTAAACGCCCGCAATCGTTGAATGAGGCTTGAGGTGTCCCAGCGGCCGCCGCCGAGCGACTGGACATCCTTGTAGAATTGGTCGACGAGCGAAGTGACTGGCAGACTCGTGCCATATTCATTGGCCGTGGCAAGGCAAATGCCTAAATCTTTCCGCATCCAATCGACCGCGAAACCAAAATCAAAATTACCATCAAGCATCGTCTCATAGCGATTGTCCATTTGCCAAGAGCCTGCGGCACCGGCCCGGATGACATCAATCACCTGTTTTCCATCCAAACCGACTTCATCGGCGAAATTCAGCCCCTCTGAAAGACCTTGAAGCAATCCAGCGATACAAATTTGATTCACCATCTTGGTCAATTGCCCGGCGCCCGTTTCGCCGAGCCGGCGGCAAACCTTGGCATAGGAATTGATAATGGGTTGGGCGCGATTGAACGCGTCCTCGGGACCGCCGCACATCACAGATAGTGCCCCATTCTCGGCCCCCGCTTGCCCGCCGGAGACCGGTGCATCAACAAAGTAGATTCCAGACGCCTTGGCTTCCTGACTTAACTCTTGCGTGATTCGGGCCGATACTGTCGTATGGTCAACAAAAATACTTTCTGGTTTCATCGTCGCGAAAGCGCCAACCTCGCCGCGACAAATTTGCGCCAAATCTTGGTCGTTGCCAACGCAGGCGAAAACAAATTCTGATTCTTCTGCGGCCGCGGCAGGAGTCGGTTGAGAAGCCCCGTGATACGTCTTTTTCCAAGCGTCAGCTTTGCTTTGGGTTCGATTGTAGACCGTGACATCGTGTCCGTGAGAGGCCAAATGGCCGGCCATCGGAAAACCCATCACACCGAGTCCGATAAAGGTGACTTTAGCCATTGCTAAAACTCCATGACATTTTAATTGCGTCAAGCGAGATGTTATAATCGAAAAGTGGCGCGGCTTCCAATCAGGTTGGATTTTTTTGATGACAATAATTTTGAAATGGCTTCTCCGAATAGGAATAGTTGCCATCGGATTGGCCATCGCGTCAGCTTTCCTTGTCTATTTCCTTCTTGCCAGATCATTGCCCGATTATGCGGCCACTCATGAAGTCAACGGCATTAATGGGCCAGTGGAAATTGTTCGAGACCGCTACGCGATTCCCCACATTTTTGGCGGCACCGATGATGATGTTTTTTTTGGGCTTGGTTTTGCCCATGCCCAAGACCGATTGTGGCAAATGGCTTTGCTGCGCCGGACGGCTTACGGCCGTCTGTCTGAAATCTTTGGGCCTCAAACCTTAGCCGTTGACCGAATGATGCGGGTGTTTGATGTCCATGCCCTATCGGTTAAGGCCTTTGATGAACAAGACACGCCGACTCAATCGGCGCTCAATGCCTATGCTCAGGGCGTCAATGCTTGGCTTCGGATTGTGGATCAAAGCTTTCTTCAATCTACCGCCCCGGAATTCCTGTTCATTGACAGCAATATCAGGCCGTGGGAGCCTTTTGATTCCTTGGCTATTCTCAATCTCCAGGCGATCAATCTCAGCGATCACGCGGCTCGCGAGGTTCTAAAGGCGCGGGCCTTAAGTCGAGTGACCGAAGAGCGATTGAACGACCTGATGCCAAGCGAGCCCGGCGGTGGATTTGTGGGTGGGTTTCCAAAAGTTATCTCTCGGGCGAATGAAGACATGAATGTCCGGCGCTCGCTTGCCGAATCAAACCATGAGCCGCGCGTATTCCCATTCAACCCAATGGAACGGTCGACGGGCGCTTCGAATATGTGGGCCGCCAGTGCAAACCAAACCTTGAGTGGTGCGCCGCTTCTCGCGTCCGACCCGCATTTGGATTTCAGTGCCCCGTCCATTTGGATGTTGGCCCGTCTTGAACTTTCCACTGGCGGGGTTATCGGTGCGACCATCCCTGGCTCTCCCATAATCATCAATGGGCGGTCGCCCAATTTAGCTTGGGGAGTGACAGCATCTTATGTCGATGATCAGGATGTTTTTTTTGAGAAATATTCCCCATTTTCACAATCTCAGTATCAAACGCCTCTCGGCAGCGCCGATTTTCGGACCAAAATTGAGGTGATTGCCGTCAAAGGCGAAAATCCAGAACAAATCCAACTTCAATGGACCGACAATGGTCCGGTGCTACCCGAAGACTTTTTTGCCCTTAGAGAAATCCTGCCTCGCGACCAATTTGCGTCCCTAGGATGGACATTGTTTGATGAACGAAACACCTCAATGACCGCCGGGCTTCGCTTGATGAAAGCGGCGACCATTGACGAAGCCCTCGACGCGGCTTCCCTGCATCGCTCGCCCCAATTAAATCTTCTGATTGCCAGTCGCTCTGAAATCGCCATGCAGGTCATCGGCTCGGTCCCTCGCCGCTCTCTTTTTCATGAGACCATGGGAGATATGCCGTCGGCGGGATGGAAGTGGCGCAACCGCTGGCAGGGAGAAATGCCCTACTCGACCTTGCCGCGCTTTCGTAACCCGCAGAACGGATTTCTCGGAAATACCAACAATAAAGTGATTGATCGGCCTTTCCCCGATCATCTTAGCCATTACTGGGGTGATACTTTTCGATTTAAACGTCTTGAAGAATTGCTGTTGGCACGCCAGGACCATACCGTTGACAGTTTTGCCAATATCCAATTGGACAATTTGTCGTTAGTGGCGCGGGTGCTCATTCCAGAATTTGCCCGCAATCTGTGGAAAACCATGGAAACTGTGAGTCTCGACGAATCGGTTCAATTCCGAAACACAGCTTTGAAAAGACTTTATAACTGGGACGGGATGATGGATGCCAATCGTCCCGAGCCTTTGATTTATGCCGCTTGGGCCCGAGCCGTTCAAAGACAATTGATCAGTGACGAACTCGGCGATCTTGACAGCGAATTTCGTCGCCCCGACCCAAAGTTTCTTGAACGTGTTTTTGAGAATATTGATGGTGCCGCGATCTGGTGCGATATCATCCAAACGGAAGTGACGGAAAGTTGTGACGATATTGCGATCCTCGCCCTTGATGAGGCCCTTTCCCAACTGCGTCATGAATACGGGTCCGATATACGCACCTGGCGTTGGGGGGATGCCCATCAAGCGGTTCATGATCATCAAATTCTCGCCGAATCAACATGGCTGTCATGGCTTTTTGGCATTCGACAACCCGTCTCCGGCGGTGACCACACGCTCAATATGGAAAAGATGTCGGCCGAAGGCCGATCCCCATTCAATAGTCAACATGGTCCGGGTTATCGTGGAATCTATGATTTTTCTGATCTTGATTCGTCCCGTTATATTATCTCGACGGGTCAAAGCGGCCATCCCCTATCACCGCATTTTGATGACCAGAACGCATTGTGGAAGGCGGGAGGATATGCGGTGATGTCATTAGACCCGGCACATGCAAGGGTCAATGCCGTTGGAATTACCGCACTCGAACCTGCGCCCGACCGAAATTAGACGTCGCGTTTCGACTTAATTAGTGGTTTCGTTTTCTGATGAGGGAGGATGCAGGAAAACCGGTTCACTTGGAACAATTGTGGAGATCGCGTGCTTATAAACGAGTTGCGACAGATGATCACGCTTCAAGAGCAGGCAATATTTCTCAAATGCCGAAATATGACCTGTGAGTTTGACGCCGCTCACCAAGAATACGGTCACGGGTGTTCGGGTCTTTCTTAATGTATTAAGAAACGCGTCCTGAAGAGATGATTTTTCACCGGTCATAGATTTTTCCAGATTGACTTGCTGCTCGTTGGATTTGTCTTCTACCCTTTATGCAGTGCTCTGTCCAGTTTTCGCTTGGGTAAAAAATCGGGGGTTCAAGAGTGACAGGAGAGCGAGCAATTCAAGGCGGCCGATGATCATGGCGACACATAAGAAAATTTTCGATGCTGAACTCAACTCTCCATGAAAAAAGTCCCAACCCAGTTTGGCGTTGGCCAGTGGGCCGGTGTTGGTCAGGGAGGAAATCGACAGGATAAAAGCTTGCACAAAGTCACAACCGCCCAGTGTCAACAAGAGAGCGAATAGTGCCAGCAACAAGAAAAACAACATGACAAAAATGCTGGCGATCACAAATCGCTCGTCATGCAAATTCCTTGCCGTGTGAGGTTGCGAGGGCACCGAAGACGGATAGGCCAAGTGACTCAATTCTGTGGCCCCAAACCGCAACAATCTCTCCACCCTGAGCAATTTGAGGCCGCTGGCTGTCGTGGCGACGCCGCCGCCTATTAAGGCCATTCCCATCAAGGCAAACAAAACAAAATCCTGAGTTTGAAAAGTGACAGCGGATTCCCAATGGATGGAACGGAACCCCGTCGTGGTAAGGAAAGATAACACAGAAAAAATGTATCCCCACATCATCTCTAGCATTGCCGTCATATCGGCCCCTGTCCGAATGGCGGCGAGGTCCTTGTGATGAAATAAAATGACAAGAACGATACAAACAAACACAAATAGAAGGGCCAAAGACCATTCGCGTTCAACTCTATAAGCCATTCGAAGTGTCCCCTGTCGAAACAGTGACAATGACCAGCGAGATAGGGCAAACACAAAAAACACGCAGATGAAGAATTCCCCAAGAAATTGATGGCTTGCCGCTGAAAAACCTCCATTCAAAGTGATTCCGCTTGTCGATAGCGTCGACATCGCGGCGATGAGGGATTCGATGGGTGCCTCCCCTGTGACCAATAACAGCAGCCAAAGAATGACCGTCAGCCCGACATAAATGAAAGACAATTGAATCATACCGCGTTTCGTCAGACCGTCAGATACCGCCCCCGTTAACGGTGAGAGGGGCGTTGACGATGGCTCGGTCGTTTCAAAACCTCCAATACCCAAGGGCAAGAAAATGGCAGCGGCGGCGAGCCAGATCAACAATCCCCCCAACCAAGCGACTTCAGCTCGCCAAAAAATCACCGCTACCGGTAGCGATTGTCCGTTTGGGGTTAAATCGATGGGCCCTTGCAAGACCGACGCGCCCGTCGTTGTCAGGCAGGACACCATCTCAAAGTAGAGATCGATGGCTTGAGTCGGAACCTCTAATGCCAGTTTGATGGGGACGGCGGCGATCGCCGGCACAGTGAGGAATATGATGATCAACGCCACGAATTGGGCGATCGCCTGTCTTCCTTGACCTTTGTGAGACAAGGATGCCAATTGAGCCATGAATGAGAAGAGGATGGTCAACAATCCACAATAGAAAAAAGATTGCGAAATACTGTGTTCATTATCGATGACCGAGACAAGAGCTGGCCCTAACATTGCCAACCCAAAGACCAAATAACAGCCGATCACGAGGGAAAGATCAATGGGTTGACGCATTCGAATCGAGTTGTTGCAAGAGATCTATGACATCTTTTTTTAGGGCGAAGAACGCGACTTCATCACTGACTTCGAGGCGGGTCTCCGGGGTCACCTTGACGATTTTCCCCTTTTTCTTCAAGGCACCCACAAGAACGCGTTCCGGCAGTCCAGCATTACGAATCTTTCGTCCCACAAATTGAGCTTTTTCGGTAATCGTGGCTTCAATCAGTTCGGCTTCACGGTTGCCAATAAATCCCACTTTACGAATTTGCCGACCGCGGCAGCGGCTCAGGATATTGGACATAATCGTGCCGCGGGGATCAATGACGGCATCAATGTCGAGTTGTCCTGCCAATGGCATCAGGAAATGGTCATTAACGAGACTGACGGCCACCAAACCATCCTCTAATTTTTTGGCTTGGCTGGCCACCAAAAGGTTGGTTCGATCGTCGTGAGTGACGGCCACAATGGCGTCAGAGGAGTGGATTCCTGCCTCTTCCAAAACCTCCGCCGACATGGCGTTGGCATGGAGAATGACCGTCTTAATCATTGAATCGGCCGCCGCTTCAGCTCGGGCTCGATCTATCTCAATCATTTTCAGGCTGAAATTGCTCTTTTCCGTATCGAGATGTCGAGCCACTTCCATACCGACCCTGCCGGCCCCGGCCATGACGACACGGCGACACGGATTGATCGTCTTGCCGAAGAGTTCCACTGTGCGCGACAAATCATCTTTTGAGGTACATAGATAGATTTCGTCCCCCTCAAATAATTGGTCGTTGGCCAGGGCGATACCGAGGCGGGAGTGGCGACGAAACCCGACAACAACGGCATTAAGGTCAGAAAAAAGTTCAGTTAGCTGCCTGAGAGGCGTGTTAAGCAAAGAACATGATTGATCAAGTCGCAATCCACATAAAAAAGCCATCTCATCTTTAGAATTGTCATCTGCTAAGATTTTTCTCCTGTCGAAAAGAGACGGTGATTCAAGGAGTTGGACGGTATATTGTGCCAATTCTTTATCGGGGTTTATCGCTTCATCTATATAGCCGTTGCGTGTCGGCTGGCGTCCCAATATTTCCAGATAATGATTATTTTTGAGCCGCGCCATTTTCCACGCTTGCGAGCCAAGGCGCTGCGCCACCAAGCATATGACGATATTGGCGTGATCGGATGGGGTGGCCGCGATGATCAAATCGGCCCCTACAACATCGGCACTCTTGAGGACATCAGGGTCACCCGCCTCGCCGGTGATTCCTGAAACGCTTAACCGGCTGGTGAGCGAGCGAAGAAGATGGGCGTCACGATCAATGACCGTCAATTCGCAATCTTCTTCACTCAGATCACGACAGATTTGATTGCCGACTTCCCCGGCCCCACAAATGATGACTTTCATTATCAAAATCCATTAAACATCGCTGAGACCGAGATCAGCGTCTCCGTCCCCGTTGACGCCCATGGATGGGCTTCTCGTCTCAATCTGAAGTGATTTGATTTTACGATGTAGAGCTGACCTTTCCATACCGACAGATTTCGCGGCAATCGAAATGTTGCCATTGTGTCGCTGAAGTTGCGTCAGAAGATATTGGCGTTCAAATTCATTTCTAGCCTCCCGCAACGGCAATTTGAGGAGTTCTTCATTTTGTTCGTAAACCTCGGCCCCGAGCATCGATTCGGCGGTCATCAGGGTAATTTCTTCAATGTCGATTGGGCCTTTGTTGTGCGGCAGGAATAACAATCTCTCCACCAAATTTCTCAATTGTCGGACATTTCCAGGCCACGACATGGTTTGTAATCTCTGCAACGCCGCTTGGCTAAATTCGCGGGGTTTGAGACCGCATTTTCGATGCAGGTCCCGAACGAGGTCTTCGCAGAGCGCCGGGATATCGTCACGTCGGGAATCAAGGGCGGGGACTTCAATTGAGACCACTTGCAGTCGGTCAAAAAGATCCTGCGTTAAAGTGCCCTGTTTCAAATGATTTTCAATATTTTCGGAAGTTCCGGAGATAACTCGACAATTAAAGGTGACCACCCCTCCATTTTGGCGCTCGTATTCGCCTCTGACCAAGGCACTGACTAATCGTTTCTGAGCGTCAATCGGAAGGGCACAGATTTCATCAAGATAGAGGGTTCCTTCATGAACTTGTTCTAACAATCCGACTTTATAAGTTCCTTCAATAAGTTTTCCAAACAATTGTTTTTCAATGGATTTACGGCGACAATTAACAGGAATAAATGGCTGAGATTGACGTCCCGAAATTTGATGCACATAGCGAGCCACATGTTCCTTTCCTGACCCGGCCGGGCCGAGCAACATAATTCGACAATTTTTCTCAGCATTCTTTTGCAATTTGTTCGTCAGACTCTTGATGGTGTTTGATTTGCCCGATAGCCGCACTTTTGGGGGCTCAAGCGCGCTGCCGAGGCGTCGGCAAAGGCGGCGGTCACGTCCCACTTCAATCGTGCGGCGGATAATTTCAAGGAGATATTGCGGCATGATGGGCTTTTCAATGAAGTCTGACGCGCCAAGCCGCATGGCTCTGACTCCAACTTCTAGCCGATCGTAACCCGATAACACGACCACCGGGAGATCGGGTTCCATCTCTTTGAGTCTTTGGAGAAGCCAGATACCGTCCTTGTCCTCATCTTCAAGGCCGATATCAATCATTGCCATATCTGGAACACGTGATTTGAGAAGTTGCAGACAACCATCCGCGTCAACGGCTTTCTGAACGTCTAAACCCCTGATCGAAAGAAGTTCTTCGAGATTGTCGAGGAGTTCGACATCATCGTCGACAATAATGGCCTTGCCCAGTAATTTATCCATTCAAACCTCCGCCTCACCCATTTTTTTTGAAGCCCGTGTTTTTTGTGAACGGGTTGATTGTATCATATCAAATCCCCGCATGAATTGCCTTTCAATTTCAGCATTGTGTCGGAAATTTTCCTGACATACGGCCGCGCGGGTGTCTTTCTCTCTTATAGCTGCTCAAGATGTCTTCTCGCCGTTGCTTGCTTTCTCATGTTTATCGCACAGGCTGAGTTGTGGTTAATGATAACATTTTCTAGAAGGCATCCTCAAACGACTTCCTTCTGAATCCGGCTTGCCCGCCGCCGTCAGCCCCTTTTGGGTGAACAAATAGATGATGACGCGTGCGCATTTATTCGTTGATCTTCGATAATATCCGAATCTCATGCCTCACAAAGCGGCAGTTCAATGACGGCTTGAGCGCCCGCATGATCATTTCCATCAAATATAGGCGCATCTTGCAGGTGAAATTTACCTCGATGTTTCTTTACCATGGCCTCGACGATTGTCAATCCTCTTCCCCGGCCCGCGCCCCGCGTCGAGACCCCCACTGCGGTAAAATCTATTTTGCCCTTTGCCAATCCTGCCCCATTATCACTGATTGAGATCAACACTGTGTTTTGGGTTGATGGTTGAATTTGAATGCGGATTTCTTGACATTTGACCTCTGAGCCGTTGGATTTTGGTTTCTCCTCAAAGGCTTCGATTGAGTCAATGGCATTTTTAATTAAATTTTCGAAGACATCACGCAAACTGCGTTTGTCTATACGAACCTTCATTTTATCGTTTGTTTCACAATTAAGTTTCAAATTGAGATGAGGTCGCCGTTGCCGTGTCTCGCCAACAAATTGGACAAAAACCTCGTAAATATCGTGCTCTTCTAATACGATTTCACCCAATACTCCGGGAATACGAAAGCGATTGACCAAATCGGCGACGCGATCAAGATTGCTGTCAATCGCTTGGTATTGCTTTTGGATTTTATGCCTCGCCTCTTCGGATAATAAAATATCTAAATTGGACATCGCAAATTTAGCCGCTTGAAGCGGGCTTTTGAGGTCATGGGCCACTTGCTTGGCCGCTTCGACGGCAAATTTTGCCCTTTCTGACTCGGTCAGTTTGGTGACATCCTCAATCGAGAGAACAAATTGTTTTGATCCCATTTCGTGGCCCTGATGACCATGCCATTCGGCTGCCCGCACCAACAATTCAATATGACTCTCACGACGCGCAAACAGAATTTTCTCGTGCCCTTCATGCCCTTTATGGATATCGTCAACGAGATCAGCCCATGTTGCATGGAGGTCGGGCGAAATGTCACTCAAATGTTTCATTTTTCCGTTCGACTCAAATTCGACATCAAGAATCTTCCTGGCCGCCTTGTTATAAAATGTCACATCACCATTGGCCGCGACACCGATAACCCCTGCTGATACCGTTTCAAGTACGGAATCAAATTTGCGCCGCTCTTCCTCCTCTTGGCTATACTTAAGCGCCAGTTGATCTTGCCTTTCGACGAGACGTTCAACCATTTCTTTGAAACTTCTTCCCAATCGTGCAATTTCGTCATCGCCACCAAATACCGGAATAGTGACTTCGCGGTCATCGCCTTTCACTCTGTTAGCGAGGGAGGCGAGTTTTTCAACCGGACGCGAGACCTGTTTGGCAATCCGGTTTGACACCTGCAACATCAAGGACAATAGGACGGCAAGCAACAAGACATAAATGATGGACCCAATGAGAACCTGTAAAGCCAATCGGTTGATGATCTTGTCGCTGCTGTTGGTTTGACTGGCAATATAGAGTTGCAAGATTTCTTCATTGATTTGTTTTTGGCCGTAGACAAATCGCTCTTCGGTATCTTCCAAACGCGCCAAAGCATATAATTTATCCGAACCCTGACGCCGAAAGACCACGGTTGAAATTCCCGTGTTGGCATCAGCGATATCATCCTTAATGTCGGGGCAATCCCCGCCGCGTTCATTTCGGTAGCATCGGAACGCTTCGGGCTCGCCAATATCCTGAGTTGTTTGGCAAGGTATTCCCAAATCACCCCTTGCCACATCTGCATTTTCGATACCCAGATATCTGATGGCAAGGGAGGAGACGGTGTCACAATCAAACACATAACTGTCGCGGCCCCGTGCCACGACATTTCCTAAGGGGTTGACAATAAATGTGTGGTCAAAGGGGGAGGTTTCGGGCAATCTTTGCAAGGTTTGCCGTAATTCTCCCGCATTCACAATCGAGAGGTTGCCAATTTCATTCGCCACCTTTTGGCTGAGCGCGCCCATGGCAATATTTTGTTGTTGATACTGATTATCAATATAGCTGACGGCCGCACGTGTCGCGTTGTCCATTGGCACACGGATTTCACTGAATATTCGATCTCCGAGTACGAAAATAATTGCCGTGCCGATGACCGCCGTCACGATGGCGGGAATTAATGCCATAAATGAAAAATGTCTGAGCAGACGTAGATAAAGCGGCGAGGCCACCTGATCGGAACGGCGCGCCTTTTCCCGCTTGCGCATTAATTGATAACCAATAAAGACAACGATTGTAAAACTTAAGACAAAGTCTGCGAGTAATGCCGCGAGGAGCCAGATTGTGACGTCGCCACCGGTATTAAAATACTCTTGAACCTGCGTCCAAGTGACGATGATCAAACTCAAGGCCGCGACGACAAAAAACAGCATCGTCCAATTGCGCAGCCGCTTTAAAACATTCTCGCTCCACCCCGCCCCTCCGATTCCATCGGTTTGAGATTCGTCTCCCTTTAACGTCGATAAATTCCGAATTTCCTTCATGTCAGGACTTTGTGTCAGAGATTTCGAGATCGCGAATTTTTTTTCGCAAAGTGTTGCGATTTATGCCGAGGATTTCAGCGCACTTTGCGCGACTGCCCCGTGTCGCTTGCAAAATTGAAGAAATGAGAGGCACCTCAACTTCTCGGACGACGCGAAGATAGAGGCCCGGTGACGGCAAATCAGGACGACAATCGGCAAGGTATTCTTCAATGTCACGGCGGATCCGCTCGCGAAAAGCATTGATGGCGGGTTCGGGATCGGACAACAGCGAAGCTCGATCGAGATGCAATGAGCCGGCGATATCATGCCACGTAATTTCATCGTGAGACACAGACAACGAGGCCTTAATGACGGCGTTTTTTAACTCGCGGACATTTCCTAACCAACGATAAGCCGAGATCGCGCTCGGGGGGGCACCACCTGCGAATCTTAAGACTTTGTCCGTGGCATGGCTCTGTTGACGAAGGAAGACATCAATCAGCATTGGGATATCGTCCAAGCGACGGCGCAGCGGAGGGACTTCAATCACCGTGCCACACAGACGAAAATAAAGATCCTTGCGATATTCACCTCTGACCATATCCTCTGATAGATCGCGGTGACTGCAGCTCACAATTCGTGCCTGGTTGGCTGAATCGTCAATCTGCCGCACGAGAACTTTTTGTGCCTTCGGTGATAAATCTCCGATCTCATCAAGAATAATCGTGCCCTCTCCAGCGCGCCTAAAAATCTGTTGCGTGGTTTCACTCTCCTCGATCTGGTGAGCACTGACGACGACAAGAGGATGTTCATTTCGGTCGCCGCATTCATGCACCAACTGTGCCACTAATGATTTGCCGGTGCCTGTTTCACCAAAGAGGTGCAAAGGCAAATCTGACTTCAGCGTTTTGGCAAGAGACTGATACATCGACTGCATCACCGGAGCCCGTCCGACAAGTGGCAAGTCATCATCCTTGCTCACCGGTGGCATGACATCTCTTTGTTGCTTAAGCAGCAGTGCCTCCCTCACCTTCCCCAGCAAATCGGGCAAATCAAAAGGTTTTGGTAGGTAAGAAAAAGCCTCGGCGTCTTGCGCTTCAATAGCTGTCATAATCGTGTTTTGCGCTGAAATCACGATGATGGGTAAATCCGGTCGAATCGCCCGCAAGGCTTGGATTTGTTCAATGCCATTGCCGTCAGGCATGGCGACATCGGTAATGACCACATCGCCCCGTCCCTCACCAATCCAGCGTGTCAAAGTCGAGAGCAATGATGTCGCGTGCACCTTGCATCCCACTCCATTTAGTGCCCGTGATAAGACCTTTCGAATGGCCGCATCGTCATCGGCGAGAAGAATGGTACCTTCCATCTGTCAGTTTGCCTCCATTCGTTTGGGAACAGTGGGCAACGAGACTCGAAATACCGTGTGTCCCGGCTGGCTATCAAAGGAAATCCACCCTCCCAAGTCAGACAGAATGGCCGATACGAGCGCTAACCCAAGTCCCGTCCCGTTTTTTCGGCCGCTGACAAAAGGTTCAAAAGCATGTGCCGCGATTTCCTTGCTCAAGCCCGGCCCATTATCACGAATGTCAACCTGAATGGGGAGTGATTTATCTTCGCCGACAGAATTGCGAACCCGCAAAGAGCGATCATAGCAGGTGCGGATCGAAATCTGTCCGCCCTCTTGACCGAGGGCTTCAGCCGAATTTTGCACCAAATTGAGAAAAACCCGCAGTAATTGATCATGGTCGCCCCAGACTTCGGGCAATGACGGATCATAATCGGTCTCAATTTCTACATCCGAGGCGCAACCTAATTTGGCCAGCCGACGGGCGCGATCAAGCAAATCATGGATATTTAACGCCTGACACGTGCTCACTTTGCTGTGGCCGAATTGATCAACCTGTTCCACGAGTTTCCGTATTCTGTGGGCTTCTTCAATGATGAGTTCAGTCAATTCCAAATCGTCGGTTGACAATTTCATCGCCAATAATTGCGCTGCTCCGATAATTCCCGATAATGGATTACGAATCTCATGACTGAGCATGTCGGCCATGCCAACCACCGAGCGTGCCGCCGTCCGCGCCGGATCACGCAAGCTGATCTTGCCTTCAATTTCTCGCGATCGAATACAGATGAGCAGGCGAGCGGTTTCGTCAGCTACGGGGGCCAATTGAACCGATGCGACGGTAGAATGTCGTCCCTTTGGAAAAATGTTGACATCGTTCAAAAGCGCTGGTGATTGGCGCTGACGAACTTGTCGTAAACTCTCTTCGAAGCGAGACTGTCCTGCGATGAGATCGCTGATGCATTGTCCAGTCAGGCCTTTGGCCGAACGATTGAACAGCATTTCTGCCGATGGGTTGGTGTCGATGATATGATTGGATTCGTCAATCATGACAACCGCGACGGGAATGGATGCCCACGCGACATCACGGTGGTCATTCTGCGGAGCCTCGCTCCGCAAAGTTTTTTGGCATTGACTCGATCGCATTTGATAGCCGTTTCTATATCCCCTCGTATCAATACGATGGAGACATGCAATTCTTGACCTTCAACAATATAAGCGTAAGGACAAACAAGTGACAAGTGACCCCTCGAGTCATGAGATAAAGCATAAAATGGGAGAGTGAACGTATGCAGGTCAGTGCCATCGTCGTGGCCGCCGGTTCAGGCACCCGGGCCAAGATGAATCCGCCCAAACAATTTCAAATGTTTGGTGGGGTTCCCGTACTTGCTCAAACGCTCAAAATCTTTTTGTCCCACCCCAATATTCAGCATGTAACGGTGGTGATCGCGCCCGATCATCAATCGCACTTTGAAAACATTATCTCTCCCTTCCTCACCCAACCTGTCTCCGTAGCGCCGGGAGGAGATTCCCGTACCGCTTCGGTGATGTCCGGTCTCAAGAACTTGCCCCCTGATGTGGCCACCACGCATGTTCTTATCCACGATGGAGTTCGCCCTTTTGTCTCTCCGACCTTGATCGATCGAGTGATTACGGCACTCCAAGACCATGTGGCTGTTGTCCCGTCCCTGCCAATTTCAGACGCGCTATGGCGCAGCGATGGGCAGTCTGTCCTAGAACTGGTCGAACGTGATGGTTTTGCAAGAGTCCAAACGCCGCAAGGTTTCAAGTTGGCGACCTTGCTTGACGCCTACCGAATGTGTCAAGATGACGCTGATGATGACGCGGCCGTTGTCGCTTCGGCAGGATTTGACGTCAGGCAAATTAGAGGACATGAGAGCAATATGAAACTCACATCTGTGCAAGATTTTGAATTTGCCAAACAATTTCAACCCAGAGATGTCCGTTCTGGCGTTGGGTTTGATGTGCATCAATTCGGTGAAGGCCAGAGTTTGACGCTTTGCGGCGTCAAAATCTCTTGTGGCAAATCTCTTGTCGGGCATTCGGATGCTGATGTCGCGACCCATGCCATAACCGACGCCCTTTATGGGGCCATGGCTCAAGGCGATATTGGTCGTTGGTTTCCGCCTTCCGATCCGCAATGGAAAGGTGCTGATTCAATGATGTTTCTGTCGCATGCTGGCAAATTGGCTTGTGACTTGGGTTATGCTATTCAGTCTATTGATTGCACCATCATTTGCGAGACGCCGCGTATTGCCCCGCACGCCGACGATATGCGGGCGCAAATTGCCTCAGGTCTTGAGATTGACATTGATCGTGTGAGCATCAAAGGCACCACATCAGAACAACTTGGCTTTACAGGTCGGGGCGAAGGTATTGCGGCGATGTCTTCGGCCATGTTGAGTGCCCGTTGAAGCCACTCATCGCGACATTCTTTGGCGTCGGCCTCATTCCCTTCGCCCCGGGAACAATCGCGTCCCTCGTGGCTGTAATCATTGCCATCGCCGCGTGTCATTTCTTGGGGGCCTCGGCCCTCTTTGTCTTGACGATCATGGCCCTTGGCTTCGGATTCTGGGTCACTAATGCATCACATACGAATCCAGTCGAGGATGCGCCTGAAATTGTCATTGATGAAGTGGCCGGCCAATGGATCGCCGCCCTTCCCATCCCTTTATTTCTCTCGCAAACACCCTCTTCTTTTTGGCCGCATTGGGCATGGCTCGTGGCTCTTGTCTTGTTTCGGATTTTCGATATTTGGAAACCCGGCCTCATCGGACGGATTGATCGCCATCCTGCCTCAATGAACGGCTCTATTATGTTGGATGATGTGCTCGCGGGTTTGTGTGCAGCGGTGATCTTATTGGGATTATGGTTTGCCCTTAATTTTTTTCTCAATTAGACATGTCACGAGCGCGTCAGATCTCTCGCAGAGGACGCCCATAGTTTCATCTAGAAAAATGATGATGAGTCTCGTAGATTCCCAATCGAACAAAGTCCACAGGAATGCCGTGGATCATTAAAGGAAAGGATAAAAATAATGAATGGAGCCGATACATCATGGATCATTGTCGCGACGGCCTTGGTGCTATTGATGACGTTGCCAGGGTTGGCACTCTTCTACGGCGGACTTGTACGCGCAAGAAATGTTCTCGCCACCTTCATGCAAACCTATTCCATCGCTTGCCTGATGTCTGTCTTGTGGTTGGCTTTGGGTTACTCGATCGCTTTCGGTGAATCATCAAGCAGCATCTGGGGCGGTCTAGGTAAAGTCTTTCTGATGGATCTCACCCCCGAGAGTGTATCGGGCACCCTTCCCGAATATTTATTTTTTGCCTTCCAGATGACATTTGCCATTATCACGCCGGCCCTCATCGTCGGTGCCTATGTTGAACGGATCGGATTTGCCTTCGTATTGGCACTCTCTGGTCTTTGGATGCTTCTTTGCTATGCACCCGTTGTTCATTGGATTTGGGGAGGAGGTCTTCTCTCAGCCGGTGGAATCTTCGGCGAGGTGGGGGTTTTTGACTTTGCGGGTGGAATTGTCGTGCATGAAACTGCCGGCATTGCGGCTCTTGTGATAGCCTTTTGCCTCGGTCCTCGTAAGGACAAGAATAAACCGCCGCACAGTCCGGGTTTTGTCATGATCGGGGCGGCTCTCCTTTGGGTTGGATGGTTCGGATTTAATGGTGGCTCACAACTCGCGGCCGATGGTGGGGCCGCCGCGGCTCTGACCGCAACCCATATTTCGGCCGCCGCGGCGTCCCTCACTTGGGCTTTATTGGAAAAGATTAGATATGGGAAAGCTTCGCTCGTAGGAATGGTGACGGGGACCATTGCGGGTCTTGCCTCCATCACGCCCGGCTCCGGTTTTGTGACCCCGATTGAGGCCCTCGTGATTGGCGCGGTTGCTGGCGTTTTGTGTCAATATGCGGTCACCTTTGTCAAAGACCTCATCAAAATTGATGACACGCTCGATGTGTTTGCTGTCCACGGTGTGGGAGGGATATTTGGCACACTCATGATCGCGGTCTTTGTCCCCGAATCAAGTTGGTTGGCACAAGCCGGCTCGCTCCTCATTGTGGGTGTCTTCACGATTGTTGTCACCTTCATCTTGGTCAAACTCGTGGGCTTGGTGGTTCCGCTCCGAGTGTCCGACGAGAGTGAACTTGTGGGACTTGATATGTCGGCTCATGGCGAGCGGGCTTACGATATGACCTCATAGTGAATTTGCCGTCTTTTACTCCTGATGAGAGCGGGTCACATGATGGCGGCCCGCTCATCTCAGGCCACTCAAACGGCCATCATCCTTTTCTTGTGGCCAATGGCTTTC
>JAJEBG010000011.1 GCA_022824005.1 Paracoccaceae bacterium
CCGTTTTGACCATTTAGGTCGCGGTTTTGGTGTCCAAAATTGGTGAAAAAATCATTTTTTTGGTGGTCTTTTTCGAATCAGCAATCAAGATTTAAATAAATCTGTATATTGGGCAATTAGTTCAAATTAGTTCGCCGATTATGGAGATTCGAAGTTGCAATGGATCGCATTTGAGCGTATTAGGTGAGGTTTGAGGATCAAGTAGGAATCCATGAGCAACGTCGCCCTTATCATCCAACTCATTCTAGCCTTGACTCTGATTGGCATTGTTCTTCTTCAGCGTTCTGAAGGAGGCGGTCTTGGGATTGGTGGCGGCTCCGGCGGCGTGATGACGGGAAGACAAGCGGCCACGGCGCTCGGCAAAGCGACATGGTTTGTGGCGATTGCCTTTCTGGGGGTATCAATTGCGCTCACCATTATTACGGCAAGAGAACAGGCAGGCGATTCGGTCATTGAACGCGTTGGGGATTCGTTCACGGAAGGCGAAGAGGCCCCGCCCACCCTACCGGGTGAGGGTTTGCTGCCGCCGTCTTTGCCGAATGAACCATCGGCACCGCCACGGGCCGAGTAAATTATTCTAGCCAAAGTCAACTTTGTCGCCGCAAGGGGCAAAAAATAACTTGCAGTCGATCTCGTTTCGGCGCATTCTGTAAACCCGTATTTCTTACACGGCAGCGCAGGGTTGACCTGTCGAAGGGAGCGGGAATGGCATCATCATGACTCGGTTTATTTTCATCACTGGTGGTGTGGTGTCATCGCTAGGTAAGGGATTGACGGCCGCCGCCCTCGGTGCCCTATTGCAAGCGCAGGGATTTACCGTGCGATTGCGCAAATTGGACCCCTACTTAAATGTCGATCCCGGCACCATGAGCCCGATCGAGCATGGTGAGGTCTTTGTCACCGATGATGGCGCCGAGACGGATCTTGATATCGGGCATTATGAGCGTTTTACCGGCGTATCGGCACATAATTCTGACTGTATCTCATCGGGGCGAATTTACTCACAAGTCTTGGAATGTGAGCGGCGAGGCGGCTATTTGGGTCAAACGATCCAAGTGATTCCGCATGTCACCGATGAAATCAAAAAGTTCATCCGACACGGCGAGGGGGAGACCGATTTTATGTTATGTGAAATCGGTGGCACAGTTGGCGATATTGAGGGCTTGCCCTTCTACGAGGCGATCAGACAGTTCGACCAGGATCATCCATCGGGACAGTGCCTTTTTATCCATGTGACCTTGGTGCCATTCATTGAAGCTTGCAATGAGATAAAGACCAAACCCACGCAGCATTCGGTGAAGGAGTTGCGCTCCATTGGTATCGCGCCGGATATCCTTGTTTGCCGTTCCGAAAATGCCATCGCCGACAAGGAGAGGACGAAGATCGCGCTGTTTTGCAACGTCCGACCCGATGCTGTGATATCCGCGCCGGACTTGCCCACCATCTACGATGCGCCCGTTCTCTATCATCAACAGGGTCTTGACCAAGCCGTTCTTGCGGGATTTGGTCTGGAACCGAGAGGCGATGTGAAACTTGAGCCGTGGATGGACGTGGCCAACCGAATTTCGCGTGTTAACGGCGAAGTCAAGGTAGCCATCGTTGGCAAATATACCGGACTTGAGGACGCCTATAAGTCGATCAATGAGGCTTTAATCCACGGTGGTATTGCCAACAAGTTAAGGGTGCAGCAGGATTGGATTGATGCCGAAGTCTTTGAACAAGAGGACCCAACTCCGTATCTGCAAGGTTGCCATGCCATTCTGATTCCCGGTGGTTTTGGTGAAAGGGGCAGCGAGGGAAAAATCAAAGCGGCCAGATTTGCCCGAGAGAGGCAAATTCCATTCTTTGGTATCTGTCTTGGTATGCAGATGGCGGTGATCGAAATGGCGCGCAATTTGGTGGGTATTGAGAACGCGGGTTCCGAAGAATTCGACCACGAGAATTGGCAAGGCAACGGGGGAAAGAGACGTTTTGAGCCGATTGTCTATCATCTTGGTCAATGGATAAAGGGCTCAAAGACTGAACACAGAAGTCTTGATGATGACAAGGGAGCGACGATGCGCCTTGGTGCCTATGAAGCCTGTCTCTTAGAGGGAAGCCGAGTGGCGGAGATTTACAATTCATGTCAAATCTTTGAACGCCATCGGCATCGCTACGAGATTGATATTGGTTACAAAGATCAACTTGAGAAACATGGAGTCCGATTTTCGGGTCTTTCGCCCGATGGAAAACTACCTGAAATTTTAGAAATTCCGGATCATCCTTGGTTTATCGGCGTTCAGTTTCATCCCGAACTTAAATCACGACCCTTTGATCCCCATCCCTTATTTGCTGATTTTATCCGAACCGCCTTTGTGCAGTCGCACCTTTTGTAAAAAATAGATTTTGGTTGCCTCAAGAATGATTCACAGTCAAACGGGCGTGACCGTTCTGGGTGCTGGAGCCACTCAAGCCAACCTTGTCGCGACGGCGTTGGACATCGCGCCCTTGCTCGTCTGCGCCGATGGCGGGGCACAAACCGCGACGAGATATGGGCGGCGACCCGATTATATCATTGGCGATATGGACTCGATATCTCCATTAGATGCCCGTCAATTGATCGACCCTCGTCGCGTGTTGTTGATTGAGGAGCAAGACTCAACGGATTTTGATAAATGCATTCGCTCGGTGGAGGCCCCTTTCATTATCGCTGTGGGTGTAACCGCCCCTCGTATCGACCATGCCCTTGCGACACTCAATGTTCTGGTTCGTTACCCAAAACAGAAAATTGCTATTTTGACGGACACGGACTTTTGTTTTTTATGTCCCCCTAAACTTTCTCTCAAACTCCCGATCGGGGCGCGGCTTTCATTGTTTCCGATGCGTGAAACCCATGGGTCATCGTCTGGTTTGGCTTGGCCGATTGATGGAATTGACTTGTCTCCAAGCGGACAAATAGGAACTTCAAACCTCGTGGAAAGTCAACCGATTGAACTTGAATTTCCCGAACCGGCGATGATGGTCGTCATCCCCGCCAAGTTCGCACGGGAGGCACTAGACGCCATCATTTCGGTTGATGGATGGGAGAGGAATCGGTCGTCATGAAATCCACATTTCCAA
>JAJEBG010000003.1 GCA_022824005.1 Paracoccaceae bacterium
TTTTGACCATTTAGGTCGCGGTTTTGGTGTCCAAAATTGGTGAAAAAATCATTTTTTGGTGGTCTTTTTCGAATCAGCAATCAAGATTTAAATAAATCTGTATATTGGGCAATTAGTTCAAATTAGTTCGCCGATTATGGCAACAATTTTTTCACTTTTGAATATGGTTGACGGCGGCCGTCATTCCCTTGACCTCTCGAGGCCGCCAATCAAAGGATCAAAATGCGCTACCGCGGTTAAAAAATAGCCGTCTCAATGGGGTATTCTTTATCAAAAGATTTTCCACATACTTTTGAGATTAAGAACTTGAGATACAGGTCTTAGAGAGCCGCGAATAACAACAGTCCAAAGCCAAGAATGAGACGATAGATGATGAAGGGCGTGAAACTAAATCGTTGCAAAATGGCCATCATGATCGCCACTGACGCATAGGCAAACACAAATGAGAGAGTTGCGACAATCCCCGCTTCACGAAAAGCGAGGGCATCGCCGCTGTGGGCGATCTCGGCCAAGGCCAATAACGTGGCGGCAGCGATGACGGGAATGGACATCAGCATGGACAAGCGCGCCGAATCGCGCCGACTATATCCACACATCCGCGCCCCCGTCATTGTCACACCAGAGCGTGAGGCACCGGGGATCAGCGCCAGAATCTGCCACAATCCGAGACGTACGGCATCGCGGAGATTCCACTCTGAAGTCGACTTTGAGAGGGGTTGAGATTGATCGGCCTTGTAGAGAATGACCCCAAAGACAATCATCGCGACGGCGATGACATAAAGATTACGTAAGAGGTCATCAATCGCCAAAAGTTTGATGACCGCGCCAGCGAGCACCACCGGGATTGTGGCCGTGATGAGGCAGACCATCAGGCGAGCATTGGGTGAATGGCGATGGGAGCGGTGAAGCAAATCGATGATACCCGACAAGGCGCGAGATACATCCCGCCAAAAGTAGACAATGACCGCGCCTAGCGAGCCGGTATGGGCCGCGATATCGATGGTCAAACTCTGATCAGGAAGTCCCGTGAGAAGGGGAAGGAGCGCCAAATGTCCCGATGACGAGATGGGAAGGAATTCAGTGATTCCCTGAAGACAAGCGATAAAGGTCAGATGAAAAAATGTCATGGATAATTTCGTTGTTTGAATCTGAAAGGTAAGAATTTATGTCCTAAAAAAAGGGCAGATAATCCACACGTTGTATATATTGTATAATTTATTTTTCGATAGGTCATAAGAATTTACTTTTTATTCTCTCCTGTCAGTGTTATATCTGGTGTCCCTGAATGGTTGGAGTCTTTCTGACATGTCCACACACAGAATGCTTGCTTTTGTCGATTTTGGCAAGGAAACACCGGATAAGCGAGAGGCTGACGTCCGATTGGATGATTTTCAGGAAATTTATAGCGACTACGCGCCGGCCGCCGCCGGCCAGCAAGCGAGCCGATGCTCGCAATGCGGCGTGCCTTATTGCCAAACACATTGTCCCCTACACAACAATATTCCCGACTGGTTACGCTTGACCGCTCAAGGACGGCTGAATGAAGCTTATGATTTGAGCCAGCAAACCAACAGTTTTCCTGAAATATGCGGACGTATCTGCCCGCAGGACCGTCTCTGCGAGGGAAATTGTGTGATTGAACAATCGGGTCATGGGACGGTCACCATTGGTTCGGTTGAAAAGTACTTGACTGAACTTGCGTGGTCTGAAGGTTGGGTCAAACCTATCAGCGCCTCGCAAAAAATCGATTATTCGGTGGGAATCATCGGATCAGGGCCGGGTGGTTTGGCCGCGGCGGACCGATTGTTGCGTCATGGGGTTGGCGTGACAATCTATGAGAGAAATGACCGTGCCGGCGGATTGTTGACTTATGGAATCCCTGGATTCAAATTGGAAAAACATGTGGTGATGCGACGCATTGACCAGTTAGAAAAAGGAGGGGCTGAACTTATCCTTAACTGTGATATTGGCACTGATATTGAGTTTTCCACCTTACGAGAGCGCCATGATGCGGTGTTGATTGCGACAGGTGTCTACAAGCCTCGCGAGCTTGATTGTCCGGGCGTGGGTCTTGGCAACATCATTCCCGCTCTTGATTATCTGACAGCTTCCAACCGTAAGAGCTTTGGTGACAAGGTGCCAGCATTTGACGATGGACGTTTGAACGCCGCCGGCAAGCGAGTGATTGTCATTGGTGGCGGCGATACGGCCATGGATTGCGTACGAACAGCGGCTCGCCAAGGCGCTTTATCCGTCAAATGTCTTTACCGGCGGGATTGGAAAAATATGCCGGGCTCTCGCCGAGAAGTGGCCAACGCCCGTGAAGAAGGCGTCGAATTTGTCTATCTGACGCAACCTCGCGCCTTTAACGGAGACAAGACGGTGAAATCCATTCGGGTCGCCAAAATGCGCTTGGGCCAAGCCGATGCTACGGGTCGGCGCTCGCCAGAGCTCAAGGCCGGTCAAGATTTTCACGAACAGGCCGATCTCGTCATCAAGGCTTTAGGCTTCGAAGCCGAGAATCTCTCGGATTTCTGGCAAACGAATGACCTTGAATTTACGAATTGGGGAACCATCAAAGCGGATTTCCGAACCCATATGACTAATCTTGCGGGGGTTTGGGCGGTCGGCGATATCGTCCGTGGCGCGAGCTTGGTTGTCTGGGCGATCCGAGATGGACAGGAAGCCGCGCAGTCAATTTTGCAGCATGCCGTCGCATCGCAAAAACAGGCCGCGTAAGAGAATAGAGGAAAGCCAATTTCATGTCAAAACAAGGGCCATTTGATCCCCATAAGGAAACAGCTGCCCGCCATTATTTGGCGGAGAAGGGGCTCTATCTTCCCGATAGTGAGCATGACTCATGCGGTGTTGGGATGGTGGCATCTATTGATAGCAAGAAGTCTCGGAGAATTGTCGAAATTGGCATTGAAGCGTTGAAATCGGTCTGGCATCGAGGAGCTGTCGATGCCGATGGCAAGACCGGTGATGGCGCGGGTTTGTTGGTCGAACTTCCTGTGAATTTCTTTTTCGAACAGGTGCGGCGGACGGGGCATGAACCCGACAACAGTCAAATGATCGGCGTGGGGATGGTTTTTTTACCTCGTACCGATTTTAATGCCCAAGAAAACTGCCGCTCTATTGTCGAAAGTGAAATCCTGCGCATGGGCCATGAGATTTATGGTTGGCGACATGTGCCAGTCGATACCGCTGTTCTCGGAGAAAAAGCCAATCTCACCCGCCCTGAGATTGAGCAGATTATGATCTCCGATGGCAAAGGGTTGAATGCAGAGACGTTTGAGCGTGAACTCTATCTGATTCGCCGCCGCATTGAACAGGCGGTTGTTGAAGGGCAGATCAACGGATTTTATGTCTGCTCGCTCTCCTGTCGGACGATCATTTACAAGGGGATGATGCTGGCTGAACAGGTTTCGGCCTTCTACCCCGACTTGCAAGATGAGAGATTTGTTTCATCCTACGCGTTATATCATCAACGATATTCCACCAACACATTCCCCCAATGGTGGCTAGCGCAGCCCTTTCGGGCGCTCGCGCACAATGGTGAAATCAATACCCACAAGGGGAACCTGAATTGGCTCAAGAGCCACGAAATTCGCATGGCTTCTCGAATGTTTGGTCAGCACGCCGATGATATCAAACCCGTTGTGAGCAAAGGTTCATCGGACTCGGCCTCTCTGGACTCGGTTTTTGAAGTGATGGTCCGTGCGGGGCGCAGTGCGCCCATGGCAAAGACGGTGTTGGTACCCGAAGCTTGGTCCAAAAGGCCCGAAGAAATGCCGCAGGCGTGGCGCGATATGTATAATTTCTGCAACGCCATCATGGAGCCTTGGGATGGGCCTGCGGCCCTTGTCATGACCGATGGAAATTGGGTCTGCGCCGGCATGGATCGTAATGGATTGCGCCCGATGCGCTATACGGTGACCTCTGATCGGATCATCATTGCGGGTTCAGAAACAGGAATGGCACCGGTTGACGAGGCCAAAGTCATCGAGAAAGGCGCGCTTGGCCCCGGCCAGATGGTGGCTGTCAACCTTGATGAAAAGAAACTCTATCACGACCAAGAACTCAAGGACAGGCTAGCGGCCTCACGTCCGTTCGCCAAACGTGTTGAAACGATTGAAGAATTGGAGTTGGTGATTGGGCAGCCCAATGAATCGGTGATGTTTAGCGGGGAGTCATTGCGCCGCCGACAGATGATGGCCGGGTTTACGCTTGAAGAAATCGACATGGTTCTGATGCCGATGGTGGAAGATGCCAAGGAAGCAGTCGTCTCAATGGGAGATGACACGCCTCTTGCGGTGTTATCTTCACATTATCGGCCCCTCAGCCATTATTTTCGTCAGAATTTCAGCCAAGTCACCAATCCGCCAATTGACTCCTTGCGCGAGCATCGAGTGATGAGTCTCAGAACTCGGTTTGGTAATCTCCGAAACTTGCTTGATGAAGACCATGTCGAAGTGGCGGCGGCCATTTACGATACGCCTTTTTTGAGCAACGCGGCCTATGATTCCCTAATGGCACATTTCGGCTCGACGGTGGCTGAGATTGATTGCTCGTTCCCCGCTGATGGAGGCCCGAGCGCCCTGCGGGAGGCTCTCACGCGAATTCGCTCCGAGGCAGAGGACGCGGTTCGCTCGGGTTATCTTCATTTGTCGCTCACGGACGTCAATCAGGATGCCGAACGCGCCCCGGTTCCGATGATTTTGGCGACAAGTGCCATCAACAGCCACTTGACCCAGTTGGGTTTACGAACTTATGTCTCACTTAATGTTCGGTCAGGAGAATGTGTCGATCCGCATTACTTTGCGGTGCTGATTGGCACCGGTGCGACAACAGTCAACGCTTATCTAGCGCAGGATTCCATTGCCGATCGCATTGAGCGAGGTTTGATGGACCTCACCCTCAATCAAGCGATGATGAGATACCGTGAAGCCATCGACCAAGGTTTGCTGAAAATTATGTCCAAGATGGGAATCTCTGTCATCTCCTCCTATCGTGGCGGCCTCAATTTTGAAGCCGTGGGACTCTCTCGCGCTCTCGTGGCCGAATTCTTTCCCGGCATGCAGAGCCGAGTCTCTGGGATTGGCATTTCCGGCCTTCAGCGCAATGTGTTGGCCCGCCACCAAATGAGTTGGAAGGGGCTGAACTCAACGCTACCGATCGGAGGTTTCTATAAGGCCCGTCATCGCGGTGAAATTCATGCTTGGGAAGCTCGTTCCATGCATATGTTACAATCCGCCTGCAACAATGGCAGCATTGGGATGTGGAAAAAATATTCCAAAGAGCTCAATTCTCGCCCCCCCGTTCATCTCAGAGATTTGATGGAAATCTCGTCTCTAGGGGCCTCCAAGGAATTGCAGGATGTTGAATCCATCACCTCAATTCGCAAAAGATTTGTCACGCCTGGCATGTCTCTTGGGGCGTTAAGCCCCGAAGCCCATCGAACACTCAATGTCGCTATGAACCGCATTGGAGCTAAATCTGACTCTGGCGAGGGCGGCGAGGATCCGGCGCATTTTGTCCCTGACCCGAATGGTGACAATCCATCGGCGAGGATTAAACAGGTGGCCAGCGGACGTTTTGGTGTGACGGCTGAATATCTCAATCAATGCGATGAGTTAGAAATCAAAATCGCCCAAGGTGCAAAACCGGGCGAAGGCGGCCAATTGCCAGGGATGAAAGTGACTGAATTGATTGCCCGATTGCGGCATTCAACGGCCGGTGTCACTCTTATCTCCCCGCCGCCGCATCACGACATCTATTCCATTGAGGACCTTGCCCAATTGATTTATGATCTCAAGCAGATCAATCCCCATGCCAAAGTCACGGTCAAGTTGGTCTCCTCGAGTGGAATTGGCACCATAGCGGCCGGTGTCGCCAAAGCAAAAGCCGATGTAATTCTGATCTCTGGTCACAATGGTGGCACCGGCGCGTCGCCGGCGACCTCCATCAAGTTTGCCGGATTGCCATGGGAGATTGGCCTCGCCGAGGTTCATCAGGTACTGACCATCAACAATCTGCGGGACCGGGTCACGTTGCGAACCGATGGGGGTTTAAGAACCGGCCGTGATGTGGTCATCGCGGCTTTGCTTGGTGCTGAAGAATTCGGTGTCGGCACCGCCGCGCTGATTGCCATGGGCTGCATTATGGTCCGCCAATGTCATTCTAACACCTGCCCGGTGGGTGTGTGCACGCAAAATGAAAAATTGCGCAAGAAGTTTACAGGAAATGCCGACAAGGTTGTCAATCTCATTTCCTTTTATGCACAGGAAATTCGTGAAATTCTGGCGTCCATTGGCGCTTGTTCATTGCAAGAGATTATCGGACGGGCCGACCTTTTGGCACAGGTCTCACGGGGAGCCGACTATCTTGATGATCTTGATCTCAATCCGTTGCTGGTCACCATGGATGAAGGCCAAATAATCTCTAGTTGTTTGGAGCGGCCACGCAACGAAGTGCCGGATACGTTGGATGCCGAGATATTCAACGATGCCCAACCCTTCTTTAAGGATGGTGAGAAAATGCAATTGTCCTATACGGTTCACAACACATTGAGAACCATTGGGGCCCGCACTTCTTCGCGTATTGTGCAGCGGTTTGGGATGAACAATTCGCTTCAATCCGATCATCTGACCATTAAATTGAATGGTTCAGCCGGCCAATCCCTTGGTGCTTTCGCCGTCAACGGTCTCAAAATTGAAGTGGCAGGAGACGCCAATGATTATGTGGGCAAGGGTCTTTCTGGTGGAATGATCACTTTGCGCCCGCCGCTCATCTCCAACATCAAGGCCCGAGAGAATGTGATTATTGGCAATACCGTACTTTATGGGGCGACCGGCGGGTCCCTTTATGCCGCGGGCCGGGCCGGTGAGCGATTCTGTGTGCGCAATTCTGGGGCCGAAGCGGTCGTTGAGGGATGCGGGGCCAATGGATGCGAATATATGACCGGCGGCGTGGCGATGATTCTTGGTTCCATTGGCAACAATTTTGGTGCTGGCATGACGGGTGGCATGGCTTATCTCTACGACCCCCATGGCCTTGCCGTCGGATTGATGAATCTCGACACTTTGATGGTTGGTGCCATCGCATCCAACCATTGGATGTCTCATTGTATGGGCATCGTTCAGCGACATGCGACCGAAACGGGAAGTGAAACAGCGGGCACGATCCTCGACAACTGGATGGCCGAGAGTGTCCATTTCATTCAAGTTTGTCCCAAAGAAATGGTCTCAAGACTTTCCTACCCATTGGAGTGGGATGCGATCGCAAAGAGGGCCTAAATCGTCATTGATCACTTCAAGACGTTTCGCTGACGAAGGTGAGAGAGGATAATCTAGAGGCTCACCCTTTTGAAGTGATCTTTATTTCGTCATTATCTGGGTAGTCCGGATCGCTCACCAAATCCAAAATTGCATCGCCAAGCGTTGAATCTGGCGGCATTTTCGGGATTTCGAAGGAGATTCCTTCTTTGAGCAGTTCATCTGCGCTCATGCCCGAACGATTTCCATCAACGGCGCAAACCTGTAGAGCGCGCCGCGCCTTCCACGGCCCGGACGGATTTCTTTAAGCAGATTACCGGCGCATAGTTTCTTGGTGATCGTATTCGCCATATGACGCGACATTCCAGATTTTCCAATGAGCTGTTTGTTCGTCAATATTGGACTTTCAAAAATGCAATCCTGTGCGGCGAGGTGCCATTTTGATCCCGTCATCTCTCGAAAAATATCTTTCATCGACTCATAAAGGTCCGCGATCTCTTGCATCATGGCGAGATTTGACTCGGCTTGATAGGCGACAGCATTAAGAAAAAATTCAATCCAACCTATCCAGTCGCCATCTCTGGACACAGCGCGCAGCCGTTCAAGATAGGCCTCTTTGTGAATTTCAAAGTAATCACTGATGTAAAGATGCGGCTGACTGATGAGTCCAAACTTCCAAAGAAGGAGTGGAATAAGCAGACGGCCAATACGACCATTGCCGTCATTAAACGGGTGCAAGGCTTCGAATTCCGCGTGGGCAATGGCAACCTTCAAGAAGGGGAGTCTCGTTGACTCCTCAATGAAGGTGAACAATGACGACATCGCCGGTTTGAGTTGCCAAGGCTCAATCGGCTTGAAGAAAAGAATTTTTTGGATATCATCTCCGATAAAGTTGATGTCTTTTTTGTATTCGCCGGGATTCTTGTGAGCTCCATGTCCAAAACTCAGCAACTCCCTATGCGCGTTCTTTATCAGATCCTCGCTGATGGGTCTCCCCTCTGAGACCGCCGCTTGGGCGAAGCGCATGGCGCGAAAATAAAGAAAAACCTCAATCACCTCACTCCGTCCTCTCTTCCTTTGACCGCCATGTTCATCGGCGGCATACATCATCACTTCATCAACATTCGATATTGTTCCCTCGAGTCGCGACGATACGACGGCTTCATGATGTCGAAGCGGGGCAAGAAATAGTTTACTGTTCGGCAAGGACAGCAACATTTGGTCATAGCGTGATACGGCATTTTGAGCGCGTAGCATCGGTTCAATGAGGCGTTCTAATCCCAATTCTGTCGGAGGAAACTGGCCGTAATGATAGATCACCATTTGGCTTTGGTCATATTGATCAGTCCGCTTCATCATTTCTCAGACCTTCTCTCTTTATTCAGCACTCGTGAAACAAATTTGTTAAAATGAGTGACGCAACCTCTCTTATGTACCCTCTATGTCATACAAAATCGTTTGTGGCACTTTTTTTGTCAATTATGTACCACAAATCTTGTTGCGGTGTCTTCATGTTACACAAAGTTTTTTGTGATAAGAATTTAATCAAATAAGTGACACAAAATTATTTTGTATCCTGAATAGCGGGTTTATTTGGACAATATCAACTGATGGTTATCTGAATGTTGGGCGGTCAATAGTAGAGAGAAACGGTATGTCGGGCTTCAGCAAAGAAAAGCCAGCGTGATAGGCCGACGCCAAAGAGATGAAAAATAAATGCGAGTGAAGACAATACAAATTGCCACGAAATGGGCAGGTCGCTGATTTGTGTGGATAACAACAAGAGTAGGGGCAAGAGACCTCCACACAGGAGCGATAAAATTCTAAGTTTCGACGCGTGGCGGCGGCCAACGACAAAGCCCATCTCATCGGTCAAATAATTGGAGCCGGTATGGGGCGGCTCGAGCAGACGAGTGGGGCCGAAACGTTCAAGCCCTGTGGCGCTTTGTATTGTTGATAGACCAGTGCCAGTTCGTTTAAGGCGGATCCACCAAACTGATTGAACGATCCAAGCTATAAAAATGGCCATTGAGGCGACCGCGGCAAATCCATCAAAAGCCTGTCCTCGCGCCGCCGGCTGGTAGAAACCTTGAGTGACCGCAATCAAAGAGAAGAGTGAAGTCAAGACCGCGGCGGCCAGAATCCCACCGGAGGCGGCGAAAGAGAGGTAAAGAACAGGGGTGAGTGCGGTGCGCCAAGCGGGAACAGCGCGAATCTGGGCATAGATCATTGACGTGGCGAAGACAGTGAGCACACTCAAAGCAGACGCGAGTAGACCGAGCACAATGGCCAAAGTCGAGTCAATCGGATTGGCAAAAGCGAGAGGTACAAGAAGAAGCAGGGCGGCCACGGCAAAAATACCCTCACGCGACAGCCATGAAGACCGCCATTGTGAGAAAGCTCGCCAAGCCCTGTCGGGGCGGCGCAGATGGGCGACTGAACACAGCAGACCGATGCTTGCCAATGTGCCGCCGACAAATAACGGCGCAAATAGCGGATACGCCAAAATCACGGAACTGCCATCGGGTTGACCAGTGAGACTCGTCACGGCCACAAGACCAAAACCCGCGCCGGATAAGGTGGAAAAGAAAATGATCGACAGAGCGGGATGCAAGTAAGCCTCAAATTTGGCCGAGAGTTCGGTCGACCCAAGCGAGAATCCCGCTTGGCTCCCGTTCAACAAGATCAGCAAGATTGAACCCGTCGGGTTCTGTGTATTCCGCCCCCTTTCTTTCTGTCGGGAGCAGATATTTATTCACTGGCCGCGTGTCCTGTTCCGGCATTAAATCGACACTTTCCCGCTCTCTGGAAAGAGCAGAAACAGTTGAGGTCGGATCATTGAAATCACCAAAATGTCGCGCATGGGTCGGGCAAGTTCTCACGCAAGCCGGCACTTGCTCTTCTTCTGGAAGATTATCGTTATAGATGCGATCCACACATAGAGTGCATTTCTTCATCACACCTTCGGACGGGTCCATCTCCCGTGCGCCATAGGGGCAAGCCCACGCACAGAGTCCACATCCCATACATTTTGACTCATCGACCAAGACGATACCATCTTCACTTCGCTTGATGGAAGCACCGGTTGGACATACGGTGACGCAGGGCGCGTCATCACAATGGAGGCAGCTTTTGGGAAAATGCACCACTGTGGCGTCAGTCCCTGTGCCCGCCTCAAAACTGTGTACACGGTTCAACCAAGCCCCACTTGGTTGGTTGCCCCATGGCTCGGTATCGGCAAGGGGAGCTCCATAGCCACCTGAATTCCAAGCCTTACAGTTGACAACACAGGCTTGGCAGCCCACACATACGTCAAGGTCGATGACCAGACCAAGCCGCCGCTCGGTCGTTTTAGGTAACGAAGTCACGCCACCCAGTCCTTACCATACAGGAGAGTGTCGGGCTTGGATGGCAAACCCGGCGGCTCGAGCAACTCAGGAAAGTTTGGTGACGTGCCACTTTCATCTGGTTGAGCCGAATGTAATTGCACTTTCAGGTCAAACCACGCGGCTTGCCCGGTGATGGGGTCGGCATTGGCGTATTCGTTGTTATCGCATCGGTCAGGAATGAGGTGATTAAGCAAAAAGCCGTTCTTGTTTTCGGGCGCGCCCTTGCCAAGCCGCCAGGCCCCTCCCCGCTTTCCGATAGCATTCCAAGTCCAGACGGTTTTAGTGTTCATTGCGTGCATGATTCGGATTCGAACCCTGACCTTGCCGATACGCGATTGAAGCCACGCCCAGCCACCGTCGGTCAATCCTCTCTCCTCGCAGACATCTTTGCTGACATAGAGAACATTCTCCGCATGAATCTGTCGTAACCAGGGGTTATGGGATCCCCATGAATGATACATGGCCATTGGCCGCTGCGTGATCGCGTGCAGGGGGAATTCTTTTTCATCCTCCCCGGCCAGCGAAATCCAACGCGGGAGAGGATCGAAATTGTCCAAGATTCGTGCGCGGAAACGTTCGGGGCATTGATTCGGACCATGTCCGAGAGCCGCCAGCTGGAAACGACGCAAGGGTTCGCTCCACAATTGCAGCAGATACGGCTGCGGTTGGTCAAAGAGGCCTTTCTCAACAGCCCAGTCTTGATAAGCGGCATTGACATGTTTGAAATAGAGAGAATTTTCGGGCAATTCCTCGGTCCAATAGCCACCGGCTTTGATATACTGATCAAGCTGTTGAGGATTGGGGGACCCCCTTCCCGACGCTTGACCGTCAGGGCCACGCCATCCGGCCAATGGACCCACACCAGATCGCACCTCTCGTGAAACCATATAATCGGCATAATTTTCCCACATGGGGGAGCCGTCATCTTTGGTGAATCCGGGCAGACCTATGCGGGAGCCGAGATCAATGAGCACATCTTGGAAAGGGCGCACATCGCCTCGAGTTTCAACGACCGGATAGCGAATGGCGTCGGCGATGAGATCGGGCTCTCCGATCGGCCGGTCGAGAAGAGATATGCAATCATAGCGTTCAAAATAACTCGTGTCTGGCAGGACAAGATCAGCATAGGCGACGGTTTCAGAAGAAAAGGTATCGGCGACAATGACATGGGGAATCACATATTGACCCTGTTCATTTTTGGCCGTTAAGGCGCGCATAGCGGCGGGGGTGTTCATCGAGGAATTCCATGCCATATTGGCCATGAACAAGAACAACACATCGATCGCATAAGGATCACAATCAGCGGCATTCGGAATCACCGAGTGAAGCATCCCATGTCCCGCAAGAGGAGCTTCCCAAGAAAAAGCCTTATCAAGACGGAGAGCTTCGCCATCATCGTCAACAAGTAAGTCTTCAGGCCCCAAGGGGTAACCGAGTGGCAAAGCCGTCAATGGCAACCCCTTTTGCTGCGGCCGTCCGGGCCGCCCATGTGCTTCCACTGGTTTAGGATAGGGGGGTTTAAACCGCATCCCTCCGGGACAGTCGATGGCACCGATCAACATTTGTAAGAGGTGCAGAGCACGGCAAGTCTGAAAGCCATTGGCGTGAGCGGAAATGCCCCGCATCGCGTGCACCGCGACGGGTCGGCCGGTTATTGTCTTATGGATATTTCCAGCCATATCTTGCCAAACGGTATCGATTTCAAATGATTCCTCAAAAGCCGTGCGGGCAATGTCGGCGGCGAGGCCTCGGATGCGCTGAGCCGAAACGCCAGTAATGGCCGCCGCAGATTCGGGTCGGTATTCATCGGTGAGATAGGTTTCAACCATCAGAGAGAACACGGTTCGGGCAAGATGACCATCGGCTAATTCAGCGTCCTGCCCCAACATGGCAACCGCCCCTGGCGAATTGAAAGGTTTGATTTTTCCGTCATGGGCGTCAAGGATAAGTGGCGTGCCATCTTCACTCTTGGCGAAGAGTCCTGATTGGTTGTCAGGACCTTGTCGGACCAACCATCCGGCATTGGTCCGAGTGCGCAGCGCTTCGGTGTCTATTTTCCCCGAACGGATCAATTCACCGACGATGGATAGAATAAAGATACCATCCGTCCCCGGTGTGATCCCGAACCAACTGTCCGCAATGGCAGAATAACCGGTGCGAACCGGGTTGATCGAAACAATCCGTGCGCCCTTCGACCTCATTTTCGACATACCCATCTTGATGGGATTTGAATCATGGTCCTCGGCGACACCAAAGAGCAGTAGCATTCTTGCTCTTTCCCAATCGGGCTGACCAAACTCCCAAAAGGAGCCGCCAATCGAATAAATGCCGGCGGCGGCCATATTGACGGAGCAGAAACCTCCATGCGCCGCATGATTGGGGGTACCGTATTGTTGCGCCCACCATCCCGTCAAAGCTTGGCTTTGGTCGCGGCCGGTGAAGAACGCTAGACGTTTAGGATCGCGTTTTCTTGTTTCAGACAGCCAACCACTGGCCAACTCCATCGCCTCATTCCACGAGATGGTCTTGAATGTCCCGGCTCCCCGTTCTCCGACGCGTTTCAGCGGTGATTGAAGGCGGGCGGGAGATTCATGGTGCAGCATGCCAGCCGAACCTTTGGCGCAGAGCACGCCCTTGTTGACTGGATGATCTCGATTGCCCTGAAGATAGCGGATTCGTCCATCTCGAAGATGAACATCAACGCCGCATCGGCAGGCGCACATATAACAGGTCGTTTTTTTGATTTCGTCCGATATTGACGGTGAAAAGTTCATCTCGTGGGCCGTCATTTAGGCCAAACTCCCCAAAAAACCATCTCTCGGAACCTTGTTCTAATCCGTTGATTGAGTGAATTCAAATCAATTCATCAATCTGCCATCCAAGAGCAATCGTGATGAAGGAGAGACAAAAAAGAGATTTAATTGAGGACCGTCAGCTCAAAGGTCAAGATTTTCGACACTGAGGGCATTATGGACAATAAAGTCACGTCGAGGTTCAACCTCTTCACCCATCAAGCGAACAAAGAGATCGTCAGCTTCTGCGCCATCCTCAATCCGGACTTGAACCAAGGTTCGGGCATCGGGATCAAGTGTCGTTTCCCATAATTGGTCAGGGTTCATCTCTCCCAAACCCTTGTAGCGTTGAAGCGTCAAACCTCTCTCACCTTCATCCTTAACAATCGAGATCAGATCCGAGGCGGTATTGATCGGCGTTTGTTTTGACTTGCGCTCAAACTGTGCGGTGTGTCCATAAATCTCATGCAAGGCATCGCCATATTCTGCCAATTTGCGACAGACACCAGTGCGCAGCGTGGCTCCATCCAACGTTTGAACTTCCTCCACTCCTCGTAAGGTTCGTCTGAAAGAAAGGCCGCCCTCTTGTGTGGAGTGCCCCCTCCAGTCTTTCTCATACTCAGTGGCGATCCTATTCAACCGCTCGGCCACAAGATCTGCGGCTCGTTGTGGGTCAGACTGGACAAAGTTGGCCTTGAGGATTCCAGCGATCGCAGAATGCTCAATAATCATCCTAGAGCAGTGTTGAGGAAACTTCTGGACCAAGGCATCAACGGCTTCGGCCTCGGCGACAGCGCGGGCTAAATCTTGTCCCGCCAATTGTTCGCCGTTGCCACAATGAAGGACGGCCCCCTCAATACCATGGTCAATTAGATGTTGGTCAAGAGCCGACTGGTTTTTGAGATACAGCTCGGAGCGGCCACGTTCAATCTTGAAGAGCGGTGGCTGAGCAATATAGAGATAACCATTCTCAATAATCTCCGGCATTTGACGAAAAAAGAATGTCAGGAGCAGAGTACGGATGTGCGCCCCGTCGACATCCGCGTCGGTCATGATGATGACCTTATGATAACGCAGACTCTCGACATTGAATTCATCGCGCCCAATACCGGTCCCAAGGGCTGTGATTAAGGTGCCAATCTGTTCAGATGATAGCATCTTGTCGATACGCGCCCGCTCAACATTGAGAATTTTGCCCCGCAATGGCAACACGGCTTGATTAGAACGGGCACGACCCTGTTTAGCTGAACCGCCGGCTGAATCGCCTTCAACGATAAAGAGTTCGGATAGGGCCGGGTCGCGCTCTTGGCAATCTGCCAATTTGCCTGGCAGTGAGGCGATATCAAGAGTTGACTTTTTGCGCGTCAATTCCCGAGCCCGGCGGGCCGCCTCGCGCGCTCGTGCTGCGCTGATTATTTTTTCGATGACCCGCTTGGCTGGTTGGGGGTTTTCTTCAAACCATTCATTGAGACTTTCGTAAATGAGGGACTCGACGACGGGCCGAACTTCAGACGAGACGAGTTTTTCTTTTGTCTGAGACGAAAATTTTGGATCCTGCGCTTTCACCGACAAAACGCAGGTCAAGCCTTCGCGCGCGTCATCCCCGGTGAAAGTCACCTTTTCTTTTTTCATCAGGCCAGACGATTGGGCATAATTATTGACCGACCGTGTCAAGGCCGCCCGAAATCCTGCAAGATGCGTGCCGCCATCGCGTTGCGGAATATTGTTGGTGAACGGAAGGACCGTTTCGTGAAACCCATCGTTCCACCACAGAGCCGCTTCAATACTGACTTGGTCGCGTTCCCCTCTGACAAAAATGGGCTCGTCAAGCACCGGAACGCGTGAGCGGTCAAGATATGCGACATATTCTTGCACCCCACCTTCGGAGTGGAAACGTGATTCATTTGGCTCTGGGTTACGTTCATCACGAACCGTGATCTGCAGGCCTGAATTCAGAAATGACAATTCGCGCAACCGCTGCTCCAAGGACTTGAACAAATAGTCGCGGTTTTTGAATGTCCCTAGCGACGCGAGGAAAGTGACTTCGGTCCCTGTCCGGTCTCCGCAATCTGCGATCACCTGCAGTTCTTGAACAGTCTCACCGAGTTCAAATCGCGCTTGATGCTCTTTTCCATCCCGCCAAATACGCAAGCTCAACCAATCGGAAAGCGCGTTCACCACGGAGACTCCAACCCCATGCAATCCGCCTGACACCTTGTAGCTATTGGCATCAAATTTACCGCCAGCATGAAGGTGAGTCATTATCACTTCAGCGGCCGAAACGCCCTCTTCGGGATGGATATCGCATGGGATGCCACGGCCATTATCTGCGACGACCACGCTCTCGTCGACTCTGATCGTGACGTCTATGGCATTAGCGTGTCCGGCAAGCGCTTCATCGATGCTGTTGTCGACAACTTCGTAGACCATGTGATGCAAACCCGAACCATCGTCTGTGTCACCGATATACATACCCGGTCGCTTCCGAACGGATTCTAATCCCCTTAAAACGCGGATGTCTTTGGCATCATAATTTGATGCTTCTGCTTGGGAAATCTCTGGCAATTCACTGCTCCTGCTCTGCTATATTCAGTATAACGAAAACAGGTGGGATTTCCAACCACTTCAAAGCAAGGATTGAAGTCAATGTCTGTCATCCATCTCCGTCGTGCCACCTTTCAGGATCGTGAAGACATTTACGATTGGCTAGCGAATTCAGATGCCACTCCCGAAATGATGGGATTGCCCAAGTTCCCCGACCATCCTGTGCCGACATATGCCGAGTTTTGTGCCGATTATGACGAAGCGGTATTCGATGAGAGTAGTCATTGTTTTCAAGTTTTCATCATCTCGTTCAATGATGAAGATATCGGGGCGGCACAATTTTTCATTAAAAACCGTTTCAGTGAACTCGATATCTGGATCGCCAAACGGAAATATTGGGGGATGGGTGTAGGATCCCAATCACTCCAGCAACTCGCAAACCTCCTATCCTTACGGGGCGATGTCGACACGCTGGTCATTCGTCCCTCGGGGCGCAACACGAGGGCCATCGCTTGTTATAGGAAAGTCGGTTTCAAAGACCATGATCCGAGCAGACATCGATTGCCCCCTGAGTTTTTGCACGAGGGTCTCGATTATGAAGATGCCATTATATTGGTTTGGCCATTGCGATCCGAACCCCTTCCGTTTGGCGATTGAGGTCGTCATGTCTCGGTATCTCTCAAAAAGACTCCGATGATCTTATGGATAAAGTCACGTTGTTGAACGAATGACAAAAGTTGGTTGATATATGGCCATCATTCTCATCTTTTTGCAGCGGCGGCTGAAAGGCCCCGTCACAAAGTTATTGGACATGAATTTCAAAACGGATTAGGTTGCTACCAGACAAAGCTCGCGATTTTTTGGGACATAAGTCCACTCGTGCGGGCCGAGAATAAACGATGGGAGAGAAAAAATGAAAAAAACGGTGATCGCCGCGACCGTCTTGTTAGCAAGCGCAAGTTCGTCGCAATCGGCTGACCTCACTTTATGTTGGGCGGCGTGGGATCCGGCCAATGCCTTGGTTGAATTGTCGAAAGACTTTGAAGCCGAAAGCGGACATAACATGAGTTTCGAATTTGTGCCTTGGCCCAACTTTGCCGACCGCATGCTGAACGAGCTGAACTCAGGAGGCAAACTCTGCGATTTGATGATTGGTGACTCGCAGTGGATTGGCGGCTCAGCTGAAGCGGGGCATTATGTCAAACTGAATGACTTTTTCGATCAACAAGGCATCACGATGGATGACTTTATCCCGGCCACCGTGACCGGTTACGCGGAATGGCCTAAGGGAACACCAAATTACTGGGCATTGCCAGCCTTCGGTGATGTGGTGGGTTGGACCTATCGAAAAGACTGGTTTGAGATGCCCGAAAACCAAGCGGCCTTTAAGGCTGAATATGGCCGAGACCTTGATGTCCCGACGACTTTGGCAGAACTTAAAGATATCGCGACGTTCTTCCAAGGACGAGAAATTGACGGCAAAACCGTGTATGGCGCGGCCATCTACACAGAACGGGGTTCTGAAGGCATCACCATGGGGGTGACCAACGCGCTTTACAATTTTGGATTCGAGTACGAAAATCCCAACCAGCCGTATGATCTTGACGGTTTTGTCAATTCGGCCGGCGCGGTGGCGGGTTTGGAATATTACAAGGAACTATATGATTGTTGCACCCCACCGGGTTCTTCGGATTGGTACATGTCAGAGTCCATTGATGCGTTCAAATCAGGTTTGGTCGCCTTGCAGATGAACTTCGCCTTCATATGGCCCGGTGTTCACGCCGATCCCAATGTCGGGGGTGACCGGTCGGGTTATTTCCCCAATCCAGCCGGACCGGGCGGTCATTTTGCCCAACTTGGAGGCCAAGGTATTTCGGTCGTGTCTTACTCAGAGAACCAAGACGCGGCGCTCGAATATATTCAATGGTTTGCGCAGCCTGAAATCCAGAAAAAATGGTGGTCACTCGGTGGCTATTCTGCTTTGCGGGCCGTTGTCGAGGACCCAAGTTTTGCGACCAGTCAACCCTACGCACAGACCTTCCTTGACTCGATGGCCATTGTCAAAGATTTCTGGGCCGAACCCGCCTATGCCTCTTTGCTGCTATCAATGCAGGATCGCGTCCATAAATTCGTCATCGCGGGACAAGGATCGGCGCAGGAGGCGCTTGATGGTCTCGTGAAAGATTGGGTTGAGGTCTTTGAAGACGAGGGCAAACTATAAGGTTTTGCGGGCCATTCGCCCGACATCGCTTATGCAACTCTGATGGGCCGCGCGATTACTTGAATCAATGAATCGCGCGGCCATTTTTTCAACGAGTGAAGCCACCGATATCTATGAGTAAGACGAAGATTGTTGATGCTGCCGCCTACGCCACGCCGTTGCCTTTGCGGCATCGCATCCGAGGGCTATCAGACCGTACAATTGCTTGGATATTTGTTGCACCCACCCTGATCCTTTTGCTGGCGATTAATATTTTTCCCCTGATCTGGACGATCCGTCTCAGTTTCACAAATTACCGCGCCAACCGTCCCAATGCGGATGTGAAATTCATTGGCCTGCGAAATTATGAGCGTATTCTCACCGATAGCGATATATGGCAGACCATGCAGGCGACGGCCCACTTCCTGTGCTGGACTCTTTTCCTTCAAGTGGTCATCGGATTTGCTCTGGCATGGCTTATCAACAGGAAATTCAAAGGCAATGACCTTTGGACCACGATCATTGTGCTCCCCATGATGTTATCGCCCGCCGTGGTTGGAAATTTTTGGACATTTCTCTATCAGCCGCAAATTGGTCTCTTCAATTATCTGATTTCATTCTTGACCGGCGTGGACCCCAGCAGTTTTACGATGATAGGGGAAGTCCGACTGGCACCATGGGCCATTGTCATTGTCGATACATGGATGTGGACGCCTTTTGTGATGCTGATCTGTCTGGCCGGCCTGCGCTCCATTCCCGATTACATTTACGAAGCGGCGGAATGTGATCGGGCTTCGAAATGGCGTCAATTCTGGACCATCACGGTCCCTATGGTCTTGCCTTTTCTCATGTTGGCGGTTCTTTTCCGTGGGATTGAGAATTTCAAAATGTTCGACCTTGTGACGTTGCTGACCGGCGGTGGGCCGGGTTCGACGACGGAGCTCACGTCCATCAATCTCAAACGGGAAGCTTTTGAGAAATGGCGCACTGGCTATGCGTCGGCCTATGCGGTGATCCTGTTTGTGACAATTTTTGGTCTGGCGTCGATCTATGTGAAGGCTCTCAACCGGGTGAAAGACCGATGACTTCTGTATCCGCGATGGAGCCGGGGCGTGGTCAAAAATGGCTCGCGGCTATTCTTGTTGCCGCTTACGCCCTTTTGACTCTCTTGCCGCTGATTTGGATTTTGTCGACCGGTTTCAAATCGCCAGCCGACTCAATTGCTTACCCACCGAAACTGATCTTTGAGCCGACTTTGGAGGGCTATGTCAATCTCTTCACCACGCAAACCCGGCAGACAGAAGAATATCTCGCCAGTCATCCGCCTGGGAATTGGTATGAAAGACTGGTGCATGACAAGGGCATGGTCATCGCTGGACCCTCTCGTTTCGGTGAAAGGTTCCTTAATTCAGTGATCATTGGCTTTGGCTCCACTTTCTTGTCAGTGTTTCTTGGCACACTGGCCGCTTATGCTTTTTCGCGTTACCGGGTGCCCCTGAAAGATGACCTGCTGTTCTTCATTCTATCAACCCGAATGATGCCGCCGATTGCCGTTGCCATTCCTATTTTTCTGATGTTTCGGGCGGTGGGATTGTCGGATACCCATGCGGGCATGATTTTGCTTTATACGGCGGTCAATTTGTCGCTCGCGGTGTGGCTTCTCAAAGGCTTTATTGACGAAATCCCTCTAGAATATGAAGAAGCCGCGCTGATTGATGGCTACACCCGATTGCAAGCCTTTATCAAAGTGGTGTTGCCGCAAGCGACAACGGGGATTGCATCGACGGCCATCTTTTGCCTGATCTTTGCTTGGAATGAATATGCCTTTGCCGTCTTGCTGACCTCGGGAAGTGCCCAAACAGCCCCGCCGTTCATTCCGACGATCATTGGCGTCGGCGGTCAGGACTGGCCCGCCGTCGCCGCCGGTGCGACTCTTTTTCTTGTTCCGGTCATGGTGTTTACCATCCTGCTACGCCGTCACTTGTTGCGCGGCATTACTTTTGGCGCGGTCCGCAAATAATGCGAGAGGTTGAGTGGCACGCTTTTGGCCGCCCGGCGAGGTTGGGGAGCGAATGATTTCATTTCTTGTTGAACTGACACGGATGCGCCGCGGCGCTTGGGAGATGGTCGCATCAATCATTATTGCCATCGGCGTCGTGATGCTGATGCAGCCCTACATCCTCTGGGCCTATACATGGTCATTTTTGGTGACATTGATTGGCACTGTGATGTTCATCATTGTCAGCCATTTTCCCGAATAGGTGAGCCGTGACAGATGGATTCAAAATCAGTCGGATTGCCCTTGTGGCGCACGACCGCAAGAAGGATGAAATGGTGTCTTGGGCAGAGCAGCACAAGAACTTACTCCTTCCGCATCAACTCTTTGCCACGGGCAATACCGGCTCCCGCGTCGCGGAGCATACAGGCCTCGCGATCAATCTTTTGAAGAGTGGTCCTTTGGGGGGAGATCAACAATTAGGCGCGATGATTGCCGAAGGCAAGTTGGACATTCTGTTTTTCTTCACTGACCCCTTGTCCTCCATGCCCCACGATGTCGACGTCAAAGCGCTTCTCAGGATCTCAACCCTGCAACAGACGGTGATTGCCTGTAACCGAACGACCGCGGACTATGTCATCCTCTCTCAGCTTTTTGCGAGTGATAGCACCGCGCCAGACCCTGTCGCCTAGGTGAACACAAAGAATGGCCGAGATCAATATCCACAATTTACGCAAGGAATTTGGCAACTTTGTCGCCGTCGAATCGTCAACATTTACGATCGCCGATGGCGAATTCTTTATGCTTCTCGGCCCTTCGGGATGTGGCAAGACGACGACGCTTCGGATGATTGCGGGTCTTGAGTTGCCGACATCAGGTGAGATTATTATTGATGGTGAGGAAGTGGGGCAAAAACCGGCGAGTCAAAGAGATTTTGCCTTCGTCTTTCAGATGTTTGCCCTTTATCCACACTTGAATGTGCGCCAGAATATCAGTTACCCGTTGGTCAGTCAGGGCATGCGACGGGCTGAAATCCGCCAAAAGGTGGGGGAGGTGGCCGGCATCCTCGGTATTGAAGAGATTTTGGAACGCCCGGTCAGTGGATTGTCGGGAGGGGACAGACAAAGGGTCGCGCTCGGCCGAGCCATCGTGCGCAATCCTAAATGTTTTCTCATGGACGAACCTCTTGGCGCTCTTGATGCCGAGTTCCGTGAACATATGGCCGGTGAGTTACGCAGCCTCCATGATCGGATGAACGCGACCACCGTTTACGTAACCCATGACCAGCGCGAAGCGATGCAGATGGGTGATCGTATTGTGGTGATGAATTATGGGGTGATTGAACAATTTGGCACGCCGCGGGAAATCTATGATTTTCCCGCCACCCTGTTTGTGGCCGAATTTATGGGCTCCCCGCCCATGAACCTCATTCAATTTGAGGATCATTTGCCAGCGGGGACAAGCCACATGACGCTCAACGGCCAATCTATCGGTTTCCGCCGATTACAGGAGGAGGCTTTAGGCAAGTTGACATTAGGAATTCGTCCCGAACATGTTTTCATAGACGATCAATCAAACTATCGTGGTAAAGTGACATCTGTCGAGTATCTCGGCACCACTCAGATTGTCTCATTGGAAGTAGCCAATGGTGACCACCTCAAGGCACGCTTTGCCGCCGATGTGCCTATCCGTGAAGACGAGACGGTGGGTCTTGGCTTCCGTGATGATATGGTGACATTGTTTGACCGCAGCTCGGGCAGAGCCTTGCGCTCCGCTCACAAGGATGGGGTGGCAGCTCATGGCTGATGTTGAGATACAAAATGTGTCGAAGTCATTTGGCTCAATCTGTGCCGTCAATGATGTATCTATGACCATCGCCGATGGCGATTTTGTTGTGCTTCTTGGCCCAACGGGGGCGGGAAAGACCACCACATTGCGGTTGATTTCTGGCCTTGAGAAACCTGATCATGGAGATATCCTCATCGGCGGAGTGGAGGTGACGCGAAGCATTCCGGCGGCTCGCGATGTGGCCATGGTTTTTCAACAATATTCGCTCTACCCGCATATGACGGTGCGTGAAAATCTGTCCTTCCCCTTGCGTTCACCGTTGCTCAAGACTCCCCCCGATGTCATTGAGGATAAAGTTGGCAAAATCGCTGAAATCCTGCAGATTTCCCATAAGCTTGACAACCGCACCACCGAACTTTCGGGCGGCGAGATGCAGCGCGTCTCAATCGGTCGGGCATTGGTGCGTGATCCCGCCATCTATTTGATGGATGAGCCATTGAGTTCTTTGGATGCCAAATTGCGTGCCGATTTGCGTGTTGAGTTGAAACGAATCCAGTCGCAAATTGGGGCCACGCTCCTTTATGTGACGCATGACCAAATTGAAGCCATGACGATGGCCAACCGAATTGGTGTCCTTGAAGAGGGCCGGTTGGTCCAAGTCGGCTCCCCACGTGCCATCTATGAGGACCCTATCAGCCTATATGTCGGTGGCCGGTTGGGGCTTCCACGTATCAACGCCGTGCCCGCCGACCTTTTTGCTGGCGCGCCAGACGGAGCGGCGGTGATGGGATTGAGACCTGAACATATTGAACAGAATCCGGATGGCAAAGATGCGCGTGTCTTGCGTCTTGAACATCTCGGTGACCAGACGCAGTTGCATTTGGAAATTGCGGGCCACAAAATTGTGACGCTCACCGACATTCACTCAACGTTCCGGACTGGAGATATAGTCCAAATACAGCCGCGCCATGCCTTATACTTCGATGCCAATGGCATGCGGATTCGATGAGGAGAGAAAAATGAGTCAATTCATCAACGACAAAGATAAGATCGTCACACAAGCCATTGATGGTCTGTTGCAGACAACGGGACACCAACAGGCGCGGCTTGATGGTTATCCCCATATCAAGGTCGTCCTGCGCGCCGACTGGAAAAAATCGCATGTCGCCTTGGTGTCGGGCGGTGGTTCCGGCCATGAGCCAAGTCATGCGGGTTTTGTTGGCGAAGGGTTGTTAACCGCCGCTGTTTGTGGCGAGGTCTTTGCCTCTCCGTCCACCGACGCTGTGTTGGCTGCTATCCTCTCGGTGACCTCTTCATCAAAGGGTTGTCTGCTGATTGTCAAAAACTACACCGGGGACCGGCTGAATTTTGGTCTCGCCGCGGAGCGCGCCCGAGCTCTCGGATTGCCGGTGCGCATGGTGGTGGTAGGTGACGATGTCGCCTTGCCTGAACTGCCGCAACCCCGTGGCGTCGCCGGCACATTATTTGTTCACAAGATTGCCGGTGCCCTTGCCGCCTCTGGATCGTCTCTTGACGATGTGGCCAGCCTGGCCGAAAGAATCGCCCGTGGCACCGTATCGATTGGTATGTCGCTTGACACCTGCACGGTGCCGGGCTCACCCAAAGAGCGTCGCATTGACGAAGGGATGGCCGAACTAGGCCTTGGCATTCATGGCGAGCCGGGTGTCCAACAGGTGTCCTATTCGGACGCGCAGACGGCGATGGATAAAGTGGTGGAGACATTGTCGCCGCACGCGCCCTCTGGTGAACTGGTTGGTCTTCTCAATAACCTTGGAGGATGTACGCCGTTGGAGATGGGAATTCTTGCCGACGCCCTTCTGCGTTCGAAATTGGGCCATCGGATCAAGTGGATGATCGGGCCCGCCCCATTGATGACTTCACTCGATATGCGGGGTTTCTCCGTTTCGCTCTATGCGCCCTCGGCCGATGAACTCACTGCCTTGCAAGAACCCGTTGAATGCCATGCTTGGCCGGGTTTCATCGCCACCTCCCCGCCCAAAATTATCGACTTGCCTAAAGACGGACTTCGGCCTGTTGCCCTCCCCCCATCAAGTGATCGGCAAACACGTCAATGGATTGAAGACTCATGTCGGATTCTGATGGAAGCTGAGGCCAAATTGAACGATTTGGACGCTAAATCAGGTGACGGAGACACGGGGAGTACCTTGGCGAAAGCTTGTCATGCGCTGAATGACAATCTTGAGTCCTTGCCCCTCGCCAAAAGGGGAGACCTCTTCCAAGCCATCAGCCAAGAACTCAGTCAATCAATGGGCGGCTCATCGGGGGTTCTGCTAGCGATATTTTTTGCCGCCGCAGGAGATGCCGTCACCACCGATTCCTCCATCGGTCAAGAGCTTTTGGCAGGCCTTGAGCGTATCAAACAGGTCGGCGGCGCAACGCTGGGGGATCGGACAATGATTGATGCCCTTGAGCCGGCGCTTCGCGCCTTGGATACAAGTCTTTCGAATGCCGCCATCAAAGGGCGCGAAGGGGCCAACGCGACGGCGGCCATGACAAAAGCACGAGCCGGACGAGCGAGTTATGTCTCCGAAGACAACTTGGTGGGACATAACGATCCGGGGGCCGAGGCGGTGGCGATCCTATTTGAAGAACTTGCCGCCAAAAATCAACAATAACGGCGGCGATATGTTGCGCGCGTCAACATTCAATGAAGACAATTCTCACGGCAGAGGAAATGAATGGCGAGAGGCCTTGCTTAATTTAATACATGATTTGTGTTCACCAATTTAAGAAAAACAATCCTCTACAATTTGTGAGGCTATACTGATGCAATTTTGAAGAAAACCTTCAATCTGGTCGTTATATTTCCGCTCTAGGTGTGGGGCAGACAATCAAGGATGGGACAAATCGTCTTTAACTCTCTAAACTGATAGTTATATTCCAAATAACGTAATGCGGGTCCTATCTGACATCTACTCATCTTTTGGAGATATCGCCTTTGAGTCGTACTGAAACCGAATGACCACAAAAAATAGTGAGAGGTCAAAATGCCCATGAATTCTGATCAAGCCTTAATCGTGATTGATGTTCAGAACGACTTTTGTATAGGCGGGGCTCTCGAAGTGCCATTCGGAGAGGAGGTCGTTGCTAACATCAACCGTCTGGTCAAACACTACGAAATGGTCGTCTACACTCAAGACTGGCATCCGAAAGGACATGCCTCGTTTGCTTCGAGTCATGCGGGATTGGCTCCATTTGAGACGATTGATCTCAGCTATGGAAAGCAAGTGTTATGGCCCGATCATTGTGTGCAGGGAACGAGTGGGGCCGATTTTCATCCCGATCTCAACACGGATTCGGCCGATGCGATCGTACGCAAGGGTTGCCGCCGTGAGATCGACAGTTATTCGGCTTTTTTTGAGAATGATCGCGAAACACCGACGGGTTTGGAGGGCTATTTGAGGACTCGGGGCATTAAACGAATTGTCTGCGTGGGATTGGCCACGGATTATTGTGTGTTTTACTCGGCGATAGATGCTGCCAAGCTGGGATTTGAGGTGGAGGTTCAAGAAAAATGTTGCCGCGCCATCGACATGGACAACTCATTGTCCAAGGCGCGCCAAGAGATGCAGTCAGCGGGTGTCGACCTCAAATAAGCGGTTAAACAAAGGTGAGAGTGGAAGTTCAATCATGCATGCTCCGACGATTGATATTGCGACACGGGTCTATAACCACAATTGGAAAATTGATCCGATTGTCCGCTCTCTGATTGATACCGATTTCTACAAATTGCTGATGTGCCAGTTTGTCTGGCGCAACTCGCCGCAAATCCAAGTGACGTATCAATTGGTCAATCGGTCACCGTCGGTTCGCTTGGCGGAAATGATCGATGAGGTCGAACTTCGGGAGCAACTCGACCATGTGCGCACCTTACGTTTGTCAAGAGGCGAGTCCACGTGGCTTCGCGGCAACACTTTTTATGGCATCCGGCAGATGTTCCGCCCCGACTTCATGGCTTGGTTTGAGACTTTGCAATTACCCGACTTTCAACTCGAAAAAAGGAATGGGCAGATTGAACTGACGTTTGAAGGGTCTTGGCCGGAAGTCATGTTGTGGGAAATTCCGGCTCTCGCTGTGATCACCGAACTTCGATCTCGGGCGGCGCTGCGGCAATTGGGGCGTTTTCGTTTGCAGGTGTTGTATGCGCGGGCGATGAGCCGGGTCTGGGACAAAATCAGTCGATTGTCGAAACTTGACGAATTACAAGTGGCCGATTTTGGGACTCGAAGGCGGCATTCTTATCTTTGGCAGGATTGGTGTGTGCAGGCCATGCATGAAGGTTTAGGCGGTAAATTCGTCGGGACATCAAATTGTCAGATCGCGATGCGAAGAGAAGTCGAGGCGATTGGCACCAATGCCCACGAATTGCCAATGGTTTATGCCGCTTTGGCTGACAATGACGAAGATTTGCTTAACGCGCCTTATGATCTGCTGAAAAAATGGCAAAATGAACATCGGGGAAATCTGCGCGTCATCTTGTCGGACACTTTTGGCACACCGGAATTTTTGCGTAAAGCCCCTGACTGGCTCGCCTCTTGGACGGGCATTAGGGTGGATTCTGGTGATGCGGCGAAGATGGGCGAATTGGCCCTTAAGTGGTGGAAATCAAAAGGGGAAGATCCGAAAGAAAAATTGCTGATTTTTTCTGATGGCCTTGACGTTGAATCAATGGAAAACTTGCACACGAGATTCCGTGAACGGGTGCGCGTGAGTTTTGGTTGGGGGACGTTTCTGACCAATGATTTTCGCCATCTCGCCGACAACGATGCCTTGGCCCCTTTTTCACTCGTTTGCAAAGTGACCGAAGCCAATGGTCAACCCACCGTCAAACTCTCCGACAATCCAAGGAAGGCCTTGGGCCCTGAGATAAGTGTCAAAAGATACCGAAAGGTCTTTGGCACCGTGGCTCAAACCGAGCAGGAATTGATTGTTTAGCTTGATCGTCAAATCAAAATAAGGCAGCCAATCGATAGCCGAGCGACCTCATCCACTGGCGTTAAACTATCTCAAGCGGGCGCAATTTTAAGATGTGTCAGCGACAATGTTGTGTGATGAGGGCGGACAAAACAATTGGCATTTATATGCAAAGAGGCAACATAGTAGAAGAATTGTCGAATTCTTCAACTCAAAGGTTTGCCCTAACGGCGGGCTGCAGTAAACTACATCCAAAACAATGAGGATGCAGTGGCACAGGCGAAGGCAAGTCATCGTGCGGTGACAGGTCGAGACTCGCCGCGCAAGCGAGTTTCCAAAAAAAGCAAGCCAACTCAGAAACGTCGGGCCAAAAAGGTCGGTGGGGTGCAGAGATGTATCCGCCGCGCGCTGCTTCTCTCGTGGTCCTTCGGTTGGCGGGGTCTGGCCATTTTTGTCGTCATTCTTTCCGTTGCGACGGGATTCTACTTCACCAAATTGCCGCCGATGGCTGAATTGCTTGAGGTGAGATCGCAAGGTTCTGTGACACTGCAAGATCATAATCAACTTTCCTTTGCTTGGCGCGGGTCGCAATTCGGTGGTGAGATATCGAGCGAGGATGTTTCACCTTTTCTCAAGAACGCGGTGATCGCGGCCGAGGACAAACGATTTTTCGACCATTTCGGGATAAGTCTGCGGGGTATTGCAGGTGCCATTGTGATCAACCTTCGGGAGGGTCGAGGCCCCTTACAGGGACATGGCGGATCGACGATTACCCAGCAGGTGGCGAAACTCATGTGTTTGGGCAAGGAATACCATCCCGAATCCGGCGTCACCATGGCACGGTTTGAGCGCGATTGCCGTCGCACGACCTTATGGCGGAAAATTCGAGAAATCCCTTTTGCCCTGGCGCTTGAGATTAAATATTCAAAGAATGAAATCCTGACCATCTATCTCAACCGAGTCTATCTTGGTGCTGGAGCGACGGGGTTTGAAGCGGCCAGTCAGCGCTATTTCGACGTGTCAATCCGGCATGTCAACCCGGCGCAATCGGCGATGCTCGCGGGTCTTTTGGTGGCCCCATCAGTCTATGCCCCGACGCGGAACATGGGACGGGCGGTTTCACGCGCCAACCTGATTGTTTCGCTGATGGAAGAGCAGGGCTTTCTTTCGGTGTCAGAAGCGCGTGAGGCGCGAGCCTATCACGCCAAACTCTCACGCGGCTCGGCGGCGAAGGCCGGGAGCTATTTTGCCGACTGGATCATGGAGACGGTGCCTGATTTTCTGATGACGGATCTCAATGAAGATGTTATTCTGAAGACGACCTTCGATTTGCGGGTGCAAAAAGCGGTGGATGAGGCCTTGGTTCATGTTTTTGAGACCAAGGTAAAGGCGGGCTCACGCGCCGAGGCCGCCATCGTGGTGATGACAAAAGATGGCGCAGTGCGGGCCATGACAGGGGGACGAAACCCCCGTGCAGAGGGTCAATTCAATCGCGCCACGCAAGCGCTGCGTCAAACCGGCTCAGCATTCAAACCGTTTGTTTTTGCCGCCGCGCTTGAAGCGGGTTATCGGCCAAACGATTCTGTTTTGGATGAACCTGTATCTTTTAGGGTTCCCGGGTCGGGAATTTGGCGACCGAAAAATTATGAGGATAAATATGAGGGCTCCATCACCCTCACCGAGGCACTGACTAAGTCTAGCAATGTGATTGCGGCCCGTCTTTCAGAGGAGGTGGGGCGCGACAAAGTCAAAGAAATGGCGCAAAAATTTGGTATTCAAAGCCAATTGGCTGACGGTCCTGCTTTGGCTTTGGGGGCTTCGGAATCGACCTTGATTGAGATGACAGGCGCTTATGCCAGCATCCTGAATGGAGGCATCGCTGTAGAACCCTTTGGATTGATTGAACTCAGGCTTAAGAATGAAAAGAAGCCGCTCTTTCAGGGGGGCGCCGTCGCCCATGAGCGGGCGGTTTCACAAAAAATAGCTTGGCAGTTGGTGGACATGATGAGTCAAGTGGTGACGCGGGGGACGGGTCAGCGAGCCGCGTTGTCTGGCCGCGATGTTGCTGGCAAGACCGGCACCACTCAAGGCGCTCGTGATGCTTGGTTCATTGGCTTTTCTGCCGATTATGTCGCCGGCGTCTGGATGGGCTATGATGATAATACCCCCCTGACCGGGGTGACCGGGGCCGGCTTGCCGGCGGAAATCTGGCGTGAGGCGATGCAACGAATACACCAAGGGATGGTTTCAAGACCTTTGCCGACATCTGCTAGCGCATCCCCCGCCAATGAAGTCGCTTCAAGACAGTAAGTATGAAATTGTCAAACTGTTACCAACACGCGGAATTCACCGCCTCGCGGCGCAAAATTTACAATCTTGATTCTCGGAGAAAATAGTTTAATTTGACAATAAGCATCAGTGAGTTTAATAATCTGGTTGGCAGATCATGGAATTGAACTCAATAATGACGACAATAGGACGGATTTTTCCGCTTTCACCGCAGCTTGCGTGCGGGGTTTCAACTTTCTCACGAGGCCTTCAAGCGGCGAGCTTGGCTATGGTCATTTTTACGGCTGGTAGCGTGATACCCAGTGAAGTATCAGCACATAGCGTGATACCCAGTGAAGTATCAGCACAATCGGCGGCAGAAAAAGGCTTACAAATTGCCAAAAAAGCCCGTGAGGCTGACCGTGGATTTGAGAATTATACAGCCGAGTTGGGCATGACTCTCCGCAATCGTCAAGGCCAGGAGAGTCGTCGAGCGCTTCGGATCAAGGTTCTTGAAGTGAGGGGAGATGGCAATAAGATTGTGTTCGTGTTTGACAATCCAAAAGATGTCAAAGGCACAGCGTTTCTGATCCACGGACATATCCAGAAAGCCGATGACCAATGGCTTTATTTGCCCGCCCTCAAAAGGGTCAAACGCATCAGTTCATCAAAGCGGTCAGGTTCTTTTATGGCCAGCGAATTCGCCTATGAAGATTTAACAACGCCCGAAGTTGAAAAATACACCTACAAATACCTCCGTGATGAACCTTGCGGCAATCTGACCTGCACCGTGATTGAAATGAAGCCAACAGAAAAAGGTTCGGGTTATTCGCGGCAGGTGGCGTGGCATGACACCAGTGAATCACGTATTTGGAAGATGGAATACTATGATCGCAAGAACACGCACCTCAAGACATTGACCTATAGGGGATATGAGCAGTTTCTTGGTAAATTTTGGCGAGCAGCGGACTTGAAAATGGTCAATCATGTGACTGGAAAGAGCACGGATCTAAGTTGGAGCAGTTTCAAATTCAAAACTCAGCTGAGCGAGAGAGACTTCACACAAACGGGTTTGCGCCGCATCCGCTAAAGATCGCGGCTTGCCCCGAGGTTGTTTTTGACCGCCCGCCGTTATCAAAGCGGTGGGCAAGGCTTGGTGTGCTTGTGGGTCGGATGAGCCGGTTATTTTGCACCTTCTTTGTCTTAAGTCTATTGGGGGTGGGTACTAGCGCACAAGACGACGAGGATGGAGATTGGTCTGTCGACTACTCGGGCAATGTGATGTTCGAGACGCGCCTATTTTTCGACGATCCTCTCTATCCAGGTCAACAGAGTCATCAATTTGGCTGGTCATTTGAACCCAATATTTATGTCGAGCACATCGACGGTGACAGCATTACCTTCGTTCCTAGTATTCGCGCCAATTCGTCTGGCGATGAATTAGTCAATGTCGATATCCTCGAAGCCTACTACCTAAAATATGGCTACATTGATGAATTGGAGTGGGAATTGCGTGTAGGCGTTGATCAAGTCTTCTGGGGAGTCGCCGAATCCAATAATCTGGTCAATATCATCAATCAAACGGATTTGGCGTTAGACCCCAGCGGAGATACCAAACGGGGTCAGCCAATGGTGCAGGGGACGTTGTCAGGTAAATGGGGAATACTCAATATTTTGGCACTTCCCTATCATCGGCCGAGAGTGTTTCCTGCTGTTGAAGGCCGCCTGCGCCCGGGCTTGCCGATTTTGAGTACGGGGATCAATTACGAGCACAGCTCAAGGGCTCGGCATATCGATTTGGCCGCCCGTTACAGCCATAGCGTGGGGTTGCTGGATTTTGGTATCAGCGCCTTCAGGGGAACGAGTCGAGAGCCATTCCTCACGCCGCTGGTGACTCCAACCGGCGTCTATTTCACACAAAATTACAACCAGATAGAACAATTAGGTATTGATCTTCAATTGACCCTTGATGACTTTATTGGCAAGGCTGAAATCATCAACCGCACGGGCTTTGCGCCCCTACCCGGCCACGACAACTATACGGCTTTCGTCGTGGGCGGGGAATATTCCATTTATGGAATCTTTGAGTCCGACGCTGATTTGACACTTTTTGGTGAATACATCCATGATGACCGCGGCGAGTTGGCGACCACGCCTCTGCAGAATGATCTTTTCGTTGCGGCCCGCTACACGCTGAATGATACCGACGATACCAATATTACAGCGGCGGTGATTGGTGACCTGGACACTCGTTCACGAAGTCTGACGCTGAGATTTGAGCGGCGGCTTTCAGACTCACTCTCTCTCGAGGCTGAAGCCTATACTTTCCTCAACACCGATTCTAGAGACGCGCAATTGTGGCAAGTCCGTGACGACGAGTTTGTTGAGGTTAACCT
>JAJEBG010000048.1 GCA_022824005.1 Paracoccaceae bacterium
GGCCTTCTGCTCAGAGTGGGGGATCAAAGCACAAGACTGTCTCATGGTTGGGGACAGTCCATCGGATATGAAAGCGGGACGGCAGGCGGGCATGACAACAATCGCTGTTCTCACTGGAATCGATGGCAAAGAGATATTATCACCGCTCGCAGACGCGGTGCTTGATGATATTGGACAACTTCCAAACTGGCTCGATACAAAAGCCTAAAAGGAAGTGAAATTCTCCATATCAAGATTAAGCCCGCGAGCAATGTGGGTTAGTGGTTGACACCAATCTATTGTCTGCCCGTGTATCCGCGCCAAGTGAATGCACGCGTCCCCATCTATTGAACGCCTGCAAGCATAGTCAGCAACAGTGGGGAATCGTCGGGCCTTTCTGAAACGGACCAACAACAAGATGTCGAGTGGCAAGGTACACTGATTTGGACAAGCCGCAGCAGAATAATGGGTTAACTAAATGTCTCAACGGTTCTTTGCGGGATGAGGAGATGTTCGATGGAGCTTGAGCTCGAGTCGGCGATTTCCTCAGAGCTGGTGAGCTAGCTTGCGTCGGAAAAGGGGTACGACTCCTTCGGAACTGAATGAGCCGTATAATGAGCTTTTTATCTTTGTTGGGGGTTTTTGCGCCTCAATCAGCGATTTATCTAGACATTGACTCCGAGGAAATAAATTTTAGTCACCCTTGAGTGCCCCAAGAGTCTCTATTGCAACATCAATGTCTTGGGATGTGTTGAAACGACCAACACTGAGTCTGACACCAGTTGTGGCCGTTTCGTTGTCAAAGCCAAGTGCAAGAAGCACTTTGGACGGTTCAATAGTCGCTGACGAGCACGCGGAACCACTTGAAATTGCGATTCGATTTGCTGATATTTGTATTACCTCTTCGGCAGTGTATCCGGGAAAACCAATATTCAAATTGCCAATTACGCGATGTTCTTCGTGACCAAACAGTCGTAGATCAGGGTAGATTTTACGCAATTCCTGATACAAGTAACTTGTCAATTCACTGATGTGATGAGTGTCTTCATCGAATTTTTGAACCGCAAGTTCACAAGCTTTACCAAACCCTACAATTTGAGCCGTTGGCAGTGTTCCACCCCTAAGCCCACTTTCTTGACGACCGCCAGTGATTAGGGGTTGGAGTTTCACACCCGAACGAACATAGAGTGCTCCTATGCCCTTAGGACCATATATCTTATGACCAGAGATGCTAAGGAGGTCAACGTTCCAACTATCCACATCTATGGGCATACGACCAGCAGCTTGGGTAGCATCTGAGTGAAATAGGGCACCATAATTTTGGCACAACTCACCAATGGTTGACAGCGGCTGGGTCACACCAATTTCGTTGTTGGCTGCCATTACGGAGACCAACAATGTTTTATCGTTGAGCTCTTGTTCGAGTTTGCTGATGTCAAGCAGGCCATCAGACTCGACTGGCAAAACAACAATCTCGAAACCTAGAAACGAAAGGCTTTGAGCAGTTTCCAGTACAGCTGGATGCTCAGTCGACAGAGTGATGATACGGTTTCGATTTAATTCACTTGAAAGACCCTGAATTCCTCTCAGCGCGAGATTGCAAGACTCAGTTGCTCCAGAAGTAAAAACGATTTCTTCATCATCGGCATTAAGGAGTTGTGCAATCTTTGAACGAGCGTCACGCACAGCACTCGCTGCGACCCAACCGTAACGATGACTATGAGAATGAGGGTTGCCGAATTGCTCAGAGAGATAGGGCAAAATAGCATCACGGACCGCAGGGTCGATCGGTGTCGAAGCTTGATTGTCCAAATAAATTAGACAGTTATTCATTCAGTGCAGTCGCAAGGTAACCATGTTTCAGTCAAATGATCAGCATTTGTCTCTTTTTCCAAATCTTTGTAAGCCAATCCTTTGTTACCAAAAAAACCAATACGGTCAATTGAGCCACGAGTCTTCCTGCCTTCGGCTTTGAGGTCTCGTCTATATTTTGACTCTATATTCTTCCACCAACTCAGGTCACTTGGTGTATTCTTGATTGAACCGAATCCTTTAATCTCACCGGCGCTAGATTTCATGTAGTTATGAATTTTTTGAAGATTTTTTCGGCCCTTAAGAAAGCAGTAAACACAGTTGGATAGACTTAACTCATTCGACAGATTGAGATTCCAATCTTGACTATCCCAAAAATCATTGACGTCCTTTTTTGCAACCAGCATATTTGCCAGAGGCAAATAGATTTTTTCACCCTCATGACCCGGGGTCTTATCGTTTCGAATGGCCAATCGCTCAACACGAGGTTGTTCATCGCCGCGAAGTCCTATGAATGAGACATACTGGACACCATTTCTCCCAAAAACCGCTCTATCACCAAACACTTTTCCGACATGCCTAGGATTTTCAAATGGTTCATAGTTTTGACAGAATCTATGATATTCTTGCTCCGGCCTAAAATGTGGGCGACTCCAGAGGAAAAGACGTTTGGCCATGAAGATTTCTTTAGGCACTCCACCTTGATTCCTTTTGTGTCTATCATGAGCTGAGTCTCCGTCAATACGGGAACCGTTCCCAAAATGACCAAGTCTTGGAATGACCGACTTTGGTGAGAACCAGTCTCTCAAAAAAGCGCGCGTAACTTCCAGTTTGAGAAATCGGGTGCAAATTCTATTGAACTGGTTCGGGACATAACCCGTCCAAGAGAGCATTTCTTCAAAAGCTTCGCCTCGCCATTGGAAGCCTTCGGGGTTTGTTGCAGACTTCGGTCGGTCATTGACCAATCTATAAGTTGGTAGCCGAGTCCATTCCCCATGTCGAGAGTCTTCATAAGTCTGAAATTCAATCTGGAAGAAGGGGATTCCGTATTGGCGCGATGCTCGCATGCAGTCAGCGACAAATCTATAGGTTTCGGGATGCTCTGCAGACGTGTTATTGAACAGAATGACATCTCCACGCGCTCGGTCTAGTATGCCATTATGAAGGAGCGTAAAGAGGAGCATGCCGCTTGATCTTCCTCCCGAAAATTTGACAATGTGAGGCAGTTCCTTGTCAATTTTTGAGCGGTACCTAAAGCAAAACTTCTCTTTTAGGTCATATTGTGTTGGTTGCGTTAGAGAATTTTGTGAGATGATCAGATTTGGGACATTCTTTATATCAACATCAAGCATAACGTGCCTTCCCTCACAACAATTATTGGTTATAGTACGACTGCGCCCATTTTGAAAGCATTACCTGTTAATTTTCTCGTGGCTATCCTTTCTCTTGCTCCAACACGCCTTGAATAGCCTTTTCCATGATTGAGTCGATTTCGTTTACATCCAATACACTTAATTCTAATCTACCCTGAAAGGCAGCGGCTCGGCGGCACACGCGCTGTAAAAGTTTGGTCGAGGATAAGTCTGCCTCTTGGTGCTCGTTTATATGTGCAAGATTACGCAGTAGAGAACCACGAATTTCTTCCGAGCCGAATGTGGAATTTCGAAAAACCATCCTGTCGATTAGTTTCTCCCAGTAGGTCTGATTGAAGCGAACAATTAATCGAACTTCCTGTTCCACTCGTTTATCTGAACCACTCGCTTGCGTGATTATCCTCTCATGCCACCACGCTCGGGCCAAAGGACAATCGACATAAACAGATCTATTTCCTCTAATTTCTGGCAAGCCTCCCAGTCTTCTTAAAATGGCTCGCACACAAGCGTCAATTGTCTGAGGGGCTTGTTTAGTCGTATCGTACAATGCGCGATCAATGCGCTCGGCGCCTGTCCCGACAGTTCCACCATTTGCTGCAAGAAAGATTGCCTTGATGCGTTTTTTTTTGATGTAGGACAGCGTCACATTGGCCCAGAAGGTTGATCTGCAAGCGATTGATGGAGTCAAAGTTTCTAAAGATTTGTAGATGGCCTGTTCAGTTCCAATTGGCATTTGTTTGAACTCATCCTCAGTCAGTCTACAAGATATGATTGACGGCTCCTCGGCTCCAACTTTATCGATCTCTAAGAAAGTCTTCAAAAACTCTTGATCATCGCGAGCACTTTCAAGAAAAGTTTTTTGTTTTTGACTTCCTTTTGTTCTCAAGAGACTCTTGCGCAGCCTAGTGAAAGCACTATCATCAAACTCAATGAATTTTTGCTGTGTTGAGATCATTGACTAGCAATATCCTAATCGTCGTCCGAATTGATTTTATGAGACGAAAGGGGATAGAGTGATGTTGCCACCTTCTCCGGTTTGAATTCAGGGTTTTTCCAGTCAGGATGTCCCTCTCGTGCCAGAAAATCTGCCAAGGCCCGCAACGCTTCAGGACCCTCCTCTTCATCATCGTCGGCATAATCTGCCTTTAGATTTGCCAAACACGCGGTAACGACATGAGTCATGTTATTTGATCTGGTATTGCTAGACTTAGCGCGAAGATCTTCGTAAATTTCTTCTCCAGCATTAACACGAAACCGAAAGGGTTCAGACTCTATTTGGATTTCAAATTGCCCACGCTCACGTTGCTTGTCAAGATGAATTGAAATTAGACTAGATAAAGACGACCGCAGTTGAAAAACACTTCCAACCGCTAATCGAAATCCCTTTGAGAGCGATATTTCCTGACCTTCCCAAATCGGATGAACACCATCTCGAATTTTACGCAACAAAATTTTCTGAGGCACCCAACATAGGATCATTGGGGTAAAAAGAGGTGGCTCTCCGAGGTTTCCAATATCCAATTCAATGGTCTGTTTTACCAATTTTGAAATATAAGTTTTGCGAAAACATGAGACTGGACAAGAGACAATGCAGGCGCATCGCGCTTTATTATTCTTGAGTAAGTTGCTGATTAGAGGCGCGCCTTCAATACGATGCGTGATTTCAAAAGACGAACGATTCTTGCCTTTAACGAGATCAAGATGATACTTACCCTCTGGAAATGAGATACTTCCAGATTCGAGCACAGGATATTCATGTGCTAGAATGGCGTCAGACGGCCCCGGTGAGGCCACCTCAATCGAAAAAAATCCATCACGTTTTGTCATCGACGGCATCTGAACCTCTAAAGATCTCGACTCGTAAAGATGGGTTAGGTATGTCTCCGAAATCACGTGTCAGATGATAGCTAACCTCAATGTCCCTCTCATCTCCCGACTTCAGGTTTCCAAGACTTACCCCTACAATATTACCATCAATATAGCGAAAAGCCGCTTTAGAAACATCGTTCCCACCAATTTTTATATTTGAGAGGATTGCCGGTGAGTAAGGATCCAATCCCTGTCGGCGGCAAGTGCCATCAAAAGCCTCATGAACCAACAAACGAAGCTCTGCACTCGAAGAATCTTTCGAACACTTAATGCTAATGCAAAGACGGTTGTCTCCCAAAGGTCGAGAAGCCGCTAGAAAATCTTGTGATAAAGTTGGTCGGGCACGGTCACGTCTATTCCCACCTTTCGTAACACTTCCGTTACTTTGGCCAGACGGGCCGATTTCTGTGACATGATCATCCGATTTCGGGTCTCTCTGATTTTGAGATGTCGAACCCGCTCCAACCAGAGTCGGTTCCCCCCAAAAAATACTCGGAGATTTGACACCGGGATATTCGGAGGCATCGGCAACATCAATATTCAAAAAATCAGGTGGTTGGAAAGATTCTGTCTTTAATTCATCCGTATTGCTTAATATCCACTCGCGGATTTCAGTGAGAGCTTTCCCGCAAGCCCTGCTGTCTTTAGAAGATAACGATTTTAATACAATCTCGTCATGAAGTGGACTCTCGGCAGCTCGAATATAATTGTGTAGTGAACCTCCAATACTGGCGGTGAGCGACAATATCGCTTGAAAGGGTTCACGACTAGTAAAATTTCGTCGGTTAAGCCTAGGAATTTTATCAGTTATCCACATACCATTTCGAAAGAGATCACACCGAACAATTCCAGATGAGCTATCTTTGAGAAAAATATCAATCTTTCCTTCACGGGTTGATATTTGGTGCCTTTCGCCTAATCGATATGTTTCGTAGGCGTCAAATGCGCGTTGCGGGTTAAGGAAGGTTGACGATCGCTTGATTATAGTGTTTTCTTTCAAAGTGTCCAAGGCTTCATAGAGCGAATCTTTGTTAAGAATGGATGTTTCATTTGCATCACAGTTAAGCCCATCCTGGATCGAGAGTTCCAGCTGGCCCTCATCAATTGCGACAAAGAAGTTTGCCGCCGCCGCGTGTTTAACCAAATCGCAAAACGATTTTTCTTCCTCACGGAAATAGTTGAAGGCGGGAATCAAAACCGCGCTACCGTGTTTGAAGTTCGATTCAATGTACTCTAACGAATCAGAAAATAATTCAAATTGAGAAGGATCATGGCAATACTCAAAGTGCCCTCCTTGGGAGAAATCAGCAATAAAGTAGCCGTCACCTGATCGTAGGTGAAGTTCTTCGCCAACCTGGTGCGATGCAATAACGGCGTGACCTGAAACAATACGCTGACGATCTTCGGTTATTCCAGCATAGAGCAAATATCGGAGATCGGACGCCGGAATGGCAGTTGAATGACCGTTTCCATAAGTGCCAGTCTCACTTTCATCCTTGACACTAACACCATCGCTTAACAGCGCATGCATTCGACCCTCGTCCAAGCCAATGCCATTGTCAAAAACAGTCAGCATCACTGATTCAGGATTCGTTAGAGCATCATTGATTTTTGAGACAGTTGTTTTTGCATTTTGAGCAAGGCGGCCTTTCGAAAATTCGCGTTGTGTCTTCTCTGCTTGCTCAAATGCGCTCCTATATTCCTCAATGCCCGGAATCCTTTCTGTTAAAATTTTAGATATTCTAAAATGTACTTTGGCGGTCGTCCGATCTGCTGCTCGTGCGGCATCAAGCGAGTTCTGAACCAGTTCCCGCACTACGACGGCGGGGCTTAGTTTGGCGAACCCAGAAATTCCTGCGGGCGTGAAGCCCGAATTGCCTCCGGGACCAAAGAGCAAATTGGGTGACTTCTGGGGCATTAGAGCAATGAAACGTAATTTTTGTGACTCGTGAATTGAGGCATCCGTTTATCAGATAATTTGTCAGAAACAAGCAATTGTTGCTTGCGTGCATCATTGAACTTGATAGTCACGACTCAATCCGAAATTCATAACCCACATTTTCACCAACGTATTTGTTTGTCATTTTGCGAGTGATTGAGGCATGGTTTGTGATGGATTGATAAACTGTTGATCACAATTTATTCTGAACTATTTCCAGTAACATCAAATTGTAGGTGGTTCGGCCAGCAATTTGGTAGGCGTTTCATAGGGATCATCCATAATATTTCTGCATAAACCCACCACCACAAGGCTTCAAAAATTCACACTTATTCAAGGATACGACATGATATCGGCGTTGCTGAATTTTTATCCTCTAAACCGTTATTGTATTGAATCTTCTCTTTTCATTGACATTATAGTCTTGACCCTCATCAAATCCTTTTCAGTTTTCTAATTCAGGCAAATTGCCGTAAAGACGGAGATTAGCTTTCTGGCAAGTGCTCTGAGAACTGCCTTAAATTTTTACAGATTTCGTTAACATCCCTCTTTCTTCTGAAAACGAAACGACTTCTTACTTTCCAGCTATCTTGATGTTTCTGCCAACGGTACAAGCTCAAAAAGGGTATCTCGCTTTTGGGGTCTTTGATCAATAGGACTGCCGTCCACCAACTACCAGTTCGCGCGACAGTCACGGCGTCGATAATTTGACCTTTGTAATAATCTGAAATTGGGAATCTCTGACCAAACATTTTTTGTACCACGAGCTAACAAAAATTTCGTGACCGAATGTTTGACGAAGGTCTTGCCTCTATTCCCAACCTTTCAACTATAGCATTTGCAAGATCGTATGCTTTACCACCTCGCGTATTGTCAGTGATCACTAATTTGGCACCCGTCGATTTTATGTACTCGAGGGTGCCTTCAAAGTCAGCATGGTCGGATAGCGCGACACCAAAAGCCCGACTGCTATACTCTGTGATTGGATTATTTTGACGGGAAAAATATGCTGTAAGTTTGATCACATTTCTACCTTCCATATCTCTTGGTTTCATATCGCCATATCCATAGAATCTGATAATTCTTCTATCTTTTATGGCCTCCTTTCCTTCATTTGATTCATCCGAAACTATTTCTCCCATTGGGTAACCAAAATCACGAAACACTCTGATTTCTTTGATCAACCTCTCGTTACCAACAAGTGGACAATTTACGTTATCGTACAGCAACTGTATCGCACGGTGCAAAACCCCTCGGTTGGCAAAAATATAAACTGTTCCATCGGCCAATAATTGCCCAACCAATCTTAGGAACTGTTCCTCACAATCGCCTTGGCTATAACGGCGAACCATTTCAGGTGAACCATAAGTTGCATCCACAACTAAAGATTCGACCTCAATTATTTCATCGATGGGCCATTGGAAATCACCAGAATATCCAAGACGCCTACCGCCTTCCAACTCAGCAAGTACTTGCACAGAGCCAAGCATGTGCCCATTTGGAAACAAACTTACTTTCAAACCGCCGTTTTCGTAAATTGAACCATAGTCTAGTCCAATCAGATTGTTCCTGAACGGTAGATCAGCATTTCGTTCAGAATTAAGAAGTTGAAGAGTCGGCTTACTCATTAGAATTTGTTGAAAGCCTTTACTCGAGTCGAATTGATCCAAATGATCTATATGGATATGAGACTGAACACGAATGGCTGATGAGGGGCAAAGCCCATCACAACAAATCTTTGGTCCAAGACAGACGGCACCAGACCAAGTGACATCAGGATAGTTCATTCCAATTTACTGTAACTTAAAAGCAATCTATTGATTTCAGACTCCAATCCATCGGCCTCAATCCCCAAGAGATCAAGAAGATTGTGGTCAGATACAATTGTAAAGTTATGACAACCCAAACTTCCTTCAGCTGTTTCCGCTATCCCGAACAACGAGTTCAAAGCCCGTTTTAGCAACGATTTCCTCTCATATTGAGAAATCTCGCTCAAATACTCTTGAAGTTGCATCGACAAAATTACACCCACAAACAAATGCTGAACATGCAGTTCTTTTCGAAGCGCAAGCACGTTATTCAGGCATTCGGACAAAGGCTTTTGAGATCTCTCGACAATCTGAACCAACTGTCGCACCTCGTTCCAATTTAGTCTGAATTTCAATACGCTTTGAATAGCTTCTTCGTGATCAGTTTCTCGAAGCTTCGCAACCTCTGCCATTGAAGAGAAAGAAACTGTTGACCTATTAGTGCCTCCCCAGTCTGCCAAATGCTGAACAGACGGCGATAGTTTCAGCAAGTTTAAGAAATTCGAAACTTGTGATTTCCCAATTTGAAGGGTTTTGGCACAATGCCCTCGAGAGGACCCTGATTCAATGGCCGCTCGAATTATGGTCGCCACCTCTAGTGGTGACAAAGTTCGTTTTTTTCGATGGGTACCTACCGAGAGGATCGCGTCTCTAACTTGTTGATGTGAAACTCCGCTTATCAACTAGTTTCCCTCCATAAATCCGCTCTTTCCTAAGCCATCTTGAATGAGTAAACGTGCAGCATCTGGAATAGTCGTTTGTTCATAGTCAGCATACTTTTTCAGTGAGTCGTGAGCCTCAGAGCTCAGAGATATCTGAATTTGAGTTATCCGTCCTCCCTTCCTCGCATCCTCTATCACTTCGTCAGATGGTTTATTTGGCTCCTGTTGTCTGTTTTTGACTATTTTCGATTGTTGGGCACCAGACATTGACTCCATCTCTTTCGCGAACTCAATTGCCTCACTTTTGCTCGTTGGTCCGGCTACGCTTGCTGCATCTTGTGCACGCAGTGCAGTTTTCAGTTTGACCTCCCCATTGTCGACTAGGTCTCGTAATTCCGGAATCAGTCTATCATATTTGACGTAACTCGATACCTTGTTGATTGGGAGCCCGGTCTCCTCAACCACTGACTTTATGGAGCCGTAACGTTTGTACAATAGTGTGCAGACATCAATTAGATCTCTTGAATCTAAATCTAGCCTGATCAAATTCTCCGTAACTGACAAAATCTTTGCGGTATTCTCGTCAACACGTTCATTCAGTATTCCTGCAAGAATAGTTGGCTTCTGCAGTTTGACATGTGCTAAAAATCTCCGCTGACCTGTGATGATCTCAAATTTTCCTTTATCGTTTTCGCACACGACAATAGGCTCAAGTAAGCCGACAACTCTAATGCTTTCAGCTAATTCATCAATATCCTTATCAACATGACGAAGACGTGCCTGCCCAGTACCTATTTCCAATTCAGATAGAGGTATTTCTCTTGTTTCCCTAATTATTCCCATTGATTTTTCCTATGTTTTTATCCCTTTGGTTCAGAACCAAGGGAAATGGTAGATTAACGACAAGGTACCTACGAACTCGACAAACTTATCAGATATATAGTCATGAACCATGTTTTGGTCAATATTGATCTCTCACGCAACAGCTTTCAGTCGCCTCGGCTAGTCACTATTTAATTTCCTTTGTGAATTGGGTCACATCACCGTTGACCATAAGAAATGTTTGGCCAATCGGCCTTAACATGTTCCTGAAATAACCCTCGCTATGAATTGATGCGGCTTGGGGATCACCTCAGAACAAATTTAATGATCAATTCCTCTGGTTTTAGTGATGTGCAAGTCCAAATTGTTGTTTGAACGGCGCGCTTACCCGCGAAGTTGGCCACCTGTCAAAGCCTCGACCTTGTTGGCAATATCGGCACAAATGGCTTCAAGGTCAGCATCTTTCAAGGGTTTGTCTTGCGGCTGAAGGCGGACATTGATCGCGATTGACTTGCAACCTTCTTCAAGATGAGTCTCGGCGGCGGGGCCTGAATATTCATCAAAAATCTGAATTTGAGAAATCAGGTTATGGAAACGGCTCGTCTCTGCCGCGGCAACGACTTCGGCCGCCTCAACATTGTTGGCCAGTATAAAGGCAAAATCGCGGTCTACAGGTTGCAACGGGTGTGGGGAAAAAGTGGGTCGCGCAAGGCCTTTTGACGATTTGGGTTGAGGCAGGGCATTGAGAAACAATGTGAAAGTGACGGCTTGGAGTTTATGACCGAGTTGGCGCAAAATTTTTGGGTTCACTTCACCAAAAATGGCTAAAGGTTTGCCGGGTTGAAGAGAAAGACATCCGGACCTTTGTGGATGCATCCATGATGGAACATGTCTCGAAAGTTTGAATCGGTTTGACGGAAATAAGGCGGTGAGTGCCGCGAGTGCATCGGCTTTGGCATCATAGAGATCAACAGGCCTTGAAGACGAATGGGGCTCCCTCGGTGCCCGGTTGCCGGTCAAAAGGCCGCTCGCACAGAGAGTCTCCTCTCCGGCTTCGGCACCATGGAAAACCGGTCCCACTTCAAACAGCGCCAGATTGACACTGCCCCGAGATTGATTGGTGGCGGCCGCTTTGAGCAATCCGGGGAGTAAATCAGGGCGCATCACATTGAGTTCTGAAGAGATGGGATTTTCCAATTCAACGAGTTCGCGGCCCTTATCAATGAACAATTGGGCCGTCGATTTGTCGATGAACGAATAGGTGAGGCATTCGTTATAACCGAGAGATGCGATGGCGCGGCGGCAGACCATTTCATGCTTTTGCTCCGGCAACAATATGGGTTTGGCGATGCCGGGAGCGGGGCGCGGCAAGGGTATTCCCTTGAGTTCAGTCAACGAAGTCATACGGGCGATTTCCTCGACTAAATCCGCTTCGCCATGGATGTCAGGCCGCCAACTCGGTGGCGTGGCAGCAAGTTTGTCCCCGTTGTCTTCGACCGAAAAACCGAGATTGATTAGGATTTTTTTCTGCTTATCTGGGGTGACATCCATACCGGCCAAACATCGCACGCGATCCTTACGCAATTCAAAACTACGACGAGTTTGGGGAACTTGGCCATCATAAGCCACCTCGGATGGCTCACCACCACAGATGTCCAAAATCATTTGAGTGGCCACCTCAAGGCCAGGGCGGGCGAATTCTGGGTCAACCCCGCGTTCAAAACGATAGCGGGCATCCGAATGAATTCTTAATTGTCGGCCGGTCGTGGCCGTGATGGTGGGATCCCAAAGGGCGCTTTCCAAGAAGACATCTGTGGTGTCTTCGGAGCAACCCGTCGATAAACCCCCCATAATCCCGGCGATGCTTTCAGGCCCTTGGGAGTCGGAGATAACAATCTGGCCGGCCGAAAGTGTGTAGTCGTTATCGTCAAGTGCTGTGAGGGTTTCTCCTCCCTTGGCGAGATGGATACGTAATCCCCCTTTTACCTTTTTGGCGTCAAAGACATGCAACGGGCGATTTTGATCATAGGTGACATAGTTGGTGATATCGACGAGAGCAGAAATTGGACGCAATCCGATCGCCTTGAGTCGCTCTTGCATCCATTTTGGTGACGAACCATTCTTCACATTGCGGATGACACGGCCAAAAAATACCGGGCAATGATGGGGTTTGGCATCATCGTCGATATGTATCGATATGGGGCACGGAAATTGGCCTTGAACCTTATCAATCGTCATCGGCTTGAGCGTTCCCAAACCGCGGGCGGCGAGGTCACGAGCGATGCCACGAACGCCGAGCGCGTCGGGGCGGTTCGGCGTCACTCCGATTTCGACCACAGGATCGTTGAGGCCGGCGTACTCAATGAAAGAAATTCCCAGCGGGGTATCGGGGGGCGTTTCAATAACCCCTTCGTGATCATCAGAGATTTTGAGTTCGCGCTCGGAACAGAGTATCCCAGCACTCTCGACACCACGTATTTTGCTTTTCTTTAGGCGCGTTCCGCTGTCGGGAAGGATGGCACCGGGAGGGGCAAATATGCCGATCATCCCAGCGCGGGCATTGGGCGCGCCGCAGACCACTTGGACAGTTTCGCTTGGGTTTTCTGGACCTTTCGGCCAGACCTCTAATTGGCAGACTTTGAGTTTATCGGCGTTTGGATGTTTTTCGGCCCTCATCACTCGACAGACTGAGAACGCGCCATATTCATCCGTCGCATCGTCGACATTTTCAACTTCAAGACCACAATCCGTGAGGGCTTCGGTAATATCGTCAAGAGGCGCTTGCGTATCCAAATGATCGGCAAGCCATGAAAGGGTAAATTTCATTTCGTTTCAAACCGGTGATTTTTTTCCGCGATGACGATCAAAGTCGGGGCGGCCATGTTTGTTTATGTGGTGGTCTTTTGGCACCTCATAGGGATTTTGTTCTTATCAAGCAAGCAACAACGAAGCTTGGTCATTCTGAGATGGACTCAACCTTTAGGTTCTGTCCATGGTCATTGAACCTATTCATCCTTCCGGTGCGCATGAGCGTGGTGAACAGAATCTGTTGATTGATGAATTCACGCCCTTTTCTCTTGCTGTCCTTGGTGAGGACCAATCCTTTGTCTGAGTGATAGACAAGGAGTCTCTAGAGATGGCTGATATGGTGATTGTCCTCTCTCGACCGTGGTCTCGCAGCGATTATTTGTGAAATCATATAAATTGGTATTTGCACATATAACAATATAGTTATATAATCTCAGTTAAAAGGTTGAGGGTGATATACAATGATGGACGCGACACTGACGGCTTTGCGAGCTCTAGCTGAGCCGACACGACTTCGTTTGCTGGCGCTATGTCGGACAGGTGAACATACGGTCAGTGATATGGTTCAGGTTTTGGGTCAAAGCCAACCCCGAGTGTCGAGACATCTTAAACTGATGTGCGAAGCCGGTCTCCTCGAACGCTCACGGGAAGGGACTTTTGTCTATTATCGCCGCTCAACATCGAGTGCAAAGACATGGGTTGATGCGGTGCTCGACTCCCTACCGCATAATGATCATGCGCTCAGCCTAGACCATTCGCGTCTTGTGGAGATTCGACAAGAGCGGGCGCACGCAGCGGCCGAATATTTCCACCAGAATGCCGCCAATTGGCATACCATTCGCGCCTTCCATGTTGATGAGGCAGAAGTCGAGGCAGCGCTTATTTCCATGCTGCCGGAAGAAATCGATGGAGAACTCGTTGATATTGGAACCGGCACCGGACGTATTCTGGAAGTCCTCAGCCCCTTCGTTGCCAGAGGTATCGGCATGGATCAGTCGAGGGCGATGCTTGCGGTGGCCCGCGCTAAATTGGAAAGTGGAGCCATTCACAACGCCCGCGTGCAGCAAGCCGATATGTACCGCTTACCGCTCGCCAACCAATCTGCCGATATCGTCACATTGCATCAGGTCTTGCATTACGCTGAATTTCCACCGGCCGTCTTCTCTGAAGCGGCGCGTATATTGCGGCCCGGTGGTCGTTTCATCGTCGTTGATTTTGCTCCCCACAAATTGACGCAATTGCAGGAGGAGCACGCCCATCTAAGGTTAGGGTTCGACAATCATGATATTGAGAAATGGGCCAACGCCGTGGGAATGGAGGTCACCACGGTCAAAAACTTGCCGGGTGAGAAACTGACCGTGGTGCTGTGGCAAATCGAACATATGGCACGTTTTGACATCTCGTCGATGAAATCCCTGGATGCGCCATCATGACACAGTCCTATCTTGATTTGAACGCGTCCGAGACGATGGCGACGATGAAGATTCCTAAAGTCTCATTTGAATTCTTCCCACCAAAGACGGAAAAGGCCGAAGCGACGTTGTGGCAATCTATTCGCCGCCTTGCCCCGCTGTGCCCAGAATTTGTGTCGGTCACCTATGGTGCTGGCGGCTCCACACGTCACCGCACGCACAATACGGTCAAACGCATCCGACAAGACACGCCCATGGAGCCGGCCGCACATCTGACATGCGTCGATGCCACGCAAGCGGAAGTGAATAATGTGGCGCGGAAATATTGGCAAGCCGGTGTTCGCCATATTGTGGCTCTCAGGGGCGATCCGCCCGACGGCACTGGAAACTATCTCCCTCATCCCAAAGGTTACGCCTTCGCCTCAGACCTCGTCGAGGGATTGATGAAGATCGCTGACTTTGAGATTAGTGTTGCGGCCTATCCTGAAGGCCATCCCGACGCACGGTACGCGGATGACGATTTAGACAATCTCAAGCGCAAGATTGACGCCGGGGCGAAACGGGCGATTACCCAGTATTCATTCGATACGACGCGCCTATTGAAATTCATCGATCGTCTGCGCGCGCATGGCATTGATGTTCCCGTGGTACCAGGGATTTTACCCGTCGCTAATTTTGCCCAAGTCAAGAAATTCAGTGCCGCCTGTGGCTGCTCGGTTCCAGATTGGATGACAAATCTTTTTGCTGGCCTTGATGAAGATCCGGAGACGCGCAAACTGGTGGCCGCGACCATCGCCATTGAGCAATGTCGGCGGTTGCAGGCCGAGGGGTGTGAAGAATTTCATTTCTACACATTGAACCGCGCCGACCTTGCCTACGCGATTTGCCATATGCTTGGATTGCGCCCGAAGAAAGAGTGAGGCCGATGTCTGAGAAATTAAACTATGATCAACAACGAGATCCGTTTGAAGGGCGGCAGGCACGTATCGCAAAGCTGATTCAGATTTTTGAGCAGCGAATCGTCATTTTGGACGGCCCGATGGGTACCATGATTCAGACTCACAAACTTGATGAAATGGCCTATCGAGGCGAGATTTTTGCCGATCACAAATGTCCTCAAAAAGGAAATAACGATCTCCTGAATTTGAGCCGACCAAGTGTCATTGAGGGCATCCATCGCGCCTATCTTGAGGCCGGTGCCGACATGATAGAAACCAACACCTTTAACTCAACATCAATCTCGATGGCCGATTATGCGATGGAGGATCAGGTTCACGAGTTGAATTTTCAGGGCGCACAAATCGCCCGACGGACGGCCGACGCGTTGACGGAGCTCACACCTCAACAACCGCGCTTTGTGGCCGGCGTCCTCGGCCCCACCAACCGCACCGCCTCAATATCCCCCGACGTCAATGATCCAGGATATCGATCTGTCAGCTTTGATCAATTGGTCGAAGCTTATCTTGAGGCGATTGATGGCCTGCTAAAGGGCGGCGCGGATATCCTCGTCATTGAAACCATCTTTGACACGCTGAATGCCAAAGCAGCGATTTTTGCCATACAAACCTACTTCGATGAGCATGGTTTCCGAGTTCCAATATGGATTTCGGGCACCATAACAGATGTATCGGGACGGACCCTGACAGGCCAGACCACGGAGGCGTTTTGGAACTCTATCTGTCATGCCGATCCGTTCATTGTTGGACTCAATTGTGCCCTCGGCGCGAGTGAATTGCGGCCCTATATCGCAGAACTCTCTCGGGTGGCTCCTTGCCACATCAGTTGTCACCCTAATGCCGGTCTTCCCAATGCTTTTGGTTGCTACGACCAAAAGCCAAAAGAGATGGTTCGGCATCTTAAGGACTTTGCACATAATGGATTTCTCAACTTAATCGGTGGCTGCTGTGGGGCGACGCCTGAACATATTAAGCTGATGGCCGAGACGCTGAAGGGAATGCCACCACGGAGCCAGCCAAACATTGAGAAAAATTGTCGACTTTCTGGCTTAGAACCTCTGAATATTGGCCCCGATACACTTTTCGTCAATGTCGGCGAGCGGACCAATGTGACGGGGTCGGCCAAATTTGCCAAACTGATCAGAGAGGACGATTACGACACGGCGCTTGATATTGCCCGACAACAAGTCAAGAACGGCGCTCAGATGATCGACGTGAATATGGACGAAGGTCTTCTCGACTCAGAAAGAGCCATGGTGCGTTTTCTCAATCTGGTGGCCTCAGAACCCGACATCAGTCGGGTTCCGGTGGTGATCGACTCATCAAAATGGTCAGTGATTGAGGCCGGCCTCAAATGTGTTCAGGGCAAGCCGGTGGTGAACTCAATCAGTCTCAAGGAAGGCGAAGAGACGTTTCTTCAGCAAGCCAAACTGGCGCGAAAATATGGCGCGGCGGTTATCGTCATGGCTTTTGATGAGCGAGGCCAAGCGGACGTGGTTGAACGCAAGATCGAGATTTGTACCCGTTCTTACAAACTGCTGGTCGAGCAGGCAGGTTTTCCACCCGAGGATATCATCTTTGATCCCAACATTTTTGCCGTGGCGACGGGAATCGAAGAGCATAACGGCTATGGGCTCGACTTCATTTCCGCCACCCGCCGTCTCAAAGAACACTTGCCCCACGCAATGATCTCCGGAGGGGTCAGCAATGTCTCTTTCTCATTTCGTGGAAACAATGCCGTCCGTGAAGCGATGCATTCAGTCTTTCTCTATCACGCCATCAATGCGGGAATGGATATGGGAATTGTCAATGCCGGCCAGCTGGCGGTCTATGCCGATATTCCAGAGGAATTCCGCGTCTTGGTAGAGGATGTCATCCTCAACCGAAGGCCGGATGCCACAGAAAATCTTCTGGAGTCGGCGCACAGTTTCAAAACCCAAGCGAGGTCTCTCGCGGAAGATTTAAGTTGGCGTAATAGGTCAGCCAAAGAGAGATTAAGCCATGCTCTGGTCAATGGAATCACCGATTATATCATTGATGACACTGAGGAGGCTCGCCTTGAGGCGGAACGGCCTTTGCATGTGATTGAAGGCCCCTTGATGGACGGAATGAATGTTGTCGGTGATCTTTTTGGATCTGGAAAAATGTTTCTCCCTCAAGTGGTGAAATCGGCGCGGGTCATGAAGCAGGCTGTTGCCCATCTTGTGCCATTTATTGAAGACGAACCGGGGGAAGGGGCCTCATCATCGAAGGGAAAGATCGTGATGGCCACGGTCAAGGGTGATGTGCACGATATTGGAAAAAACATCGTCGGCGTGGTGCTTCAGTGCAATAATTTTGAGGTCGAAGATCTCGGTGTCATGGTGCCGGCTGAGAAAATTATTGCCACCGCGCAAGAGATCGGCGCTGACATGATTGGCCTTTCCGGCTTGATCACGCCATCGCTCGATGAAATGGTCAATGTCGCCACCGAGTTAGAGCGATTGGGACTCGATTTACCCCTTCTGATTGGCGGCGCGACGACTTCCAAAACGCACACCGCCGTCAAGATTGAACCGGTATTCTCGGGACCCACGATACATGTCACAGATGCATCACGAGCCGTCGGAATCGCCGGACGATTGATCTCTGATAGGCACCGTGGTGAATTGGCGACGGAGACTCGTAATGAATACGCCAAAATCCGAAAGGCCCGCAACCAAGGCCGCTCTAAACCAAGAGGTATCTCCATCTTGGATGCCCGAGACAATAAATTTTTGCCTGATTGGTCGAAAGCTGAGACGACAAGACCGAGCTTTCTAGGAACGCGTTGTTTCGAAAACTATCCGCTGAAACTGCTCCTCAATCGGATTGATTGGACACCGTTTTTTCAGACATGGGAGTTGCACGGCACCTATCCAGCCATTTTAGATGATGAGCGGGTTGGCGAGGCGGCACGCCCTCTCTTTGAAAATGCCCAGAAGATGTTGCAACAAATTGTTGACGAAAAATGGCTGCAGGCCAAAGCCGTTATCGGTTTTTGGCCAGCCAACTCCGTCGAGCATGAAGATATTGAACTCTACACCGATGACAAAAGGGCATCGCCTCGCGTCCGATTGCACATGCTTCGACAACAAAACCGCAAGTCTGGGCGACGTCCTCATTTTTCTTTGTCAGATTTTGTGGCACCCAAAGAGAGCAAAATTGCCGATTATATTGGCGGCTTCGCTGTCACCGCAGGCATCGGCATTGAGACTCATATCAGCACATTTGAAAAGGACAACGATGATTACAGTTCCATTATGCTCAAATCTCTCGCCGACCGTTTGGCCGAGGCCTTTGCCGAACATATGCATGAACGGGTTCGCAAGGAATTCTGGGGATACGCCAAGGATGAGACGTTTGATAATGAAGAACTTATCAAAGAGGCTTATCGCGGCATTCGCCCGGCGCCGGGTTATCCCGCCTGTCCCGACCATACTGAGAAAGCCACACTATTTGCGCTTCTCGATGCACCACGCGCCACCGGCATTGAACTCACTGACAGTTTCGCCATGATGCCAGCGGCTTCCGTGAGTGGTTTTTACTTCGCCCATCAGGATGCACAATATTTTGGCGTGGGAAAGATTGGCCGCGATCAAGTGAAAGATTATGCCCGCCGCAAAGACTTACCGCTGACCGAGGCTGAAAAATGGCTCTCGCCGGTGCTGAATTACGAGCCTCAAGAGAGTGGCGAGCAACCGCCGACATCGGCCGCTATGTGAGGGACTAAATGTGGCGAGCGCCAAGAGGTGTAAGAGGGCCCTATTGAAAAATTTGTCCGATTACTGATAGGGGGAAATCTCCAACTATAATGGTTTGCACCAATTTGAAATTTGGGTTCCAATCTTGACTTCAAACAATCAATCTTTCGAAGACACGCTCAAAAATTGTTTGATTACGCTGGCCAACAGCGCTGGCGATTTGGCGTTGCGATATCAACAAGAGGGAAAAATTGAGGCCGAGTGGAAATCGGATGGCACCCCTGTGACCGATGCCGATAAAGAGGCTGACCGAATCATCAAGCAGGGGCTCGAATCCAATTTTCCTGATATTCCCGTGATCAGTGAAGAAACGTCAGAGATATTAACACCGGCGGGCGACCAAGAATGGCGAAAATGTTTCATCGTCGACCCCATTGATGGCACCTCGGGATATCTCTCTGGTAAAGACGAATACACCATCAATATTGCCTTTGTAGAGAAGGGTTTGCCAAAAGCGGGTGTGATCTTCGCGCCCGCCCTGAAGCGGTTGTTTCTCACCGTGCGTTCAGGGGAGTTGATTGAACTTGACGATGGTCAAACCAAATTCCACACGGTGACGCCGCGGCAAGAGGGACTCCCTCGAGCGGTCGCCTCCCGATCCCGTCACAGCCAAAAGCAGATCAGTGACTATCTGGCCAAAATGGGCATTGATCACCACCAAACCATGTCGTCATCACTAAAATTCGGCCTTCTAGCCGTCGGTAAATTTGACCTCTACCCGCGCTTTGGCCCCACAATGGAATGGGACACCGCCGCGGGCCATGCGATCTTACAAAGTGTCGGAGGGGATGTGTTCGAAATGGGCACGGGCCAACCGCTGAGATATGGAAAGCCAAGTTTGCAAAATCCGAACTTTGTGGCCAAGGTTCAAGGGGTCAAACTTTGGGGACACGTTTAGATGTCCGTATTAGGTGTCATACCGGCACGTTTCGCTTCGTCTAGATTTCATGGCAAACCGCTGGAATTGATCCGCGGATGCACGGGCATTCAGAAATCACTGGTGCAGCGCACTTGGGAGACGGTCTCGAAAGCCAAACGAATTGATCGACTTGTGGTCGCGACGGATGATTTGCGTATCCAAAGAGAGGTCGAGTCCTTTGGCGGCGAAACCGTTATGACCTCTTCGGCCTGTGGCAATGGGACCGAACGTTGCGCGGAAACGATGGATTATTTTGGTGACGAATTTGAATGGGTTGTGAATGTTCAGGGAGATGCGCTTTTGACGCCGCCTTGGTTTGTTGACGAGTTGGTTGTCGCGATGGAAAGGCAGAATAACATAAGTGTGGCGACTCCTGTGATCCGTTGCGACCAAGTCACTTTGGAGAGGTTGAGACAAGACAATCAAAATGGTTTGGTCGGGGCGACGACTGTCGTTTTTGGCACCGAGGGGCAGGCGTTGTATTTTTCCAAACAAATCATCCCTTGGAAAAATGATAACCAATCTTTGGATGAACTCTATTTTCCTGTCTATCATCATGTGGGCGTCTACATTTATTCAGCCGAAGCCCTCCGATTTTATCTCAGTTGCCGACCCTCGCCTCTTGAGCAACAAGAAGGACTGGAGCAACTTCGATTCCTTGAGAATGGTGAACCGATTCTGTGCGTTGAAGTGGAGGCAGAAGGACACGATTTCTGGGAGGTCAACAATCCCGAAGATATCGCGAGAGTTGAGGCGAGTCTTTGTGCCGGGGAAATCGAGTGACACGCGCTCTTCCACCACAAATGAGGTGAGAGTCAAATAAAACTGTCGAAGTTCTTCACTATCATCGTCTCTAGACGAGAGAATGCGGCGGCGAACACCATTCTTTATTTTCTTTCTTTGCGTCAGTACGGCGTTCATTGCCGACCCCGGCGAAGCGCAGATATTTGATTCTCTAGACTTTAGCCAAAGTGTTTTTGAATTCTTTGCCTCTGAATTTGGCGATATTCGAAGCGCCGCGCTGTTCAATCAGATTTTGGGCCCGCTCTATCCTTCGGCGAATGGTGGGCGCGCGGGGGCCACACCATTCTCGCTGTTGATTGGGCTTGTCAATCTCATATTCTTGGCCATCGGGGGATGGCTTTTCGCCTACAATCTGACCGCTGGCTTGCTGCAATCAGCTCATGAGGGGGCATTCTTGGGGAGGCGGTGGTCATCTTTGTGGGCCCCGTTGCGCGTCTTGTTCGCCGTCGCCTTGCTGATTCCGGCTCCCGGACTTGGGGGATACAATGTGATTCAAGGGGGTGTCGCTTGGTTGACCAAAGGGGCCACGCTCATGGCTAGTGAGTTATGGTCTAAAGGGTCGGAAATTGTGCTTGCGGGAGAGATACCTCTTACCGGCGCCTCACCACGCCTTGACAACGAACTCTTTGGAGCCATTTACCGCAACCAACTTTGTCTGTGGCTGGCCAATCATCAGTTTGCCCTCGCGGACAGTCCGATGCGCGTACAATTTTCACCTCAAAAAACGTCACCTTTGACCATCATGTCGTCCGTCGATGGCCGCCGCGAGTCAATATGTGGCTCTTACCGGTTGCCGGCAACACCGGCCTACATCTCAAAACTTGAGTCGAGCATGGCACCGGCCATCGAGAGCCAATTTCGTGCCATGCATGCTGATATTCTGCAAAATCTCATTGCCAAAGCCGATGCGATTGTCGCCAAACAATGGCCGTTTCTCATCTCCAAACAAGGTGAATTGCCCGCCATTAGTGAAGATATTTGGAACGCCTTCCAAACTGCTAATCAGAGCCTAGTCGTGGGGAGTGAGGCCTTAATGTCGTCGGTGTCGGCCATGGTGAATGAGTCCAATCAAGCCCGTCAACGAATTATAGAAAAAATTTCTCATACGGGCTGTGGAGTCCATTCATCTTCCCTTTCCCATCCGACCGCTTGTGGAGGTACAGGTTGGATCGGGGCCGGCAATTGGCATATGACAATGGCGCGTCTCAACTCCGAGTTGATGGGACTTTTGAATGCGCGCTCGCAGGCCGAGGAGTCGCATTATCTGAACGATGGTTTCGCGCAATTCAACACTCAAGTGGTTCGCTCAGCCAATCCATTGGGTCGGTTGAGTCAGATGTTTGTGGGGACCGATTACAACAAGTTTTTGCACATTGATGAGGCGGCAAGAATTTGGCAAGACGCGACACGACAATTCGACCGCGCCGCCATTCGCCTCGGTGCCACCAGTCGGCCTGTTTCAGGTCAATTTTTCCACGACGAACAGCCGGTTGTGGGCCGAACGGGATGGCTGGGAAAAATCTGGCAGATTGGCTTTGCAGACGCCATCGGCTCAATGGTGACGGTTTTGTCACCGGGTCAGTGGGCGGATGATCCCATTGTCGGTGTGGTGCGGATGGGCAACTGGTATCTTGATGTCGCGGGAGCGTTGATTTTTGGCGGCGCAGCGACCTCCATTTTGAGCGGCGGATTTGGCACCGCGGTGATATTCATGGTCGCCGCACCGCTGACAGCGATTGGTGTCACGCAGTCCTTCATTCTCCCGGCCTTGCCATTCATATTCTGGATTCTTGCGGTCGCCAGCTATTTTCTTCTCGTCATTGAGGCGGTGGTTGCGGCGAGCCTTTGGGCGGTGGCCCATATGCGTCTAGACGGAGAGGGAATTTCGGGCGAAGCCGGCCGTTACGGCTGGTTAATGCTATTGGCCTTGACCATGACACCCTCGCTCATGATCCTCGGGTATTTGGCCGCAATGGTTCTGTTCAGAGTCACGGCCCAGCTCTTCGATGCCGGCATGTTTTATGCGATGTCGGCCCTCGCCCATGCGTCCCCCCTCGTGGCGATTTTTGGGATTATGGCTTCGGGTTTTATCATTATCTTCGCCTATACTGTCCTTATGGAACGCAGTTTTTCACTGATCTCATCCTTTCCTGGCCGCGTGCTGCGTTGGATAGGAGGTGATATCCAATTGTCTGACTCGGTCAGCGAAGGACGTTTTCAAAGTGGATTGAGAGGGGCCGGGTCCGCTTTTGGGAGTGGGGCAACCGCCGCTGGGCGGCTATCGGTGCAAGGCACAAGAGCGATGAGAGCGGGGCAACTCAAACAGTGACATCGACGTGACCTTACGAAACCTTATTGGCGTTTACATCACAATTTGTGTCTTCAAGTCATCAGGCCGGTCGGCAAATGTGTCAAAAGCCGTTTGGATATCATCGAGAGGGAATTCTGCGCCCGTGAAGGGAGAGGTCTTGATACGATGGTGTGTGAGTAAGGTTAAAGCGTCATGCATATCTTCACCTATACCCGCAACCGATCCTTTGATGGAGTTTTCCTGAAGGATCATTTGCACGATATTGATATCGATTTCATCGTCTGGACCCGTCAAACCAAAAGCGGCGAGATGTCCCCCTTTTCGCATCACCTCAAGCGCTTCGGCGTATAAGGTTGAATCGCCGACGCATTCAATGACCATGTCCGTGCCCCGACCTTGCGTCGCGGTCAGCACAGCTTCTTTCAAGCGGTGTGGCGGGACAGCGATATCGGCTCCTGACTCCTTTGCCATCAACAGACGGCTTTGGTTTATGTCGGTGACGATGATGGGCGCAACGCCAATATTGCGTAGCAATTGGACATGCAGATTGCCGATCGGTCCGGCACCGATGACGGTCACGGATTGACCGAAAGTGACGCGAGATTTGCGGGCCGCGCGAACAACACAAGCGAGCGGCTCGGTCAGCGCGAGGATCTCAGAAGGCGTGTTCTCAGGTGCGGCAATCAGCAGGCGAGCGGGGACAGCAATATACTCGGCGAAGGCTCCATCAATGTTGATCCCCATTTGTTGCATATCAGGACAATTCAGCACCTCATTGCGCCGACACCAATAACAGGTTGTGCAACCAATATTCATGTCGACAACAACCTGTTGACCGATTTCCCAGCCCTTGACATGTGGCCCCAATTCAGCAATCCGGCCGGTAAATTCATGGCCTGGAATCATCGGCAGAAACTCCGCCGCATATCTCCCATGAAAAATATGAATATCGGTGCCGCAAATCCCCGTTCGGTCGATGCGGATAAGGGCTTCATCAAGGCGCGGTTGAGGCCGGTCAACCGCGCCAACTTTGAATTTCCCGGGCCGTTCAAGCACCGCGGCCCGCATAGCGGTCGTCATTTGGAAAGCCTCAATATTCATTACACCGATTTGTCCGTCCCCACTTGAGAGGCGTGATCTCCTCTTGTCGGTCGCGATCGTACCATCTGGTTTGATTGGGATACGATCGTCTCAGATCACACTTTGTCCTGTTATCCGAAGAGTCGAATTGACGCAATTCATGCGGCCGGTTGTGATAGGAAAATCGTTGAGAGCTCATCTTGGGGGATAGGAGTAAAGGTGGCGTTTTTTCTCTCCAGACGGCCCAATGACGATTGGCTTTATGCCTTTTAAGTTTGCGTGACACAGACTTTATTGTGGACGGGGGTCGGTCGGCAGTGGGAATGAAAAGCGCGACAATTCGATACCGGATTTTTTTTAATTTGATTCAATCTTAAATTATGTTAAGTTCTCCCAGATTTGTGTCAAACCGATCATTGGAGGAAAAACAATGACAAAAAATGTTAACCGTAGAAAGTTCCTTGGTGGTGCCGCCGTTGCAGCGACAGCTTCTGCGAGTGGTTTGGCGGCTCCAGCATTGGCCCAGTCGGGCATAACACTGAAATTGCAAGCGGCTTGGGGGGGTGGAATCTTCCTTGAAAATGCTCAGGCCTATGTTGACCGCGTCAACCAAATGGCCGGGGGCGCGTTGACGATTGAACTCCTGCCAGTCAATGCTGTTGTGAGGACGAGCCAAATGCAAGACGCGGTTCACCGTGGAATCTTGGATGCCTGCCATTATGTGCCGGCCTATTGGTATTCCAAATCGCCCACAGCTTCGCTGTTCGGAACAGGACCCTGTTTTGGTTGGTCAAGCCAAGAAGTTTTGGGCTGGGTCAATTACGGCGGCGGTCAGGAGTTGTTCGATGAGTTGATGGAAAATCTGCAACTCAACATCGTGTCATTTTTCAACAGTCCGATGCCGGCTCAACCTTTGGGTTGGTTCAAGGAGCAAATTACCGACGCAGCCCAAATGGATGGATTGAAATACCGAACCGTTGGACTAGCGGCGGATGTATTGTTGGAAATGGGCATGTCAGTTGTGCAATTGCCTGGCGGCGAAATCCAACCAGCCATGAAATCAGGGCTGATTGACGCGGCCGAGTTCAACAATCCAACATCGGACCGCGACTTTGGTATGCAGGATGTGTCGAAACACTATCATTTGGCTTCATTCCATCAAAGCCAAGAATTCTTTGAAGTGTCTTTCAATAAAGAGAAATATAATTCCCTGTCTCCAGAATTGCAGGCGATCATTCGCTATGCGTCAGAAGCGGAGAATTCCAATTTCTATTGGCACAACACCAAACGTTACGCAGAGGATTTGGTCACCCTCCGTGACAGTCAAGGTGTCAATGTGTATCGCACACCTGATTCAGTGATGAAGAAGCAACTTGAAGCTTGGGATGTCGTTGTCGACAGGATTGCTTCCGAAGATGCATTCTTTGCTCGGGTCATTGACAGCCAGAAGGCTTACGCCAAGGAAGTCATGAACTACCTGAATCTGAACCAGCCTGACTATCGGCTGGCCTATGAACACTACTTTGGTTGATCAGTAGTTTAAATCTGGGAGCCGCTCAAACGGCTCCCAGATAATGACCCATAAAATATGAAAGAGATCGTCCAGACGATAGAGGGTCTGAGCGTGTGGGTTGGCCGTGCGTTCGGATGGTGTATACTTATTCTGACCTTGTCGGTTTCCTATGAAGTCGTCGTCCGCTATATTTTCAATGCGCCGACTGTTTGGGTCTTTGACATGATGGTTCAAATGTATGGGGCTCTGTTCCTTATGGCGGGGCCTTATGCTTTGGCGCAGGACGCCCATGTGCGGGGGGATGTCCTCTACCGGCTGTTCCCAGTTCGCTGGCAAGCCCGAATTGATTTTGTTCTGTATATTCTGTTCTTCTTTCCCGGAATACTAGCGCTCTTTTGGTTTGGATATGAAGTGGCCGCCGATAGTTGGCGCTACCAAGAAGTAAGTTGGAACAGTCCAGCCCGTATCCAAATCTATTTTTTCAAATCTTTGATCCCGGTCGCTGGTGCTTTGCTCATTTTCCAAGGTATTGCCGAAATGCTTCGATGCTGGAACGCCATGCGGACAGGCATGTGGATGGAGCGCCTTGACGATGTGCGTGAGAGTGAGGATGTTCTAATGGCACAAGCGCAAGAGAATGCAAGTTAACTCCTAAATTGGCAGAATTTTGATATGACCAACCCTGAAATTGCCATCCTGATGTTATGCCTGTTCATTTTGATGGTGCTGCTCGGTTTCCCGATTGCCTTCACATTGATCGCGATGGGGGTTGGGTTTGGGTACTATGCCTACTACCAAGGCGGTATCGAAAGTCTCGCCGACTTAGTCAATAACAATATTTTCTACCTCCTGAACCAAAACACCTACTCGGTGATGGAGAATGATACCTTGGTCGCCATACCTTTATTCCTATTTATGGGCTATGTGGTTGAGAGGGCCAGTATCATTGATCGGCTTTTCTACTCTTTGCGGCAAGCGGCACATAATTTGCCAGGCTCAATGGCGGTCGCGGCCCTCCTAACCTGTACAGTTTTTTCCACCGCATCAGGCATTGTTGGGGCGGTGGTGACGTTAATGGGATTGCTCGCATTCCCGGCGATGGCGAACGCCGCGTATGATAAAAGATTTGCTTCAGGTGTTATTTGCGCGGGCGGCACATTGGGAATCTTGATTCCCCCGTCAATTATGCTCATCGTCTATGCGGCAATTGCCGAACTTTCGCCGCTTCGGCTTTATGCGGCGGCGGTCTTTCCGGGTTTATTGTTGGCCGGACTGTATATTGTTTATGTGATGGTTCGCGCCTTTTTGAATCCAAGTATCGCGCCGCGACCCAAGAGCGAAGAAATTCCCCCACGTCGGGAAATTTACTGGAACCTGCTGGTTTCATTTGTCCCCCTGACGGTGCTCATTATGCTGGTTCTCGGATCCATTCTGGGGGGACTTGCGACACCCGCGGAAGCGGCGGCCATGGGAGCTATGGGGGGATTAGTTCTGGCTGTGATATACAAATCCCTAACTTGGCGGCGCTTGAAAGAAAGCGTGTTTCTCACAGCAAAGGCGACGGCGATGGTGTGCTGGCTGTTCGTCGGTTCATGGACATTTGCGTCGGTCTTTTCCTATCTCGGTGGTCACGATGTGATTGAGCATTGGATTCTTGGTCTGAGCCTTGAGCCTTGGCAGTTTCTCGTCTTGGTTCAATTGGTCATCTTTTTACTAGGATGGCCTCTTGAGTGGACTGAGATTCTTATCATTTTTGTGCCTATTTTCTTGCCGATGCTTGATGCGTTCGGTGTCAATCCGTATTTCTTTGCCATGCTTGTGGCCCTCAATTTGCAGACATCATTCCTGACTCCGCCAATGGCCATGTCGGCCTATTATCTGAAAGGCGTGTTACGATCCCAAATTGAATTGATTGAAATTTTCAAAGGGATTCTCCCCTATCTTGCGATTGTCATTTTTGCGATGTTCTTGATGTACCAGTTCCCAGAGATTGCGCTCTGGTTCCCTGACTATCTCTTTGGCGAGTACATTCCGTAAGGGGTGGGCAAGATGGCGATCGAACCGCCACCATCCGAACATCTCACGCGTTTGTCGGCCGTCCAATCCTCTGAGTGGATCCGTTCTGGTCAACTCAAGTCTGAAGCGTTGGTTCAGGCGTGTATTGAACGTATTCAGGCGACGGAGCCGGATATCGGCGCGTGGGCTTGGATGGAGGCCGAGCATGCGTTGAAGCAGGCACGCGAGATGGACCACCGGCGTTGGCATGGCAAACCGGTGGGCGCGTTGCATGGTGTGCCGGTTGGCATCAAGGATATTATTGACACCAAGGGCATTCCCACAGAATGGGGATCTCCGGCTTGTGCCAATAGGATTCCGCGCAAGGACGCGTTTTTGATTGACCGCCTACGTGACGCGGGGGCCGTCATCATGGGAAAGACGGTCACCACTGAATTGGCCTTTATGCATCCGAGTGATACGGTCAATCCGCATGACTTGGCACGCTCACCAGGGGGGTCGTCGAGTGGGGCCGCGGCCTCCGTCGCCGCTTTCCAAGTGCCCTTGGGGATTGGCTCTCAGACGAATGGCTCGGTCATACGACCGGCATCGTTTTGTGGGATCTTTGGCTTCAAGCCTTCGCGCGGTTTGATTTCAAGAACGGGCGTTCTTCGAACGTCCCAGTCGCTTGATCAATTGGGGGTGTTTGCACGCAGTCTCGAAGATATTGCCATCCTGGCCGACGCCCTCACAGGACGAGATTCGGCCGATTCCAGCACGCTTTCATGTCCCAAACCTCAGATGTTAGACGGCGTCAAAAGTGAACCTCCGATTGAACCTTCGCTGGTATGGATTGATGCTCCTTACCATAAGGAATTGCCCGATGACGTGAAGCAGGGATTGGAAGATGTGAGAGCTCTTCTTGCGCCTCGGGTAGAGACGATTCCGGCTCCGAGTCAGTTTCATCAATTATTGCAAACGCACAAGACCATCCAAGACGTTGAGATCGGTCGCAATCTCAAAAAACTCGCAGAGACACATGCAGAACTTCTGAGTGAGACATTGCTAGAGACGATCAACAACGGGCAGAAGATTGACAGAAAGTCGTATCAAAATGCCCTGCAACAAAAAGCCGCAGCGGAAACCTATTTTCGAAGGTTCTTTAACGACTTTGACGCCATTATCGCGCCCGCATCTCTCGGTGAGGCACCGCCTGTTGACGTCGGCACAGGCAATCCGATTTGTAGCACCGTCTGGACATTATGTGGGCTTCCCTGTCTGACGATGCCGATCTTGAATAGTGAGAGAGGGTTGCCCATCGGTGTGCAACTCATTGGCGGCCCAGAAGAGGATGACCGGCTTTTGCGTTCCGCCAATTGGATATTGCGGGCGCTTGCCCCCTAGTTTGTTTTGGTTTAGACTGACTCCATGGTAAACAACAAAATCATCAGTCTAATCCTCGCCGCATTGGCCACGCTGCTCTTGGCCGCCTTTACGCTTGGACTCGCGCAAGGGATTTCGGCCGGATTTGCTGGGTTCTGGGGTGGACTCCCGTTTTGGATCATCACTTTGATTGTTTTGGCCTGTGCCGTTTATGATGTGTGGGAGACGTGTATTCGTAATCGATAACACGTTGTGAGCCTGATCATTCACCGCCGGCGGTTTATCTCGGCAAGATTCTCAAATTGTCTTTGACTGACACCATTTTGACAGGATGTAATGGGCGGTCATTAAATCTAGATGTGCCCCTCCGCCATTTTTGAACAATGTGATTTCGTCATCTCGGACGCGGGCAAATGCGCCTTTTGGGAGATCATAGAAGTCCGCGAGTACATCGCTTCGCTCAATAACGGATTGGGCGATAGGAATTTTAATTTCACCAATTTCATCAACGGTTGTCTGAAAGCAATCGACAAATATGCGTGAAGCTCGAATGGCGTCGTCGTCGGCTTCTCGCATATCGGCTCGAAAGGCTCCAATTAAATCGATATGGCAACCCGGTCGCAACCACTGACCTTTGAGGAGTGGCTCAATCGACAAAGTGGCACACGCAATAATGTCCGATTGGCACACATATGTCTCAAGATCGCTGACAGGGAAGATATTGAAGCGATGGCGATAAGTCTTTGTCACCTCTTGAGCTCGAGATAGGGTGCGATTCCAGATGAAGAATGAGGCTTTGGGAAAGGCCGCGCCATAGGCTTCAATGAGTGAGCGTGCCGCCGAGCCCGCCCCCAGAATTAGAATATTGGCGCAATCAGGAGGAGCCAATCGAAGCGCTGCTAGCAACGAGTCGGCGGCCGTTTTCCATTTGGTCACAAGACGAAAATCAATCAGCGCAACTAACTCACCTGACGAATCATCGAATAGCGTCACTGCGCCGTTGGTCGTTGACAAACCGCGCGCCTTATTGGACGGCACGACGAGTGCCGTTTTGACGAGACTCCCCATTCCGTCAATCCAAGCGGCGCGTGAGAGAAGGGTATTCTCCCCGCGGGTGAGAAATTGATCACTCAATTGAGCCGGCGGGAGACGATGACAATCAGCGATGAAATCGGCCAGTTCAATCCAGTCGAGCAAAGGTTCGGCTTCTTCGAATGGTATGAAATCCATCACATTCTTTTTCCTATTGGTCTCACATATTAGTTTTTGCCCAAGTTCCATATGGGTTCAGCGAACTCTCCAATGGAAATCAATCGCTTGGCAAATGTCGCCATTTTTGAGTCCCACACAGCGACAAAATATTCCTAACGGCGCGTCAAGAATGAAATATTGCTTCTCAAGCCGCGGCGAGTTCCTCGTCTTCGGCCAGTTGTCGGTGCCACATGGCGGCGTAACGACCTTCGGCTGCCAACAACTTGTCATGTTGACCCCGCTCAACAATATGACCGTCTTCCAATACCACAATCATATCAGCATCGACGATTGTCGATAAGCGATGGGCGATGGCAATGACAGTGCGCCCTTCCGCCATGGTTTGAAAACTGGTTTGGATTTCTTTTTCTGTCTCGCTGTCGAGGGCCGAAGTGGCTTCATCCAAAAGAAGAATTTTTGGGTTCTTCAGCAAGGTTCGAGCGATACCCACGCGCTGTTTTTCACCTCCCGAGAGTTTAAGACCGCGCTCGCCGACCTCAGTTTGATAGCCATGCGGTAAATCTTTGATAAAGTCATGCAGCTGAGCCGCCTTTGCCGCCTCCTGAACATCGTCTTCACTCGCGTAGGGCATCCCATAGGAAATGTTGTATTCAATCGTTTCGTTGAAGAGGACGGTATCTTGAGGGACGATGCCGATCTGACTGTGCAGACTGTCTTGAGTGATTTGGCGAACATCTTGACCGTCAATTTTGAGCGATCCGGCGGTCACATCATAAAAACGAAACAGTAATCGGCCAATCGTTGATTTCCCTGAACCAGAGGGGCCGACCAATGCCACCATCTCGCCTGGCTTGATTTCCAAATTGATGCCCTTGAGGATGGGCCGATCTGGATCATATCCAAATTCGACATCGGTGAATTCAATTCGCCCCCCTGCAATCTCCAAGTCCTTGGCACCGGGCATGTCGTTGACTTCGTAACCCTGTTCGAGCAAATCAAACATATCGCCCATATCAACGAGAGATTGTCGTATCTCACGATAGACGCTGCCGAGGAAATTCAGCGGAATAGAGACTTGAATCATATAGGCGTTGACGAGCACGAAATCTCCGACGGTCAGACGGCCATCAAGAACACCGTAAACGGCCAAGAGCATGACTCCAACGGTACCAGACGCGATCAGCACTGCTTGACCAAAATTCAGGGCGGCGAGGGAATAGCTGGTTCTGAGCGCGGCCTGTTCATAGCCACGCATAGAGATTTCATATCTTTCTGATTCTCGGTCTTCGGCATTGAAGTATTTGACAGTTTCGTAATTCAGGAGACTGTCAACCGCCTTTTGATTGGCTTCGGTGTCTTGCCGGTTCATCTCGCGGCGAATTTGCACCCGCCATTCGGTCACTTGAAAGGTAAACGAGACATACACCACGATGGTGACCACGATGACAGAAAAATACCAAAAATCGAGAACGACCAGCAGAATAACCGCAATCATGGCAAGTTCAAGAATCAGCGGCGCAATTGAAAACAACATGAATCGCAAAAGGAATTCGAGCCCTTTGACACCGCGTTCAATGATTCTTGACAGACCCCCCGTTTTACGAGCGATGTGATAGCGCAACGACAGTTTGTGAATGTGCCGAAAAGTTGTGAGCGCCAAGAGGCGCAAGGCACGTTGTCCGACGCGAGCAAAAATCACATCCCGAAGCTGATCAAACCCAACCCCAAGGATTCGCGCCCCACCATAGGCCAAGGTGAGACCGACGGCTCCGATTCCCAATAGAAGAAGGGGATTTTCATGACCTTGTCCAGCCAGTGTGTCGACCGCGCTTTTGTAGATGAGAGGTGTGCCGACCGTCACCACTTTCGCCGTCGCCAGTGCCAACAATGCCAACACGACTCGAAATCGAATCTCTCTTCGGTCTGCTGGCCAGAGATATGGCGCGACCGCCTTGATCGTGCGCCAACCGCTTCGCCGAGCTTCGCTGCTGGCTGAAGTGTTGTGTTTATTGTCAACCACTATTTGCAAACTCCGTTCTACTCCCCCAATGTGCTACATTTTGTAATTTTAAAGGCAAGTCATTTTCACCTAAAAGGCCAGAACGCTCCAATAAAGGTGTCGAACGGTTCATATGACCAAACAGATTGTGAAAGAAACTTGTAGTCACATTGATGAATAGGGTATTTTTGATCAATTGATTTCGGCCTTCGATTTGCACCGGTCTACGATGAAGTCATCGGGGGTGTCTAAAAATTTGGAAGATGAACCCACATGATGATGAATAGACTCGGCGATACGGATATCTATATCAGTGACCTCTGCTTGGGCACGATGACATTTGGTACACAAACCCCCGAAGACGATGCCCACCGACAAATCGATATGTCTATTGATCATGGCATCAACATTATCGACACGGCCGAGATGTATCCCGTCAATCCGATTTCGGCGCGAACGCAAGGTGATAGTGAGCGTATAATTGGCCGTTGGGTCAAAACGTCAGGACGCCGTGATCAAATCAAAATCGCCACAAAAGTCACGGGCGAGGGCAATAAAATCATTCGTAATGGGATACCGATTTCAAGCCAAACAATTCGGACCGCCATTGAATCCTCTCTGCGCTCGTTATGCACTGATTATATTGATCTCTATCAGTTGCATTGGCCGAATCGTGGCTCGTATATGTTTCGAAAGAACTGGCATTATGACCCAACTGGGCAGGATATTTCTATCACATTGGCGCATATGGAAGACGTTCTAGAAGTGATGCAAGAGTTGATTGATGAAGGATTGATCGGTTGCTTCGGCCTCTCGAATGAAAGCGCTTGGGGAACCTCTCGATGGTTACGTATGGCGGAAGAGAAAAATCATCCAAAAGTTCATGCGATTCAAAATGAATACAGTTTACTCTGTCGGTTGTTTGATACTGATCTCGCTGAACTGGCCCATAATGAAAAGGTCGGACTTCTTGCTTACTCACCACTAGCAACCGGTTTTCTGACAGGAAAATATCAAGATGGCGCAATTCCAGAAGGTTCAAGAAAGAGCATTTCGCCTAAGTTGGGAGGACGAGATACGGCGCGTGTGAGACCCGCGGTTGCCGCTTATCAGGCGTTGGCCGCGCAGCATGGACTTGACCTTGCGCATTTGGCTCTCGCTTGGTGCCGAACCCGACCCTTCGTGGCTTCGGCGATTTTCGGAGCCACGACGTCAGAGCAATTGGCCTATCTGCTGAAGTCAGCTGATATTGAACTGTCTGAGGAATGCCTCAAGGATATCAACGAAATTCACCGCCAACATCCCATGCCATATTGAGGATCATCGGTCAGTCTTTGTCTGGTCGGTCGTGGAGGGTCAATTCGAGACGACGTTGAATTGCAGTGAACGCACCTGCTTGAACATGTGGGTTTCTACAATATTTTCGACGACCGAGGGTTGCGGGGGCGAGTCGACAGACAGCAAGGCAATGGCATTGTCGCCCTGACCGCTTCGGCCGAGGCTGAAATTCCCAATATTGGTGCGACTATCTCCTAGAATCGTCCCCAAGATTCCAATGATGCCCGGTTGGTCCGTATGGGTGGTATAGAGCATGTGGCGAGTGACCTCGGCGTCGACATAGATACCCTGGATCTGAATGATCCGCGGTCGGCCATCAGAAAACACGGTGCCCGCAATCGTTCTTGTTCGGCTATTTGTGGTCACCGTGACCTTTATATAGGCATCAAAAACGCCGGACTGGGATTGTATGGTTGAGGAAATCAAATATCCTCTTTCCTTCGCCATGACTTCTGCTGAGACCATGTTGACGTCGGGATTTGAAGGGCGCAAGATGCCGGTTGTAATCGCCGCTCCCAAAGCCTTGGTATTCATTTCCGTGATGGAGCCATCAAACAACAAATTCACCGCCAAAATGGGCTCATCTGTCATTTGTCCAAGAAAGGTTCCAAGATGATCGGCGAGGGTAACCCAAGGTTTAAGTCGTGGTGCTTCCTCGGCCGAAATTGAGGGCATATTCAAAGCGTTGCTGACGGCCCCTCGAAGGAGGAAGTCAGACATCTGCTCGGCCACCTGCAGGGCGACTTTTTCTTGCGCTTCAATGGTTGAGGCCCCGAGATGCGGCGTGACGATGACTTCCGGCAGCGCCAATAGCGGATTGTCGTCAGGTGGTTCGGTTTCAAAAACATCCAGCGCCGCTCCGGCCACGTGACCCGAGCCAATGGCCTCGGCCAACGCCGCCTCGTCGATAATGCCGCCCCGAGCACAATTGATGATTCTCACCCCTTGTTTAGCTTTGGCGAGGGATTCTTCGTCCAAGATATGTCGTGTCTTGTCGGTGAGCGGCACATGAAAACTGACAAAATCCGAACGGGCAATCAATTCCTCAAATTCGACTTTTTCGATTTGTAATCGTCGCGCCCTTTCTTCGCTTAAGAAGGGATCAAATCCTAGAACGTGCATGTGGAGCCCTCGGGCCCGCTGACAAACCGCTGAGCCAATATTTCCGCATCCGACGACGCCAAGCGTCTTCCCAAACAACTCAATGCCGGTAAAACGAGACTTCTCCCATTTCCCCTGGCGCGTGGAGATGTTGGCTTGGGGAATTTGTCTGGCCAGAGCCATCATCATACTGATGGCATGTTCAGCGGTGGTGATGGCGTTACCGAAAGGTGTGTTCATAACGATCACACCGAGACGTGAGGCAGCTTCTACATCGACGTTGTCGACACCGATACCGGCACGTCCAATAACCTTGAGTTTACTGGCTTTTTCCAAAAGAGAGGCCGTCACTTTGGTGGCTGAGCGGATGGCCAATCCTTCATACTCACCGATCACTTCTGAGAGCCGTTGTTTGTCCTTCCCAAGTCTAGGTTGAAAATCGACCTCAAGGCCACGCGCGTGGAAAATATCGACCGCCGTCTGGGACAATTTGTCTGAAACAAGTACTTTGGGGGCCATGGCTTCAGCTCCGATAATTCTCGTGTTCAATTTGGTACGCCCATTCAATCCATGGAAACAGAGTCAGAAGATTCTCCTGCTCAACCGTGCCGCCGCACCAAATGCGAAGACCGGGCGGCGCGGCGCGATAGGCGCCAATATCAAAGGCGGCTTCCTCTTTTTCGAGTCGCGCCACGATATTCTTGGCAAATGGGGACTTCGCTGATGGTGGAATGTCGGCGTTTTGGAAAATCAGGCAAACACTGGTGTTGGACCGATGATTGGAATCGGTGACCAAATGTGCCAACCAATCGACGCTCTGAACGAAGTTATCGAGTGTCGCAGAATTGGCGTTGGCCCGCCGAATCATTTCAGATAACCCCCCGATTTCCTGCGTCCATTTCAACGCGACAATACAATCCTCAACGCACAGCATTGATGGTGTATTGATGGTCGCGCCATCGAAAATACCCTCGTTAACCCTACCCTTTGACGTCAGGCGAAAGATTTTTGGCATCGGCCAATCAGGCGTGTAGGTTTCAAGTCGCTCAATGGCTCGGGGCGATAGAATGAGCATGCCGTGTGCTCCTTCTCCCCCCAAAACCTTTTGCCAAGAGAAGGTTGTGACATCCAGCTTTTGCCATGGCAAATCGACAGCAAAAACGGCCGATGTGGCGTCACAGATGGTCAAACCCGCGCGGTCGTTGGGAATAAAATCACCATTCGGTAGTTTGGCACCGCTGGTGGTGCCATTCCAAGTGAAGACAATGTCAGAATTGAAGTCACATTCAGAGACATCTGGCAGTTTGCCATAATCGGCACGGCGGATTTGGGCATCAATTTTCAATTGCCCCGTGACATCAGCGACCCAGTCATGTCCAAAACTATCCCATGCCAAGACCTCCACACCTCGGGCTCCTAGCAAAGACCACAAGGCTATCTCAACGGCCCCGGTATCGGAGGCCGGGACAATACCGATCCGATAATCGCTCGGAACTTTCAGGACTTCTCGCGTAAGTTCAATCAATTGACGCAACCGCGCACGTCCAGGAGGCGAGCGGTGCGAGCGCCCAAGCTCTGCAGCAGATAACGCGTCCAGATTCCATCCGGGTGGTTTAGGGCATGGGCCCGACGAAAAGCGGGGATTGGCCGGGCGGCGGCTCGGCTTTGAGAGGTCAATCATGATACCCTTCCAGATATTCGCTCCTCGTTGGGGAGGAGTGTCCCAATGGGGGAGATAGTGT
>JAJEBG010000005.1 GCA_022824005.1 Paracoccaceae bacterium
GCCCATTGATCTCCAAGGTAAACTTATTTCTGCGGTGAGTCATGAAAACGATTTCGTCATTGACCCTGCGGCGGGATCGTTCTCTGTTCTCCAAGCGGCTCAGAATCAAGGGCGCACTTTCCTCGGTTGCGACTTGAACGGGTAGCATCGTGGCTCTTGTTCGGCCGGTTCTGAAGAACAATATTTTGACATCCATTTACACCATGTTCAGACGCCGCAACGTGTAGCAAAGTCTATGCTGCGCTATGATTACCTGTGGCTTGAATCCGACAGCGGCGTTGCATAAGCTTGATTTCGATGGAATTGAAGCTGTTTTCCGGCGGGATCAGAGGAGAAAATGCTCTCAAACCGTCTCTCATTCTCCGTTCGGGCTACGCCCTCACTGCGATAAGGGACGAGCGTTGCACTTCACTGCGGAAGTGGGGAATGTTAATCCGATTTCTCTGGGACAGCAGTGATAAAACCTGTAGAATCTGACTATGCCGAACGTTAATCCAGAAATTCTTGTTTGGGCGAGAGAGACGGCTGGTCTGTCTCCCGATGATGCTGTGCAAAAGCTTGGCATTAAACCGGCTCGGGGCATTGAGGCGCTCGATCGGCTTGAGCAGATGGAAACTGGTGAAGTGGCCCCGACGAGGCCGATGCTGGTCAAGATGTCCAAGCACTACCGTCGACCAATCCTGACCTTCTATCTGAGCGCACCTCCGAAGACTGGTGATCGCGGCGAAGATTTCCGCACTCTTCCAGAAACTTTTACCGTTAGTGACAAGGCTCTTGTCGATGCAGTTCTGAGAGACATTCGCGCGAGGCAGGCTTTGGTCCGCAATGTTCTTGAAGAGGAGGACGAGGCAGAGCCTCTTCCGTTCGTTGGTTCGGCCCACATGAAAGAAGGTGCTGAATCCATTGCGCCAAGAATTGCTGAGACCATTCAGTTTGACATCGGAGCTTATCGCAAAGGCACAATGGGCGATGCGGTTGCGTATCTACGTGGTCAGGCCGAGACGGCCGGAATCTTCATTCTCTTCGTAGACAATCTTGGTAGCCATCACACAGAGATTTCGGTTGAGGCGTTCAGAGGGTTTGCCCTTGCCGATGATGTTGCCCCTTTCATCGCAGTGAATGCCAACGACTCGAAGGGGGCACAGTCCTTCACGATTGTGCATGAGCTGGCCCATCTCTGGCTTGGAATGACCGGTGTAAGTGGTCGAGCAACTGAGCGCAGAATTGAGAAGTTTTGCAATGATGTAGCTCGAGCGTTTCTTCTGCCCGAAGGTGTTGGAGCACTTCCTGTTGATGCCAACACCCAAGTCGATGAAGCCGTTCAGATGATCCGTGATTTTGCCGACGCTGGTAAAGTCAGCGGCACCATGGTTGCTTATGCGCTGTATAGAGCAGGGGCATACCCATACGAGTTCTGTGAACAGATATCCCGTGTGTTTCGCGAGAACTTCTTGGGTCAGCGTGACCGTGACCTAAGTCGCGACTCCGGCGGTGGTCCAACTTACCCCGTCATCCGCAGGCATAGAGCAGGACCAGCTCTGGTCGAATTTGTCGATCGCATGCTTGGCGTTGGAGCAATCACCACCATCAAGGCGGGGAAGGTATTGGGGGTCAGTGGAAAGAACGTAGACGGCGTATTGAAGGCCCGTGGTCCACGCATCCCGGCATAAGGATTGATTTTTCTTTATCTTTTGGACGCAAACACCTTGATCGGCGCGAACCGAGATTACTACGGGATCGGCTAGGTCGATGAATATTTGGAATGGTTGATCCATTGTGGTGAAGAAGGCCAAGTCAGAATCCCACTCGAAATATACGAAGAGCTCAAGGCAGGTGCCTATGCCCTAAGCGAATGGACGATGTCTGCCGAAACTGAAGCGGCACTTCTTTTTGATGAAGCCGTGGACATCGATCTGGTGCGGCGCGTCATAGAAGAGGGATATGCACCGGACCTCACCGATATCGAGATCGAGGAGATTGGTCGCGACCCTTTCCTTGTTGCCTATGCTCTTGCCAACGCTGAAAGCCATGTGATCGTGACGACGGAGCGGTCAAAGCCCAAAGCGCAGCGAAAAAACCGGAAAGTTCCCGATGTGGCCAGACAGTTTGATATTAGGCCGTGCACGGCGTTCGAGTTTGGGCGTGAGCTTGGCTTCCGGACTGATTGGCGATTGCACGTTCAGCGACACCGCAATTGAAAGTCAGCAACATCGCAGGTGGGCGATTTTGGGGAAAGTTCCAGTCGGGCTACGCCCTCCTTAGAGGCTGACCTAGGCCGTGTAACTAAATGCTGACTTTTTCGTATGATCTGTTACTTCTTGGCGATAGCAATCCACTAAGGAGTTCGAGGCATGAGCGGCGACCGACACGACATGACCAACGCGGAATGGCAAATCCTCCGCTCGGTGCTTTCCCACAAGCATTAGGGGCCGGAAACTATCAACGACACACTCTTAACTCTGTGTCGGATTCGATCTGGAGTCACTCCATGACTTGCCAGATCGGAAGCAGCTTGAGGATGCGGGACTGGCTGCAGGATGACATTCCTGCGGCAAACTTCGCGCTCTATCGCTCAAATATGGGCCATTTGTGAGTTGTAGAACTGCATCCTATACCTCACGATAATTTGCCGGCTTGGCGGTCGCAGCTCGGTTGACTCCCAATCACCAGGTTCATGACTTCCAATCGCCGGGCTCTTAGAGGTCATGCTGCGTTGATCTCCGCCTCCAGCGCCGCGATCGCGCTCATTACGTCATCAAAGCTTGATGCGTCGCTCATGATCATCTCGCGCATCCCGGCATAGTCCCGTCGCAGGGCGGCCTCCAGGTGGTCATTCGGAATCAGGCGGAGCGATCCGGGTTTTGCGTCCTCGTACCGGGCCCAGGCAGCCTTGAAGAACACCGATTTGTGGTGGCCAACTTCGCTCAAGAGGTCGAGATTGGCCAAAGCGCACGCCTTGGCGTCAGACTGGGTCAGTTGCGCCATTTCGTAGTAGTGCCGGGACATCCGGTCGGCGAGTGGCTTGCCCGCGTCCTGGTGGAAGAGCATGTGAAGGATCGTCGCCTTTTCCCAGAAGGTTCTTTCGATCCCGAGAGTGCGAACCTCAACATTATTCAGACCGGCGAGATCGGGAAACGCTTGTTGGACGTAGGTTGAGAGTGTCCGGAGTTCGGCCGGGAGCTGTGCGCCACGCGCGCCGAACTCAAACCGAACGACAGGCTTGATGTCGCCTTGGTCTTCGCCACCGAGGGACGGGTAAGCGAAGAGTATGGTCTGAGGGTCGCCTTTGTCGATCTGAAGTGAGAATGGCTGGTCCAGACTCGCCGCGAAAGCGGTGTTGATTTCTTCGAGCAGGGGACTGGCGACAGTGACCTCGGCGGCCTCCTGAAGCTCTTGCAGCAGAGATTTGCGTTTGCGGCCCGTCAGGTCGCGGTTCTCAGGGTCACTGTCTCCCTCAAACCCGAGTTGGGTGCGGTCGAGCGACAGATCGACGTCCTCGGAAAATCGGTGGATGACATCGTAGGCTTTCGAAAGCGACGTGCCTCCCTTGAAGATCAGGTGATCGCCGAAGGAGGGCAGGGCAAACAGGTGCTGCAGCGACTAGCAGACCCAGAAGTCCTTTTCGACAATCGCCTTTGCAAACCCGAGTGCTGCCGCGGCCTGCCGAAAGGCTTCATCCCTGTTTGCAGGCGTGTCGTTCGCGAGGCATCCATGCTCAGGCGTGTGCCACGATTTGCTCAACAACAGGATGCATCCACGCCGGAACATGTCGGCTTTGCTTTGCAAGCTGCGCCCGATCCTTGGCATCCAGCGTGCGGGCGATCTTGCCGATCACCTGATCGTCGACGCGATCCTTGCCGACATAGCGGAGCGCCTGGAAAACAGTCCCTGTCTTTGAACCGGCACCGACCAACGTTTTCTGGGAGGCATTGCGGAACTGGATCACCTGCCGTCCGATCTTCTTGGTTCGCGTCGGCCCGTCGGTCATGTAGGTCGGATTGGATGGGACCTGTGTGGACAGACCCAACTGGTTTGCCGCCATTGCAGGCGAAGGCTGCAAAACCTGGTTGTCCTTCCGCGCAACCGCGCGTGCGATGTCATCAGCGGAGGGTGCCAGGAGCCCGAAGCGTGGACTGTGCTTGGGATAGTCGTAGAGCCCCCGTGTCAGCCGCCGGATCACGCCCTGATTCACAAGACGCGACAGTGCCTGATCCACGCTTGCGCGGGGCCCGATATCGAGGAAATCCGACGGCGCTAAGATGGCGCCTCGCCCCTTCCCAACTATGCGTTGCTTGATTTTTGACGTTATCATGGCTCAATTCCATGTCAGAAAAGAAGGTATGTTTTTCTGAATGTCAAGATGGAGAGGCCCTAGCAAAGAGGGCGGGAAGCGGAAGTATTGGCAATTAGTATCGGTTCGTGGCTCAGTACAACAGCGAGATCAGCTTCCGCGTGGTTGCGCGAGCAAACGAACAATGAATCGCTCGTCGAGTTCAACCAATTCTGGCTCTGTGCCGTTGTGGTCCAACATTCCTCTGACGATCTTCCTCGGGACGCCCATTCCCATATACTCAAGATATCAATAGTCCCGCATCACATCTTTCAAGAGTTGATTTCGAGCAGCACGTGTTCCAGCTCGCATTCGGTCGGAAGTTATACCGTCCGGTAGTCGCCCAGGCGAAACGATCTCTATTCGAATCTTCACTGACCGGAAGATGGTTTCGCCCGTGCGCGACAGGGGTTTCGGCCGTAATCAGACTGTCAAGTTTATGTAAGCATCGCGATCCGGCCGCCCTTCTTGCGCTCCACAGGTGGCACACCGACCGCTGAAAGCCTGCTTAATGCTATCGAAATCACCGCCGGCTAGTCGCTTGCGCTTCCGCGCATTGGCGTTCTGGAACTCTTGCGACACACGATACGGGTCGAGCTGGTGCAGTCTTGCTTTCGGGCCGATATACCAACCGTCCCATTTCAGGTGCCGGACCTGCTGATCTGCAGCCGCGCCCTCCAAATCGCGCCGTGCAACCGCCGATATGTCGTCCTTGTGAACTTCCTGATTCTGAAAGTGCCAGAGCACAGTAAGCTGTAGTGCCCGGTTACTCCCCGTGTAATGCTCGGCACTTGGCAGACGGACGCACTGAATGTCGAGATATTGCCCGTGCAGGTTCTGCAACTCTTCCCATGCGGCCTACAATTCTTCCGACGTCGTCGGTCTTAGTCAGTCAAGTACATAATCCCATTTATTTGTAAGCAAATTTCGACATTCAGACTCTTGACTATCCAGCATCGGATGGGAGTCTATTCTCACATGTCCAAATTCCCTTGCGAGTATTTCGGTAAAGGCCTCTCAGCCATTGAATAGATGAGCATGTTTTCGAGGAATGATCGGGTGTGCACTTGAGTTTTCTTACCCTCGGTTTGAAAGAAGTTTTGTGCGTGACTCGACTCGGTTTTCTGCCGACCTTGTTTGAAATTCACATAGTACCCATCAGTTTTTCACATGGCGAGTTGACAACGAGTAAGGGCTCTTGCTATTACATACTGATTGGTCAGTATTTAAGGTGGAAAGCCTTATGAAAAAGAAACTATCGACACCTCGTCGCATCAGAGACACCGATCGAACCATCGCGGCCTTAAAGAAAGCCACCATTGAGCAACTCATCTCAAACGGTTTTTCTGGACTGTCAATCATCCCCATTGTGAAAAAAGCCGGCGTGTCGCAAGGGGCCCTCTTCTATCATTTTACCAGTAAGGATGAACTTATTGCTGAAGCTTTCAAAGAAATTTTGGAAGAATTTGCGACTCGGATGCGACAAATCTCCGCCCGATTTCGCAAGGGCATCACCGATCAAGACGCTTTTGTCACTGAAATTGGTGAAGCCTTTTCCAGTGATCTGTTTATCGGTTGTATGGAAATGTCACTCGGCATCCGATCGGATCAATTTCTTTCGAGTTCTGTTGACGGTGCCATTCGAAAATGGCGAACGGCTTTACAGGATTTTTGGACGCAGACATTTGATTTACCCGGTGCATCGGAGGAGGAGGCTATCGTCCACTGGGCCATGGCCTCCAATACGTTGCGGGGACACGGTTTTACTAAATCCTTCGGAATGGAGTCACTGGCAACAGACCGTCTTCAACGAGGATTTGCAAAAATTTACTTGCGGGAGGCCCGGATGCGCCCGCTGAACCCAGACATCGTCCTGTCGTTAAAGGCATCCACAACAAAAACTGATGGAGAGATACAGTGAAACCTATTCATTTTTCAGCTTCCCTTGTTCTAGCGATGAGTCTGTCGATTCCAGTGGGCGTGTCGGCCCGCGACAGTATTACCGCCGCGACTTGGCTACCCCCACAACACCAGTATTCGCGCTACCTCTACAATTATTGGGCCGAACGAGTGGCTCATCACTCTGGTGGTGATTTGACCGCCAATGTTGAACTCGGCTCGGCACGCGTGACCCCATCCGGCAATCACACCGAAATCGCCGATGGTCTCGCCGATGTATCCGGCCATTTTGCGCAATACACACCGAGTGATCTACCCGTATCGAATGCTGTTGAGGAACTAGGTATGACCTTTAGTGATCCGCGCGTCATTATCGCTGCTGCTACTGAGTTCAACATCAACGATCCTCTATTGTCAAAAGAATGGGAAGGTCTTGGTATCGTGTTCGGTTCATCATATGCCACCAACCTCTACAAATTGGTTTGCAACACACCAGTGCGCAATCTCGGTGAACTGAAAGGCGCAAAGCTTCGCTTGCCTGGCCGTGCACCGGCTGAATGGGCCAACTCGGCCGGCGCCGCCACGGTCTCATTCAACACCAATGAACAGTATGGGGCTTTGGATAAAGGGGCATTGACTTGCACAACGACGACGGTCGCCGATGCCTATGTCCGTAAACTCTATGAAGTCGCACCTCATGTCACAAATTTGCCGATTACCCTCTTCTGGGCCGGCCTCGGACATGGATATAATCCGCAAGTATGGAGTGAGTTAACCGAAAACCAACGTCGGGCCCTTCTTTACGCTGAAGCCGATGCGATGGTCGCTTTGATTGTTGATGGAACATTGCTTGAAGAGTTGGAAGCCGAGGCCAATATGAAGGAGCAAGGCGTCACCTTTCATGAACCCGAATCTGACCTTCTTGACTCGATCGACTCTTTCCGCAATGCCCAATCTGGATCGGCTGTTGGCATCGTGAAAGATACATTCAAAATTGCCGAAGCTGAAGACCTCTTGAAACGATTCCAAGACACGGTGAACAAGTGGGAAGGACTCATGGCGAATGTTCCGATTGACGACAGGGAAACCTTCGCTGGTTTGATTCGATCTGAGATTTACGACAAACTCGATCTGTCAACTTACGGGGTGAACTGAACCCAAACCACCCTTTGCACAACCGCTAGATAGGCCGAAGACAGAAATGAATTCGGCCTATTTACCATAACAAATTAATGACGCCGATCTATCAATGGACAGACCGCATCGCTCGCGGTCAGTTGGCACTCGCCGCATTGGCCATCTGTTCAATTCTATTTACCATTTCTCTCGACGTCATCCTGCGTACCACTCTCAGAGCCCCACTGACCGGAGCAATGGAAGTCGTGTCATTCTATTGCATGGTACCCGTTGTCTTCCTGCCGATCATGCTTTTGGAACTTCGCGGTGAGCATATCGAAACCGATCTCTTTTATCGACTGTTTCCATTATCATTCAAGCGAATGTCCATCATCGTCTCAGGGACTCTTTCTATTGGCATTTACGGTCTGCTGACATTTATCACTTTTGAACAAGCCCTGTCCTCGACAAGCCGTGGAGAAGTATCTATGGGGGTCAACCTCATGCCAATTTGGCCCGTGAGATGGATTTTGCCCATTGCTTTTTCTACATCCGCTCTCGGTGCTCTCTTGCTATTGATCCGCAATTTGAGCCAAAAATCTCCCCATGATTGAGTCATTTTTTCCTCTCATCGTATCGTTGAGCGCGATGCTTCTCTTGATTGCCATTCGCGTGCCCATCGGTTTGTCTCTCATTACGGTGGCTTTTGTTGGTATCGCCTATGAGGTCAACCTGAAGGCCGCGATCGGATCCCTCTCACGGCTTCCTTATGATCTGGCCTCAAATTGGAGTTTTTCAGCGGTGCCCATGTTTCTACTCATGGGATTTGTGGCCTCAGAAACCGGTCTCACCCGAGGATTATTTCGCGCCTCGCGTCAACTGCTAGCACGGCTTCCGGGATCGCTGGCATGCTCAAGCGTGATGGCAAGCGCCCTTTTTGCCGCCGCATCAGGATCATCTGTCGCGACCGCCTCGGCCATGTCAAAAATTGCTATTCCCGAGATGTTGCGGCGCCAGTACGATCCGGGACTGGCCTGTGGTTCTATCGCCGCTTCAGGCACATTGGGATCGCTCATTCCTCCGAGCATTTTAATGATTCTCTACGGTGTCTATTCCGATGTCTCCATCGGGGCTCTTTTTTTGGCCGGTATTATCCCGGGGCTTTTGTCAATGCTTCTCTACATGGGAATGATTGTTGTTCGCTGTGGATTGCGGCCTGAACTGGCAGGAAGTGGACAGGATATCAGTGGTGATGAATGGGTCTCGCTGCGCCACTTCTTTTGGGATATTGCGCCCTTACCTTTGCTCATCGCTATAGTCATGGGTTCCATCTCCTTCGGTTTTGCCACACCGACCGAAGCGGGCGCATTGGGTGCGTTGGGCGCAGTTCTGATTTCTGTTCTGTCGGGGACATTTACCTTCTCAAGTTTCTACACCGCTCTGAAACAAAGCGCCTTATCCTTCACGGCCATATTTATCATCGTTATTGGCGGCGCTCTCTTGACACGCTACGCCGCTGTTGCTGGTCTCAATCAACTTCTGGCCGGTTTATTCTCGCAATCAGCGGCGGGCCCCTTGGTTATGCTAGCCTCAGTCACATTGCTCTACATTCTTCTCGGCATGTTCATTGATTCAATCGGTTTGCTCCTCCTCACCGCGCCGCTCATTTTGCCGATCGCGGTCTCACTCGACATGGACATGATCTGGTTTGGAATTATCATTATCAAGCTTTTAGAAATCGGTCTCATCACTCCTCCGGTTGGCCTCAATATCTTCGTCATCAAGAGCACGCTTGGCGATGAAGTGTCTCTTCCGACCGTCTTCAAAGGCGTGACGTGGTTTATCGTGATCGATATCGTGACCTTAATTCTTTTGATCGCGTTTCCGATCATTACTTTGTGGCTCCCCGGACTTCTTCGTTGATGCCTCACCCGTTAAATGAAGACCGCAAATCGACCCAAAACTCTTGTCGAAATATGACCATTCAATCAGGAGCAACCCCATGAACTCTCTTCTCATACGCAATGCCCGAATTGTTGATGGGACCAAAGCCGCTCCGACAGACCCTGTGCAAATCGCCATTGAAGATGGCAAGATTAAGGATATTGCCAAACAAATCTCCTTCGCGGCTGATGTTGAGTTAAATCTGTCCGGCTTGATCACCATGCCGGGTCTCATTGACTGCCACGTTCATGCGGTCTCAACGACAGCCAATCTTGGTCAGAATACAGCGCTGCCATCGTCGCTCATTGCCGCGAGAAGCGGGCAAATTCTGAAGGACATGTTGATGCGTGGATTCACGACGGTTCGTGACCTTGGCGGCGCAGACCGAGGTCTTCAACAGGCCGTTGAAGAAGGCCTTTTTGTCGCACCCCGTCTCATTATTTGTGGCAAGGCTCTTTCGCAAACAGGTGGTCATACAGATTACCGAGGCGCTTACGATAACCGCGATGTGCGCTGGTATGCCCATCAGCTTGGCAGTGTCGGTCGCATTTGTGATGGACTGCCTGAAGTGCAAAGGGCGACGCGTGAGGAGCTCAAAGGCGGCGCACAATTTATAAAAGTGATGGCTGATGGGGGCGTGTCATCGCCCTCAGATCCGATCGGCTATCAAGCGTTCTCCATCAACGAATTAAAAGCGATCGTTGAAATTGCCCGCAGCTTTGGCACCTATGTAGCGGCACATCTCTACGATGACTTGGCCATTGTCCGGGCCTTGGACTGCGGTATTGAATGTATTGAACATGGGAATTTGATGTCTGACGACACCATCGCTCGTGTGGCTCGTGAAGGGGTTTACGTTGTGCCCACCAACATCACCTATGATATGCTCGCCACAAAGGGAGCCGCATCGGGTTTACCGGCGGCATCCATTGAAAAGATTGAGACCGTACGCGAGGCGGGTCTCGACAAACTAGCAAAATTTCATGAAGCTGGCATTACGATGGGATATGGCTCAGACCTATTGGGGGATATGCATCAGGAACAATCAGGTGAATTCATCTTACGGGGACGATATATTCCGACGGACGCGGTCATTCGGTCGGCCACCGTCGATGCCGCCAAAGTTCTCAGGATGGAAGGTCAAATTGGTGAGCTCAAAGCCGATGCCTATGCTGACCTTATCGCTGTCGACGGCAATCCCCTTGAATCACTTGATCTGCTAACCCATCAAGGGGCCCACATTCCTTTGATTATCAAACAAGGGAATGTGGTGAAGAATAGGCTGTCGCGCTGATACTACCTCCTCGTGAATCCGCACTTATGGCCTTCGTGTGCTGCATCAGAAATGGGCATAAATATGTCGGGCGTTGACACATGAGTTGGGTAGAATGGCACTCCAAGCCTGCTGGAAATAAAGGTTGCGGTCGTTGAGGTCGACTTTGTGAACACCGACATGACAGGACTTTCCCACGCTTCGGCTGAACTTTCGCGAGGCTGGCGAACGAATGCCGAATCTGCATGTTCTGGTGGGATTCCGTGACTGCGGAACCGCTCGATCTCAAGCGTCCGACCGGTGAGGTGCTCTTCACCGGCAAGACCTTTGCGCAGCACGGCGGTGATTTCCTCCCGCTGCCCGTGGGTCGGGGCGAGGATCATCGACCGCCTGCGCACATCCGGTGGAAGCGCCAGCCAGAGCCGGGCGGCCGTCTCCGCCAGCCTGTCCGGCGGAATCTCCCGCACGTCGCTGCCGAGGCTCTGGACCGCAAGGTCCGCGTCCCCCGCAATCATATGCGTGACGGCGGCCTTGAGGTCCGTTGAGCGTTGTCGAAGCACATCGTCCATGCGTGCCGTTTCCATCCCTGCGTCCTGAAGCAGGCGGAACGGCTGCCTCGCCTCGACCGAGCGAAGATGAAGCCTGTCACCGACAAGCGCAAGCCGCGCGGCTCCGACCCTCTCTGCGACACGCTGAAGATCGCGCATCTGGACTGTGCCAACCATGGACGCCTCGTCCACCACGATCACCGCACCCCCGAACCGCTTGCGGGCCGCCTCAAGATCAGGGGCATCGCCAAGATGCCCATATCATGCAAGCATTCATTGCAGCGTGGTTGTGTCAATCCCGGCCTCAAGGGCCAGAATACGGGCAGCTGCCGAGGACGGGGCCAGCCCTATCACCGGGCGGTCCCCCGCAAGCTGGACGACCTCCTTCAGCATCCGGGTTTTGCCCGTGCCCGCGAACCCCTGCACCACGACAATCCTGTTATCAGAAAGCAGGATCGTGCGGACCGCATCCCGCTGGCCATCCGTCAGCGACGTGGCCTCAAGTTGTGCGGTGATGTCCTGCGCGCTCGCCAGTGCTTCAGGCCGTCTGTCCCGCAAGGCGGCAATCATAGCGCGTTCCGACCGGAGGGGCTGGCGTGTGGTCATGTCGCCGGAGTTCGTATCCGCCAGATGTCTGTCGCGGCGCAGTCGGTCGATGGCCGCCTCCAGTTCCTCATGCGAATGTCGTCCCGGGTCCCGCCCCAACGCGGCGGCGAGCAGGTCGGTGCGCCGGGCAACACATTGGCGCTCTTCAAGATGTTCCATGGCCTGCCAGACCGCGTCCAGTGGTGACAGCACAACTTTCATCTGCGTGGCATCCATCTGCGTGGCGTCTGCTGTCCGGGCAGATGGTTCCTCGACGAGGCCGAAGTGCTCCGCCCGGCGGTGCCACAACTTCGCAAGTTAGCCCCTGACCGGCTCCGCCTTCTTGCCCCGGGTGACAAGCGCTGCCGCCTGCGCGTTCGCGGTTGTGTATGCGCGGCCTTCGTCCGCCATATGTTGCATGATGTCCTGACGCCGCGTCGGGAAAGCCTCAAGCCACCCCCGCGACCAGCCGGAAATCTCGAAACTCGGCAGCCCGCCCACGGTTGTCGGCGTCAATTCGTAGCCAAGGCCCCGCTCCGCCGCCGCCACGCTTGGCGGCGGCGGTCCCGACACAGGAATGAACCGGAAAGACGACGCGAGGCAAGCGACGAGTTTTCCACAGGAATCCGCGTCCAACTTATCCACAGCCACCTCCTGGTTCCTTTCTGATTCTTGAAGCATACGAGGCTCTTGGCAAGAGAATCTTGATGTCGCCCACGGGCGGATGGAAAAGCGGTGTATCGAAGTCATGACCCCTCTTGAGGGCATGGTGAACTATCCGCATGTCAAGCAGATCTTCCGCATCACACGCTGGCGCCATAACATGAAGACCGGAGACGAAAGTGAGACGGTGTGCTTCGGGATGACATCCGTTTCTCACAAGGAGGCCTCTCCCCAACGATTACTGGAATGGAACCGGGGTCATTGGGGTGTGGAAAATTTGGTTCACCGAACCAGAGATTACTTGTTCAAGGAAGATGACTGCCTCGCAAGGGTTGGCCATGCACCAACCAACTGGGCTCTGTGCAACACCCTTGCGATTGCGGTCATTATTGCAGATGACCATTCTGAATTCACCGAGGCAACACGGCATTATAACCTCCACCGACAGGACGTGTTCAATGCGGTCTTGGGCAAGCATTCTCCCTACCACCAAGACAAACAGGAAGAGACGGCAGATATCAAGCCGTAGGGGAGAGACTTGCCGAGCACAAAATAGGTCATATCCCCGGTATCCTGTACTTAGTGGTGTCAAAAAAGCAGAAAAATCACCATTCGTATGTATCCTTCCCAAATTGTTTGGGAGGAGAGTAGCTTTTCATATAAAAGTGGACAACCTAAATGATGAAAAAGGGAAAATCAGATTAAGCGTGAGAAAGTCCTGTATAAACTATGCAGCCTGTGCAGGCGCTGGAGACGGTAGGCCGAACCGATGGTCGTCATTTTCTCATCCGCGGATTGGTTGCCGCCTGACCAAAAATCTAGCATTCACGCCTCCAACATCATCCAGGCAAGACTGTCGAAATCGGCAGAATTTTCGGGCGCGGAGTGGCTTGGCAAATCTTGCAAGAAGCCATACCTACCAGACCAAAGACACAGGTTAAAACCAATTCGATGCGAAAATCGCGCTGGAGCAGATATGCGATTCACAGAAAACGGCCCCGAAATCCCTGAAAAGCTACTGCTCGCGTTGGACGAAGGAAGAGTGGTGTTTTTCTGCGGTGCCGGTGTTTCACGCGCAAAGGCCGGTCTCCCGAACTTTTTTGGTTTGGCAGATCAGGTGATCAAGTCGCTTGGTGTGGCTGAACACAGTCGGGCCGCCAAAATTCTGGCTGAAGCGAGAGACATGGCAGAGCGAACCGGTGTGCCGGGCCTCATCTCGGCAGACCGCGTTTTTGGTTTGTTTGAACGCGAATTCTTGTCGGCAGACATTGACCGGGCCGTCGCCAAGGCCCTTGTTCCTAACAAGGACATGGACGATGACAAGAGCGTAGATTTGACGGCCCACGAACTCCTCCTTGATCTGGCAACATCACAGAACGGACAAACGAAGCTCGTTACAACCAACTTCGACCGCCTGTTTGATGACTGCGGACGCGACCTAGAGGCGTGGCTACCGCCGAGGCTGCCTGACTTGGCAATACCTGGCGAGTTCAACGGCATTGTCTATCTCCACGGTCGCGCAACCAAGAGTTACGACGGCTCCGAAGGAGATGGCTTCGTGCTGTCAAGCGCCGATTTTGGGCGGGCATACCTGGCAGAGGGTTGGGCTACACGTTTCTTCAAGGACGTAATTGACCTCTATGCGGTTGTCTTCGTTGGATACACCGCCGACGATCCACCGGTGCAATACCTGCTCGAAGCATTGAACAAGACAAATGGGCAATTGAGCGACGTCTATGCGTTCCAGTCGGGCGAAAATGACGAAGCCAAGGCGCGGTGGTGGCACAAGGGCGTCACGTCCATTCCCTACTCAAGCGAAAATGATCATGAGGCTCTTTGGATTTCGCTTGAAGCGTGGGCAGATCGCGTAAAGGACCCGGAGGCTTGGCAAGAGCGCACGATGGCACTTACCCAACGCGGCCCGGAAGTTCTGGCACCGTTTGAGCGAGAGCAGGTGACCCACTTAGTCTCAAGGAAAGAGGGAGCGAGGAAATTTTTCGAAAGCGACCCGCCGCCGCCAGCTACATGGCTGTGCGTCTTTGATCGATTAATCCGTTGTTCCACGCCAGATACGATCCTTTCAGGCGAAAACGAAGGAAAGATCGTCGACCCGTTCGGATTGTACCGCTTGGCAAGCGACCTCGCGCCGCCAACAATTCACCCTAATGACATTGCGACAAAGCGAGAAACTCCTTCAGTGGCCTGGGACGCATTCTCATTGAACCGACGTGACAAAGCGGATCTGAGAGATGACCACATTGCGGTGCTGCGCGGCGAAGCATCATTGAAAGCTGGCCCTTTGCCGGATCGAATAAACCTTCTGGGGCTTTGGCTCGCAAAGGTTTCACACCAAAACGCAGCCGTTTGGTGGGGTGCAAGGCAGTACGGTCTGCATGATTCGATTCAGCAGAGCATTCGATTATCGCTCGAACGCTGCGATGCGGATTGTGAACCGCATGTACTTCAAGCTTGGCACTACCTCTTTGAGCACTGGCGCAACGTTAGCAATGATGATCACTTGGATTGGTATCGATTTGCAGATGAACTTAAATTCGTCGGTTGGAACAAGGTCACTGTCCACAGGTTCGAGACACTCTCGCGCCCGCGATTGGCAGCGGGCCACAACTACTACAGTTCGGCAGTGCCCCCGCAGTTCGATGAGAAACTCAGGCTTGCAGATCTTGTTCGCCTGGAACTCAAATATATTGAGAATTCGCCAGAGATTGAAGTTCCTGATGAATGGCTTGCAGACGTTGTGTCGGCATTGAAGCGAAATCTCGATATCGGAATCCAACTTGAAACGGAATACGGCCATTATAGCTGGCTGGACATTCCTCCAATAATTCCTTCTGACCATCCAGACATAGACGACCATGATCGAAGCGAAGGCCTTCGTGGCGCAGTGCTGAATTACGCTGCAAAGTTCGAGCGCCTGATCAAGCTTGAACCTGAAAAAGCGCGGCAAGAAGCTGCAACCTGGTCCACTGATGACAACAACATCTTTGCTCGGCTAAGGATATGGGCCAGTCGGTTCGACGACGTTGTGCCAAACAGTGAGTTTTTGGATTTCACAGACAAAGTCAGCCGCGACGCATTCTGGAACTTTTGGCACCAGCGGGACCTGTTGTTGATGCTCAGGGAGCGTTGGGCAACGTTGCCTGTTGTCGCAACGGAGAGAATTGAAGAACGTATCCTCGAAGGCCCTGAGCGCTGGAAAAGCGAAGCTGAACGCGAGTTTGTAGCAAGGAGCGCTTGGTCGACCGCTGAAAGGCTACACTGGCTGCATTCGAACGGTTGCACTCTCAACCTCGACTACGAACGCGAAATTGTAAGTTTGCGCGTGGCTGCACCGGACTGGTCTCCTGAAGACGGGGCAAAAGCCGCCGAGTCGATGGAAAGCGTGAGCGGTATCGTTCGCACTCATACTGAATTCAACGAGTTGCTTTTGGTACCGCTGGGCCAGGTGCTGGCAAAATCTCATGAACTGTCAGGAAAAGAAGTATTTGGGCTCGATCAACGCGATCCATTCGCCGGTCTCTGCGACAAGCGTCCTGTCCGGGCTGTCTCTGTGCTCAGACGAGCGGCCAATCGTGGGGAGTACCCCGAATGGGCTTGGCGACGGTTTTTGGACTCTGAGACCAGAAAGAAGAACAAGACGCGCCTCCAGGAATTTGTCGCTGAGATACTCTTGCAGGCAAACACCGAGGCCCTCGCAAGCATCATGTACCCGGTTTGCGCATGGCTTCTGAATGCTTCAAAGGGGATGTTGGAAGACTGCGTGCCGATCTTCGACAGACTGTTGATCAGGTTATTCGAAACCCTGAACAGCAATCCCGACGCGGGCGGCTCCGATTATATCAGGGGCAGTAACGATCCAGATTGGGCGATCGCAGCACTGAATTCGCCTGCGGGCAAAATTGCTGAAGCACTGTTGAACGATCCGCGACTGAAGAACCTCGAAGGTCAGCAAGGACTTCCAAATGGCTGGAAGGTGCATGTCGAACGCACCCTGTCCCTGCCAAGCCAAGACAAATGCTTTGCGTTGGTCTTTTTCAGCTGTAAGCTTCCTTGGTTATACACGGTCGATCCAGAATGGACAGAAGACAATTTGCTCTCCGTCTTGCGAGACGAGTCGTCGGACGAGCAGGATGCCTGGTGGGCGGGGTATCTTTGGGGAATAAAGCGTATTCCAAGCTTTGAGTTATGGGAAAAGTTGAAGGCTCATCTTGTCGCGAAAGTCAAAGAATGCAGCAGCAAAAGACAAGAGAAGCGCGATAGGTTGGTCGGGCTGGTGCTTGCGAACTGGGCTTACTCTGACGTTGACAAGGGTGAAGTGCGGATTGCCGACCCAGAACTTCGTAATCTCCTACTGGATGCAGGCGACAATTTCCGTGCGCAGGCCCTTTGGCTGATGGAACGATGGGGCAAGGGTGATGGAGTGGACGGGCAGCATTGGAGGTCTCTGCAAGATCGGTTCTTGCGTGATGTATGGCCGCGTCAGCGCTCCGCCCGAACGCCTCAGAACTCCGAAGGGTTGATCGAACTCGCCTTCTCCAACGAAGACCGGTTCATGGAGATTTCCGAGACGATCTTGCCGCTCATTGGACCCATTGAACGCGACCGCAAAGTGCTTCCGGCGCTCTCGCGCGACGGAGGCAATGTTGTGGATGCGCACCCCGAACGCGTCCTCGAAATCCTGTACGTCGCGTTGCCGGAGGATGCGAACAAGTGGCCTTATGAAGTAGATTCAACTCTTCTACGGATCGCGACAGCGAAGTCAGAGCTTCGGGCTGACCCCAGGTGGGTGGAACTCATGCGCCGATGGAATTCGAGATGACTTCCTCAGGTGCCCGCCGATTGTCCCGCTTGTGCGGCGTCACAAAAGAGGCGAGACTCCAGCGGAAATCAGGATAGACTGCGCAAGTGGAGTTGCGCAGTGGTGATTGTAAAGCCCCCGGATTCAAAGTGTGGCACACCCGGCGGTTTCGCTAAAGCGAGATGGTTCGCTGGAAGGTGAGCGGCAACAATAAGAGGACCAGAAATGACAGGCCAGCAACAACGTGACGAATTGCACCGCCAGATCTGGCAAATTGCAAACAGAGTGCGGGGCGCGGTGGACGGCTGGGACTTCAAGCAGTTTGTTCTTGGCGCACTGTTTTACCGTTTCATCAGTGAGAACTTTACCAGCTATATTGAGGGCGGTGACGAAACTATCCACTATGCGGACATGTCCGACGCTGACATCCCCGACGGGGCAAAAGTGGATGCCATCAAGACCAGGGGCTACTTCATCTATCCCAGCCAACTCTTTCAAAACGTGATGAAAACCGCGAGCAAGAACGATAGCTTGAACACCGACCTGGCGGAGATTTTTTTGGCAATCGAGGCTTCTGCAAGTGGCTACCCGTCCGAGCAGGATATCAATGGTCTCTTTGCCGATTTCGACACCACCAGCAACCGTCTGGGCAGCACGGTCAAACAGAAGAACGAACGTTTGGCGCAAGTCCTCAAAGGCGTCGCAGGCCTGCCGTTGAAATTCCACGAAAACGAGGGCGACCTATTCGGCGATGCCTATGAGTTCCTCATCTCGAACTACGCCGCCAACGCGGGCAAATCTGGCGGCGAGTTCTTCACGCCGACCCATGTGTCCAAACTCATCGCCAAACTGGCCATGCACAAGCAGACCAGCGTCAACAAGATCTACGATCCTGCAGCGGGTTCAGGGTCGCTGCTTTTGCAGGCCAAAGAAGAATTTGAGAACCACATCATCGAAGACGGCTTCTTCGGGCAGGAAATCAACTACACCACTTACAACCTCGCCCGCATGAACATGTTCCTGCATAACATCAACTACGACAAGTTCAATATCCAGTACGGCAACACGCTCGAGGACCCGCACTTTCAGGATGATAAACCCTTTGATGCCATCGTGTCGAACCCGCCTTACTCAGTCAAATGGAAGGGTTCGGATGATCCGACCCTGATCAACGATGACCGCTTTGCGCCCGCTGGGGTGCTGGCCCCTAAATCTAGGGCCGACTTTGCCTTTGTCCTTCATGCGCTGCACTACTTGTCGGCCAAAGGGCGGGCTGCGATCGTTTGTTTTCCTGGTATCTTCTACCGTGGCGGCGCAGAGCAGAAGATCCGCAAGTATCTGGTTGACAACAACTTCGTTGAAACGGTGATCGGCCTCGCGCCGAACCTGTTTTTTGGCACGACCATTGCGGTGAACATTCTGGTGCTGGCCAAGAACAAGACAGACACGGCCGTTCAGTTTATAAATGCGACGGGGGAAGAGTTCTTCCGCAAAGGCACGAACAACAACTTCATGGAGGACCGGCACATTGCCGAGATCATGAAGTTGTTCGAGAGCAAGGAAAACGTGGCCCACGTTGCTGAAACCGTCCCCTATGACACGATTGTCGAGAAAGACTACGACCTGTCGGTCAGCGCCTATGTTGAGCCCAGAGACACTCGCGAGGTGATTGATATCGCCACGCTGAATGCCGAACTGAAAACCACCGTAGTCAAGATCGACCAGCTGCGCGCGGAGATTGACGCTATCATTGCGGAGATCGAGGCATGAGCGATCTGAGGTTTCTGGAAAACCTGCTGGATGGGGCTTTGATGGAATGGGTGCCGTTGGAAAGCGTAGCGGAACTAAAACGCGGCAGGTCAATAACAAAGAAGAAAGTCACACCTGGTACAATCCCCGTAATAGCTGGCGGCCGATCGCCAGCGTATTTTCACGGTGAAAGCAATCGCGATGGCCAAACAATTGTAGTTGCCGGTTCTGGTGCCTATGCAGGCTTCGTGACTTGGTGGGATCAACCAATTTTTGTGTCTGACGCATTTTCAGTGAAACCGTTTTCGGGCGTCTTACCAAGATACTGTTTCCATTGGCTTCAAAGTCTGCAGGGGCAACTTCACGAACTCAAAAGTGGGGGCGGCATTCCTCATGTATATCCTCGTGATGTGGCACCGTTCAAAATCCCGATCCCATGCCCTGAGGACCCGCAAAAATCGCTTGCGATCCAAGCGGAGATTGTTCGCATTTTGGACGCTTTCACCAAGCTTACTGCCGAGCTTACTGCCGAGCTTAAATTGCGCAAAAAACAATACAACCACTATCGAAACCAACTTCTAAGCCATCCTTCGGGAAACATGGCCGAGAAGCCGCTGGGCTATGTTGGAAAAGTGCGCATGTGTAAGCGGGTGATGAAGAACCAAACATCCACCAGCGGAGATATCCCGTTCTTCAAAATCGGCACTTTTGGTAAAGAACCAAATGCCTTTATCCCCAGAGAGCTGTTCGAGGAGTACAAAGCGAAATACAGTTACCCAAGGGTGGGCGAAGTTCTGATTTCTGCCAGTGGAACGATCGGTCGGTCCGTTATCTTCAATGGGGAAGAGGCCTATTTCCAAGATAGTAATATCGTTTGGCTCGAAAATGATGAAAGCAAGGTTCTGAACAAGTACCTGTTTTACTTCTACCAGATTGCAAAATGGCACGTGTCCGACGGCGGTGTGATCAAACGGTTATACAATGACAACATCAAGAAGACCGTGATCGCAGTGCCTTATCCGGACGACCCGGAGAAGTCACTTGAAGAGCAAGCTCGGATCGTAGCCATCCTCGACAAGTTCGACACACTGACCACATCGCTCAGGGAGGGCCTGCCGCGTGAGATCAAGTTGCGCCAGCAGCAATATGAATACTACCGCGACCTGCTCTTGAGTTTCCCCAAAGCTGAGGAGGTCGCGTAGATGAACCAGTCAATTGAAGAGATCAACCAGGCGCAGCGCTCAGGTAAAAGGGTGCAGGCGAATTGTGCCTTCAAGGACATCGGCAGAACCCGTCTTTCATGGCCACTCAACCCCTCGAATTCTGCCTTGCGGATTCTTCTTTCGCATTTTACTGGGTTGATTTCTACCTCACGTCCTGTTTTTTCTCCTGAGGCTACTTTCCGGGTCCTTTCTCTTTATGCTGGATCGAGTGACTGTGAACCCGATCAGCTTGGTCAACTGGAATATGTGTCTGAGGAAGAACAGCATGGTTAAGAAGACGAAAACCATCGCGGAAACGAAGAATTTCATCGTTCTTGACAAGTACACCAAGGCATGGGACGCCGCTTATCGCTACCAGAGCGAGGATGATCTGGAACGCGAATTGGTGCAGGATCTGGTCAATCAGGGCTACGAGTTCCTGCCTGCTCTGACGACCCCAGATGCCATACTTGCCAATGTCCGGGTGCAGTTGGAACAACTGAACAGCGTTACGTTTTCAGATGATGAATGGGAGCGTTTTGTCGAGACCTACCTCGACAAACCGAGCGAGGGCATCATCGACAAAACCCGCAAAATCCATGACAACTACATTTATGATTTCGTCTTTGACGACGGGCGAATCCATAACATCTACCTCATCGACAAGAAGAACATGGCCCGCAACAAGCTGCAGGTGGTCAGGCAGTTCGAGCAGGTCGGCACGCACGCCAATCGCTATGACGTGACGATCCTGGTTAACGGTTTGCCGTTGGTTCAGATTGAGCTGAAAAAGCGCGGCGTGGCGATCCGCGAGGCGTTCAACCAAATCCACCGCTACAGCAAAGAGAGCTTCAACAGCGAGAACTCCCTGTACAAGTTCTTACAGATTTTCGTGATTTCGAATGGTACCGACACCCGGTATTTCGCCAACACAACCAAGCACAACAAGAACAGTTTTGACTTTACTATGAACTGGGCGAAGTCCGACAACAGCTTGATCAAGGATCTCAAGGACTTCACCGCGACCTTCCTTCAGAAGCGCACGCTGCTTAATGTCCTGTTTCAGTATTCGGTTTTTGATGTCAACGACACGTTGCTGATCATGCGCCCTTACCAGATTGCTGCGACTGAGCGCATTCTGTGGAAGATCAAAAGCTCATATGAGGCCAAAAACTGGAGCAAGCCTGAGAGCAGCGGTTTTATCTGGCACACCACAGGCTCCGGCAAAACGCTGACGAGTTTCAAGGCGGCACGCTTGGCAACCGAGCTGGACTTCATCGACAAAGTCTTCTTCGTTGTGGACCGTAAGGACCTCGACCACCAGACCATGAAAGAATACCAGAGATTTTCCCCTGACAGCGTCAACGGTTCCGACAGCACCGCCGGGTTGAAGCGCAACTTGGGCAAGGACGATAACAAAATCATCGTCACCACGATCCAGAAGCTGAACAACCTGATGAAATCAGAGAGTGATCTGCCGGTGTATGAACAGCAGGTGGTTTTCATTTTCGATGAATGCCACCGCAGCCAGTTCGGTGAGGCGCAGAAGAATCTGAAGAAGAGGTTCAAACGATTTTGCCAGTTTGGTTTCACCGGAACGCCAATCTTTCCTGCGAATGCGCTTGGGGCTGAAACGACCGCGGGCGTGTTTGGGCGCGAGCTGCATTCTTATGTGATCACTGACGCCATTCGCGACGAAAAGGTTCTGAAGTTCAAGGTCGATTACAACGATGTGCGGCCCCAGTTCAAAGCCATCGAGATGGAGCAAGACGAAAAGAAGCTCAGCGCTGCTGAAAACAAGCAAGCGCTACTTCATCCGGAACGTATTCGGGAGGTCTCTCAATACATCCTGAACAACTTCCGTCAAAAAACTCACCGGATGCAAGCTGGCAGCAGTGGGTTCAATGCCTTGTTCTCTGTCAGTAGTGTGGATGCCGCGAAGCTCTACTATGAAACCTTAAACGCTCTGCAGGCGGGCAGTGAAAAGCCGCTGAAGATTGCGACGATCTTTTCGTTTGCGGCCAACGAACAGCAAGATGCGATCGGGGCCATTCAGGACGAGAGCTTCAATGTGTCCGCAATGAATAGCAGCGCCAAGGAGTTTCTTACCGCCGCAATCAAAGACTACAATTCCTTCTTCGCGATGAATTACAGTGTCGATAGCCGTGGTTTTCAAGACTATTACCGTGATCTTGCCAGCCGGGTTCGCTCGAAAGATATCGACTTGCTTATTGTCGTCGGCATGTTCCTTACAGGCTTTGACGCGCCAACGCTAAATACCTTGTTTGTCGATAAAAATCTCCGCTTTCATGGCTTGATGCAAGCGTTCTCCAGAACCAACCGGATTTTCGATGCGACCAAGACATTTGGCAATATCGTGGCGTTCAGGGACCTTGAGCAAGCGACCATTGATGCGATTACGTTGTTCGGTGACGAAAACACAAGAAACGTTGTGCTTGAGAAGAGCTACGACGAGTATATGAATGGTTTCGTTGATCAGGAAACCGGCACGGCGCGGCGCGGATTCATTGAGGTTGTGAAGGAGCTAACCGAGCGCTTTCCCAAGCCGGACGAGATTGTCAAAGAAGCGGATAAAAAAGAGTTTTTCAAGCTTTTTGGTGAGTATCTGAGGGTTGAAAACATTCTTCGAAACTATGATGAATTCTCGGCGCTAAAGGCCTTTCAGGACATTGACACCAGCGACGCCGACGTCGTCGAAACCTTCAAGCAAAAGCATTACTTGAGAGACGAAGACCTTAGCGACCTGCAGTCGATTAAGCTGCCGTCAGAGAGGCGGATACAAGATTATCGGTCGACGTACAACGACATTGGCGATTGGCTGCGCCGGGAAAAGTCGACAGCTGAGCAGGAACAAAGCAATATCGAGTGGGATGATGTCGTTTTCGAAGTGGAACTTCTGAAATCGCAGGAGATCAACCTTGATTACATCCTTGAGCTAATCTTTGAGGAAAACAAGAAGGTCGTGAGCAAGGAGGATCTGATTGAAGATGTCCGCCGCGTCATTCGCAGTAGCCTTGGAAATCGCGCTAAGGAAAGCCTGATTGTGGATTTCATTAACCGGACTGATCTTGATCAAATTGATGATAAGGCAGGCGTGATCGCCGCATTTTTCTCTTTCGCTCAGGAAGAGCAACGCAAAGAGATAGAAGAACTTATCAGGTCTGAAGATCTAAATTCTGATGCGGCAAGGCGCTATATTTATGCCTCTATAAAACGCGAATTTGCAAGTGAAAACGGTGCTGATCTCAATGCCATACTCCCCAAAATGAGCCCACTAAATCAGCAGTTTCGGAGTAAGAAGAAGACCGTCTTTGGGAAAATTTCCGCCTTTGTCGAAAAATTCAAGGGCGTGGGTGGGAAGCTTTGATAGCGATGAAAAAAGGGGCAGGTCACCACGACTAATCTGGCCGCTTGATCCCCTCACTCACACTGCAACAACTCGACAATCCGCGCGCCGATGCGCTCCGCCGCTGCCTCGACAAACCTGTCGGCGGCGCGGGCATATCTGAGGGTCATCGCACACTGGCTGTGGCCCAGCAGTTTTGACACGACGGGCAGCGGAACGCCCGCAATCACGCACTGGCTCGCGTAGGAATGTCGCAGGTCGTGCAGGCGCACGTCCTCAACCCAAGTTCAGCATTTTTGACCTACACCGTCTCGTAACCTACTGATACAAAATGGTATTTTTCGGGAAGCTCCGATATGGCACTACCTTTTGTGAATTGGAAGACGAGCCGAAGTGGCGTGAGCCGCTACGGGTTTGGTAGTTTTCGGATACGTTTCTGCGGCGCGTAGGGCGTCCCTGCCGCCTTCGCAATTGCGGCGGCCGCCGGATCCGGGCGGGCATCCGTCCTGACCTCGATCCGCGCCCCGTCGATGGAGGTGACGGCCGGGGGTGCCCGCTGCCAGCGGGCGAGGTGGTTGCGCACCGCGGCCCAACTGGCGTGGATACCCTGCGCGGCGAGCCGTGTCCGGATGACATTGACGCCATAGAGGGCCAGCACTGCGATGAACAGATGACCCTCGATCCGTTTGGCCCGCCTGTGCCAGATCGGGCGCAAGCCGAGCTCGGACTTAAGAGATTCAAACGTGGCTTCAAGCTCGGTCAGCCGCCAATAGGTGCGCACCGTCTTTTCGAGATCCCACTCCGTGTGGCTGGTA
>JAJEBG010000031.1 GCA_022824005.1 Paracoccaceae bacterium
GGTGAACAGGCCCGCGAACACGAACGGGATCTGGAGGTCCATCTGGTTGGCGAAGATGAACCAGCCGAGACCGCCCTCGCCGGTGCCCTCGGTGTCCACCACCGCCCCGCCGAAGACGAGCTCCGCCGCGATGAGCGTGCGCCACGCGTACGCCCACCCGATCTTCATGCCCGTCAGGATCGACGGGAACGCGGCCGGAATCAGGAGCTTGGTCACGTATCGGATGCCGCGCAGCCCGTAGTTGCGCCCGACCATGCGCTGGGTATCGCTCACCCCCATGAACCCGGTGTGCATGTTGAGCGCCACCGGCCACACCACCGAGTGCAGCAGGGTGAACACGATGGCGTCCGCCCCGAGACCGAACCAGAGCATCGCCATCGGCAGCAGCGCGATGGCCGGCAGCGGGTTGAGCATCGCGGTGAGCGTGCTCAGCAGATCGCTGCCGAACCGGGTCGCGACCGCAAGCGTGGTGAGCACGGTGGCGATCCCGATCCCGATGACGTAGCCGGCGAGCAGGATCTTGATGGAGTTCCAGATCATGTAGACGAGCTGCTCGCCCATCAGCGCGGTGAACAGCGCCGCGCCGGTGGAGGAGAACGTGGGGAGCAGGTACTCGGAGATGCCGCCGAACTGCGTGTAGAGCTCCCATGCGACCACCAGGGCCACGAGGATGGAGAGCTTGCGCACCGAGTTGAGGTTCGAGAAGCGCTCCCACGCCGAGAGCCGGCGGGCGACGTCGCCCGTCTCCGCGGCGCCGAGCCCGGCCGTCTCGAACTCGTCGCGCAGGTGGACCGCGGGCGCGCGTTCAGACATGCGGCACCGCCGTGATCGTGTGGCGGGTCCGGGGAAGGATCATCGCTCCGCCCTCAGGCATGAGGCGCCGCCTCCTCCTCGAGGATCCGATCCGCGAAGAGCATGTCGTGGATGCGCTGCTGGAGCCCGGAGAACTCCTCCTCGCCGACGTTCCCGTGGCCGAGGTGGTGGGCGTTGAGCTCCGCCTTCACCTGCCCCGGATGCGGGGACATCACGAGGATGCGGCTGCCGACGATGCACGCCTCCTCGATGGAATGGGTGACGAAGAGCACCGTGAAGTGGGTGTCCTCCCAGAGCTGGAGGAGCTCCTCCTGCATCTGGCGCCGGGTCAGCGCGTCGAGCGCCGCGAACGGCTCGTCCATCAGCAGGATGTCCGGGTCGGAGGCCAGGGCCCGCGCCAGTCCGACGCGCTGCTGCATGCCGCCCGAGAGCTCGCGCGGAAACCTGTCTTCGTAGCCGGTCAGGTCCACCCGGTCGAGGCACCGCTGCGAGATCGCCCATCGTCGCGACTTCGGTTCGCCCCGCACCTGGAGCGGAAAGGCGACATTGTCGCGCACGGTCCGGTGCGGCAGTAGTGCCATGTGCTGGAACACCATGCCGATGTGCCTTGCACGGACCTCGCGCAGGTCTGCATCGCTGAGCGAAATGATGTCCTGTCCAAGAACGGTGATACTGCCAGCGGTCGGTTCGATCAGGCGGTTCAGGTGGCGCACCAGCGTGGACTTTCCGGATCCAGAAAGGCCCATCACGCAGAAGATCTCTCCCTTCTCGACCAAGAACGACACGTCTGCAATGCCGACCACGCAGTTGAATTCGCGCAGAACGTCCGTCTTGCTGATGTTACGGGTTCGCACCGCCTCCATCGCGGCGTCCGCGTCCGCGCCGAAGATCTTCCAGACGTTGTTCATCTCGATCACGGCATCAGGCATGTCACCCTCCCGGATCGAAAGCCTGTCGGCCCAGCCGGCGGATCGGGCCAGCCGGGCCCAAGGAGAACATGGGTGTCAGTTGAACCAGGAATCAACCAAGTCGGAGTTCTCGGCCACCCATTCGCGGGCGAACTCGCCCGGGTCCATGCCTTCAACCGAGAGGGCGTACACGATGCCATTCACATGCTCGGTATTCAGTTCAACATTGGCGAGCATTGCCGCGGCTGCGGGATGCTGCTCCTCCAGCGCCATGGAGTAGAAGACGTGCAGCTTCGTGGAATCCCACGCCGTGCCCGCCATCGAGTTCTCGAGCCAGTTCGGATCGTCCGTGGGCTGCTTCACGTCCCATTCGGCGGCGTCGAAGGGCGGCTCCTCCAGCTTGATTAGGTCGTAGAGGGAGAACATGTGATGCGGGGTGTAGCAGTAGAAGACGATGTTCTCGTTCTGGGCGATGGCATTGTCGACCTGCGCGAGCGCCAGCGTCTCGTCCATTTCCACAAGATTCATGGTCTCCGCATAGCCAATGGTCTTGGCGCGAATCTTCTCCACGTTGGTTGAGGCCCACCCAGCTGCGCCGATCCAGACTTCGCCCATTCCGTCACCATCGGAATCGAACTGCGATGCAAACGCCGGATCGGTCAGATCGCTGAGCAACGAGATCCCCGTCCTTTCCTGCGTGGCCCTAGTCACGCAAATGTGCTGGTCCGCCAGGACGGCGTTCGGATTGAACGTCACGGTGCCCTTTTCCGTCACAAACGTGTCATGCAGGTTCTGCTGGTTCGGGAGCCAGACTTCCGGGTGCACGTGCATGGCGCCGGAATCCATCGCTTCGAAGATCACCGGATTCGAGCCGTTCTGCAGCTCGACGGACAGGCCCAGGTTGTCTTCCAGCGCGACTTTCAGTATGTGCGCCGTTCCGCGCACCGACGCCCAGTTCGGCACGCCGATGATGACGTCGTCCGCAACCGCTGCTCCGGCGCCGCCAAAGAGTGCAGTTGCCGCAACAAGTGTCTTGAGTTTCATTTCCATTCTCCCTTTTTCATAACTACTCTGGTAGTCTTAGTGGAGAATAATGAAGATTTATCTGATGGGCAAGATTATTTTGGGTCAGGCGTAACGTAACGGTAGCGAGTACTCAAGCCGCGCCAACACGTCACCGGCTTCAGTCCCCAGGGTCTCAAAAGCATTCCACCCCTGTTTCCTTGCCGTCTCAAGGACGTTTCTCAGGATGACGAAGTCTCTTACCCCTTCCTTGGTTCGGAAACTCCCGGAGATTTTCTGCTTGAGTTTCAAGGGGCGCAATCCCCTTTCTGAAATATTATTGGTCGCGGGGACAAGAAGGGGATCATGAAGACACAGCAAAACGCCCTCCAGGTCCGTACTCAACCGACACGCCAGGTTATGACCCGGGCATTGTCGTTTTCGTCCTCTCTTCCCTTTTTAGGGGAGAGGATCAAGGGTCTGATGATAATCCAGACCCTCCTGAAGATACCGATTAAGCCTGGCAACCAAGGCGTCAACACGCTTTTGGGTGACGGGGCGTTGCGTATTCCGGGCCTGTTGGTTGACCCGGATCATTTTATACAACAGGGTCGCCATCTTGGCCGCCCAAGCCTCGCCCGTCTCGGCTAAACCGACACATTCACGCGCCAGATGAGTGAGGCAAGAGGCATGGCGTGCCTCAGGCATGTACTTGCGGTAAGACGGCCAGTCATCATGAAGAGCAATCTTCTTGAAAGCCGTCATGACATCACCACGACTCTTACCCAGCCATAAACAACACAACAACTCCGTCGTTGCTATGTGCATCCAGTGGAGCGATCCCTCAACGCGCATCCCCGTCTCATCAAAACCACACATCTCCGCATCTTTCGCAAGATCACCCAAACGCCTGTGAACCCCCTTGAAGTGATCGGCAAACGATTGAATATAAGCGTCAATCGTCCCTTGGGAGGGATGCGAACCGGTCGTGGCCGCAATCACTTCACCAATCCGGCGAAAGGGTAGAAATTGGGCCACTCCAAGATAAACCAACAACTCCTGCATGCGAGGACCATACTGGACCAGCCCCCTGACATCCTCTGGAAAACTCCCGACGGTGTTCGCCCCATACCGGTCACAACAACACGCTCAGACCCGATGATCCGTGATCTCAAGAGGGCGTCTTGCCGGTAAATCATGAACCTGGCGAACGGAGCGAACCTCGCCCTTGATGTGCGACAAAGACCCACCGCACTTCGGACACGTTTCAGGACGGTGCTCAACGATATGGTCAACAGCACTTGAGCGCTCCAAGGTATGACCCTTGTGCCCCGGCCGACCGCCTGAGGAACGCTTCTTTTAACCCATCTTGGCCTTCGCCTTCGCAAGACCATCACTCGAAGGGAGCTTGCTGCTGTTCCGGCTGCTCTTGTCAAGACGATGCTCAAGAGCAATGATGCGGGCTTTTAATTGAACATTCTCTTTCAACAACAGTCTCATCTGTCGATCCTGTTTGACAACAAAGTCTCTTAGAATGGTAATGTCAGTTGACGATGTAATACTTGTGATAACTGTCACGAACCCGGGCTTTCCTTACTGCCCGTTATTGATTTGCGGCTCAGTATCAATTATTAAAAAATACAACCAGACGGTCGATAGACAGGTGGACAAAAAATGTTCAAGGGATATCAGTGACTACCTGAGTAGTTACCTTTTTTCCTTCTTTACTGCGTCAATTCCCGGTTCCTTGTCGGCCCTGGAAGGACCGGGCTTTAAACGTCGTCCCGTTTCAGGGCCTGGCAAAGGCAGTGGACGCCTCCACCGCCAAGCGTGAACATCGACATGTCCGGATCGTAGACCTCAAAGCCCATGGCACGCATGCGATCATTAAGATCGCTTGCGCTGGCCATGGACAACACCTTGTCGTTTCCGAGCGCCACGAGATTGACGCCGAGGTTCCTAGCCTCGGCATACCCCACGTCGACAAGCTCAATGCCCCATCCGCGCACGGTCTCGACCAGCCAAGGCTCCATTGCGTCAATGCATGCCACGGCGAGCTTGTCGGCAAGGGGCACGATCAGGCCGTCCATGTGGACGAACTCCCGGCTGATCGGAGCCGTCAGGGCCTCCCACCCCTCAGCCTCGACGAACCGTGCGACCTGCTCGGCACCCTCCTTCTCGGAGCGTTCGCCGCAATAGCCTATCAGCACCCGGCCGGTGTCGATGATGTTGAAATCACCGCCCTCGAAATGGCCCGCGGTCGCGAAATTCCAGATCGGGATATCGTTCGCCTGATAGAACCGGATTGCCGACACGTAGTCGGCGCGCCGGACCTTGAGCTGCATGTGACATATCAGCGCGCCCCATGGCGTCATGGCCGAGCTGTCGCGCGCGAAGAAGTTGCGGTGGAGCACCGGATCGCTCTCGAGGTAATGGCAGGTGACGCCGTTCTCTTCGTAGATCGAGACCATTTCCGTGTGCTGGGCCATCGCGAGCTGCAGGTCGAACCTGACCCCGGTGCGATCCGCATTCGCCAAGGTGCGGCCGATCAGCGGCCCGGCCTCGACCCACTTGTAGTGCTCCGGCCGCCCCAGAAGCACGTGCCGCAACGGACCATGATCGTTCGTGATGCCCCAGATCGGGGAAATCGTGGCAGTCTGGTGCATTGGAAACATCCGCCATGTCGTGAATACATAAATGCAGTAACGCCCTGGCCGAACTCGTGTCAAGCAAATCCGGGATGGTCGAGGACTATTTTTTTGTCGGTCCGGTGATCATCACGCGGTGATACTGGGGCTGGCCATTCCGTTTTTGACATGGCAACGTGTCGGCCATTGTAATTCTTCCGACCCCGAATTCCTCCATCGACCTTTGCGAGGTGACGGTGCGACCGACCCGTGGAGCACTTAAGCATCGGCTCTGGGACCGTCTGGTGGAGGAGCATCACTATCTTCGGTTCCACGGCATCATCGGCAAGGGCCTGCGCCATGACGCACTGCACGGCGGGATTTGGATCGCGCTGGTCTGCGGAGCAGCAGTTTCGGCGCCTGCACCTGATCGCCAACAATTCGCGGTTCGTCATTCTGGGCCCGAGGGGGATGTCGAACCTGGCGTCCCGCGTACTCGGCCTAAGCCTTCGGCGGCTGTCCGCCTACATTGAGGCCGCACACGGATATCCGGCCTTCCTCGCGGAGACGTTCGTGGACGTCTCGCGCTTCGTGGTCACCAGCCTGTCCGTGCGGGAAATCGGCGCCCGGGAGCTCTACGAGGATTTGTACTGCGCCCGCGGCGACATGGAGAACAGAATAAAGGAGCAGCAGTTCGACCTGTTCGCCGACACGGCGCTGTCCCGGGCTCAGTACGGGACGATCCGCGCGAGGCTGCTGAAGGTGGCCTGCAAGCTCCGGCTCAGCGTGCGCCGGGTCCGGCTGGCCCTGTCTTCGGTACATCCGCGCCAAGATCTTTTCAGGCAAGTGGCGCCCGCGCTGCGACGGGCCGCGGCGGCGCTGTGCCTAAAATCCTTGCCGACGGCAGATGATTCCGTTTTGTTCTCCCGGCTGGCCGTTCGTGGGTCACCAGAATGCTGTCGGCGGTGCACCGATCCACGCAATCCCCGTCGAAAGCCCGAAAACGCCGCCAATTTCAACGCGCGGCGATGCAATCTTGGACTTGGTGAGCGATCCGGGCTAGATGAGGCTCCGATCATTAATCACAATTGCTTTGGCGACGCCCATGATCTTGACGTCATCGTCGAAGGGGTGAAAATCGCTCGCCGAATTCTGATATCTTCGGCAATGGATGATTATCGAGGAGTAGAGCGTTTCGGCGGAATCGACGTCCAATCAGACGATCAGATCAGGGATTATGCGCCAAGCAACGTGCAAACAATCTATCACCCGGTGGGCACCCGCAAAATGGGCTCGGATGGCATGGCGGTCGTGGGCGCCGACTTAAGAGGTCATGGAATTGATGGTTTACGAATCGCTGATGCTTCCATCATGCCGACGATTATCATTGGCAACAACAACGCGACATCAATTATAATCGGCGAAAAAGCCTCATATCTGATTGGGAATTAAGTTCATCATCGTAACAGTAGGATCACTGACATGACTGGTAAAATGATGGATCAGCCTTTGCTGATTTCGTCACTCATTGACCATGCGGAACGTTGGCATGGCGAGACTGAAATCGTCTCGATGGACACAGATGGCACAACGCGAGTGACAAATTGGGCGGAAGTGGCCAAGCGTTCCCGACGGTTGGCTTCATGCCTGACTTCACTCGGTCTACCCTTTGAGGCAAGATGTGCCACGCTTGCGTGGAATAATCGACGCCATCTGGAAATTTATTTCGGCGTTTCAGGAGCGGGCTTTGTGTGTCACACTTTGAACCCCCGCCTTCATCCCGAGCAGTTGGTCTACATCGTCAAAGATGCCCAAGACCAAGTTCTGTTTTTTGATCACACCTTTCTCCCATTAGTTGCTAAGCTTCAAGGGCAATTGAATTCGGTCCAACATTTCGTGTTGATGGGAGCATACGACAAAGAGGCGGCCGCGCAGATTGATGGGTTAAAGTTCTACGATAATCTGCTCGGTCAGTCCAAAAGCGATTTTGAATGGCCGCAACTTGATGAACGTTCCCCTTCATCTTTGTGCTATACTTCAGGCACAACAGGACATCCCAAAGGCACTCTCTATACGCATCGTTCCACAGTTTTGCATTCTCTAGGCGGCAACCAACCGGACGGGTTGGCTCTGTCAGCTAAAGACACCGTTCTGCCGGTGGTGCCAATGTTTCATGTCAATGCGTGGGGAGTACCCTACATCGCCGCCTCTGTGGGGTCGAAGTTGGTGCTACCGGGCCCGGGGCTTGACGGTGAGAGTTTGGTGCGGCTGATTGACGAACATCATGTAACGATCGCTTTAGGTGTCCCAACGATTTGGATGAATCTTTTGGAAGCACTGAAAACCACCGGCTCAAAGTCCAAAAGTTTGACACGGACGGTCGTCGGTGGTTCGGCTCTGCCACCGTCAATGATCCCGACATTCCGTGACAATTACGGCGTCGAGTTGATTCACGCTTGGGGCATGACAGAGATGAGTCCATTGGGAACTATCAATCAACTCCTTCAAAAACATCAAAACCTACCCAAAAAAGAGCAAGAAGAACTGCGTATCGGACAAGGCCGACCTACATTTGGTGTGAATCTGCGAATCGTTGATGAAAACGGCGATGTGTTACCCAATGATGGCCACACATGGGGTGATTTACAAGTTAAAGGGTTGTGGGTGATTGATACCTATATGGGACTCGAAGAGACGGCACTGACTCAAGATGGGTGGTTCGACACCGGTGATGTCGCCACAATAAGCTCCGACGGCTATCTGGTGATCCGTGATCGCTCGAAAGATATCATTAAGTCTGGTGGCGAATGGATTTCGACGGTTGAGCTCGAAAATATAGCCATTGGACACCCCTCAATTGCCAACGCGGCCGCTATCGCCGCACAACATGAAAAGTGGGGCGAGCGGCCTGTCCTGATCGCGGTCAAATCAAGTGACGTATCCGAGTCTGATCTCATCGCTTTTTACGACGGGAAAGTGGCCTCATGGCAAGTGCCAGATCGCGTTGTTTTTGTCGATGCACTGCCTTTGGGCGCGACCGGCAAGGTGACGAAAATACAGCTAAGAGAGATGTTTGGTGGTATTCTAGAAGAGAAAAATTGATGGCACAGAGAATCCATTCACGCCCGATCTTCGCTCCGCTTACGATGCTGATTTAGCCAACACGCCTTTTCCATCGTCTCACGACAAAGAATATGACATTCATTAACGTCGCTTATTCTGACCAAACGGCGTGATTGTCTCATTGCCGTTTTTCTCATTTCTTGTTCAATATCACTTGAGCGGTCTCCTTATCCGCTTCATTCGCTTTGCTTGCCAGTTTCCGCCCTTCTTCTGTTTTCAATCCTTCAAGCTTCGCTTGCCATGCGTAAATTCTTGCTAAATTGTTAGGAGTTAATTGGTCAAAATCAGATTCTTCAGTAATCGCTAAGAAATACTTTTTGGCACGTTCAGCTCAATCAAAAAACTCGGCCACAGATGCGTTTGAAATGGCCGCGAAAAGGTAAACCCATAGAAACTCCGTTTCTGACGGCAATATCGAAGATGTGGCCTTATCCAAATGGCCAAGTGCTTCATTGGCTAGTTTCAACTTTTGAAAGGGCAAACGGGTCTTGGACGCGGCCTTCAGCAGGAGCGAGCCCTCGTACCGCAAGAATGAGCCTGTCATCCTCACCGCCCTCAATATTCGCCAAATCAGAAAGCCCTGATTTGGCTTTCAACTGCCCCCTGCACACGATGAAATATTTCCATGGCTTGGTTTTGATGATCAGTTAAGGATGGATTTGGGCTGAAGGGCGAGGTGGGCATGGAAAAATCCTCATGTAAAGAGTAACAAATCTTTATCTCAACGATAAAGCAGAGAATGACGTTTTTTCTATATGCTTTCTTGGCCTCAGACTCGCCCATCGCAAGATAAATGGTTGGGTTTAGTCTTTGGTTCTTCGTCTCAACAAGAGACTCATTGGCGTAATATCTCTCTCAAACTTTGGTGGGTTGGCGAGAGCAAAGAAAAGCTTCACTCTCGTTGAGTAGCCGCAGCTATTGATCTTGGCTGAGTCAAATCTTGAGTGAGAGTCCGAGGTTCATTGATTTGTGACTCAAGGGTTGAGGTTGATAAGCGTTTGTTTGTACCCCGGCCAAGTGGCTTATCAGAACCTCAAACTCTATCCTCGTTTGATTGGATTTTTGTGTTCCCTTGATCTTTAGCTGAATTGGATCTGCAGGCAATGGACCCGTTCCTTAGAACGGGCCCATTTCAATAATCATCAATGGGGCTGTTTGGTTTTTCTCAGATACGGCAGCACCGTCTCGAAATCCCCAAACCTTTCCTTAGCATCCTCATTCGACACGGCCGGCGTGATGATCACGTCCTCCCCTTGGCTCCAGTTCGCTGGTGTGGCCACCGCATGGTTGGCCGTGAGTTGAAGCGAGTCCAAGACCCGCAACAACTCATCAAAGTTCCGTCCAGTGGTCATTGGATACGTCAATGTCAGTTTGATTTTCTTATCGGGACCAATGACAAAAACGGAACGAACAGTGGCGTTATCCGCTGGAGTCCGCCCCTCCGAGGAGTCGCCTTCTGATGCGGGCAACATATTATAGAGTTTGGCCACTTTGAGTTCGCTATCGCCAATCATTGGATAAGCCACCTGATTTCCTGAGACCGACTCAATATCCGACTTCCATTTCACGTGGTCATCCACGGGGTCAACTGAAATTCCGATGATTTTGGCATTGCGTTTGGCAAACTTGTCCATCATTCCAGCCATCACACCAAGCTCGGTTGTGCAGACGGGAGTAAAATCTTTTGGATGCGAAAAGAGGATGGCATAACCATCGCCAATCCATTCATGAAAATTGATTGTCCCCTCGGTCGTGTCGGCGGTAAAATCGGGAGCTGTGTCATTGATCCTAAGCATCGTGTTTTCCTTTTCGGATTGATCCTGTTGGCCGGAAGGTAAAGCGAGACAGATCAAATTTCAATACATCGTTAAAGCCTTTGAGTCGACTGAATTGACTGCCCCTTGCGAATGTCAAGGGTTGAAGATGTGATCCCACCTGTCTTATTGATAATAGTCGGTTGAAAATATTCAGCCGACTCGGATGGTGCGCTCCTCTTTATCGGTCGCACAAGAAATCTTGTGATATCTTTTGTTTGTCTATATGAGACAGGAGTTGTCTCAGCGGCATCGTGAATTGATCGATTTGGTCTTAAATGAAAAGGAGATTTGGTTCATGGTCAGTTCGATTGATGATTTGAATGTCACACTGGGCATTGAAGAAGAATATTTTCTGGTCGATGCAAAAACGCGCCAATTGGTCTTGGATCCCGACCCCGGAATCCTCGAATATTGCAAGAATAATCGCGGCGCGCACAATTTTGTGCCAGAACTGCTGCGCTCACAAATTGAGGCCAATTCTTGCGTATGTGAAAAATTCTCACAAGTCCGTCCGTCAATCACTGAAATGCGGGGAACCATTCAAGAGGCAGCACAAAAATATGGTGCCAATATTTTTGCGGCATCTCTTCATCCCACCTCCTCTTGGAATGAGCAACTGATCACCAAAGGAGAACGCTATGAAAGACTGACCTCCGCTTTGCAGCACAGCTCCCGTCAATTGATCGTCGGCGGCATGCATATTCATGCCGGATTTGACGACGAGAATCGACGCATTTGGGTCATGACATCTCTCAGACGGTATATGCCTATCCTATTAGCCCTTTCGACATCTTCACCGTTGAGTGAGGGTAAATTAACGGGTTTCAAATCCTTTCGCCTCAACATGATTGGCAACCTACCTCGAACAGGGATTCCACTTGCGATGGCTTCAATGCTGCAATTCGAGCGGTTGCTGGCCGAATACAAACAAATGCAGTTTATCGATGATGCCAGTGAAATCTGGTGGGACATTCGCCCGTCACACTCATATCCAACTATTGAGCTTAGAATCTGTGATGTATGCCCAAAGATTGATGACGCGATGTGTATTATCGCCTTGTTCACCTGTTTGATCCGCGCGCTCATTCGCCTGCATGAAAAAGGTGCGCTTCCCCCAGAACCCCGTTTGGAAATTATCAACGCCAACAAATGGCTGGCCCAGCGCTATGGAGTCTTTGCTCTGATGGGCGATACCCGAGATGGCGGAATGGTTGATTTTGCTGATGCCGTTGAACGCGTGATTGTCATGGTATTGAAAGAAGCTCAAGCTCTTGGTTGCGAAGAAGAAATTCATCACGCCCACAATATTTTACGAAATGGCAGTTCCGCTGACCGTCAAATTGATCACTTCTCGCTGCGCAAATTAGAGGGTGACAGTATTGAAGAAGCGCTCAAATCGACGGTCGACCTCATCGTCAACGAAAGTCTTGAGGGTGTCGGCTAAAACAAGGTGTCGGCTAAAACAAACGAGAATTCTTTGTCGAGAAAATGGGCTGGCCTCGGTTGTCAACCTCGCGGATCTTATCCCAACTGGAGTTGGCTCACATGGTCAAACGGTGCGAGCAAAACACTCACTTGATGTGATTATTGACAATGCACCACTCGAGAAGGGTTGACACATTAATCGACAAAAATATTTACCCGACGATTCAGACGCCCCTTCTTCTCGATCTTACCCAAGCGAATCGTGCCGATCTCCGATGTATTGGCCACATGCGTTCCTCCACACGGTTGGAGGTCAATTTGTTCGCGTCCCTGACCAATGCGAATCAGCCGCACCCGACCGCTTCCCATTGGCGGTTTCACAGACATGGTTTTGATCAAGGACAGTTGATTGTTCAATTCTTCGTCCGTCATCCAATCCTCGGTGACAGGTAGACTCTTTTGAACCCATTCATTGAGATCATTGACAAGGTGGTCTCGATCTTCAATCGGTTCAGGCATATTGAAATCCAAGCGCCCTTTCTCCTCGGTGATGGCCCCCGAAGTGACGGGTAAGGGAATGGCCACGGACAGAATATGTAACGCCGTGTGGATGCGCATGTGACGCAAACGCCTCGGCCAATTGAGAGTCTGCTCTGCCATGTCTCCCGTTTTTGGAATATCATCTCCCTCTAGAATGAGTTCAAGTTGACTATCAGAGGCCTTCTTGACATCAACGACGCTCGCCCTGCCTGATTTCCATACCAATGTGCCATTATCGCTCGGCTGCCCACCGCCCGCGGCAAAAAAGATCGTCCGATCAACGATAACCCCACCTGAAGGCCCCACACCAGTGATCCGAGATTGACACGATTGGGCGTATGGATGGGAATGGAAGAGACGTTCAGTCACTCTTTCTGATCCTTTTCTTGGCGCTCTAGACTTTTTCCAAAAAACTCTTCTGATGAATTGCGCAGCCAAAGATCGCGTTGAGGAAATGGTATTGATATCCCCTCCTTTTGAAAACGCTCGGCAATAGCAAAATTGAGTTCAGACCTTGCTGAAAGAATATGATTAACATCGCCCAAAATGACCCGCAATTCGAATTCCAATGCATCGGCACCAAAACGCATAAAAACAGCGCTTGGTGGTGGCTCCCGTAAGACCGCGGGGTGCTGATCGGCGATTTCCATGAGAATATCTTGAACGCGATGGGTATCTGAATCATAGGCGACGCCCACGGGCAAAATGATCCGTCCACGCCGGTTATCAAGCGTCCAATTCGTCACTTTACCCGCAATCAAATCAGAATTCGGTAAGATCACACGCGCCCGATCAAATGTCTCAATATGGGTAGAGCGCACCGAAACATTGCGAACAAAACCAGAGACTCCGCCCACTTCAACCCAGTCACCCACATTGATCGGACGCTCAACCAGAAGAATAATCCCTGACACAAAATTTGACACAATTGTCTGCAAGCCAAATCCGATTCCGACCGACAAAGCGCCCGCGACAATAGCAAGATTGGTGAAATCAAAATGCGTCATCGAGACGGCCGCGATCCCAGCCAGTGTCACACCTACATATCCTAAACCTGTAATCAGGGCGCGCTGCGCGCCTGAACTGAGTTCGGTATTGGGCAAGACTGAACGCTGTAAAATCGATTGAATAAGGGCCGTCAACACCGCACCCGCGGCAAATATGACCACAAAACGAACGACATCGGTAATTGTCACCCGCTGGCTGCCGATGGGCAAACCTTCACGGGCCAATTGCCACGCGCCCACAATGTCGGGCACTGTTGCCCCCCACGCGAGAGCCACGATCGGTAAAGCCAGAAGAAACAAAACCAAACCCACCAATACACGGACGAGGCCAATTTTAATTCGGGTGGCCAAAAATACCCCCCGTGCAGCCAATTCAGAAATCAATCCGGTAATGATCGCCTCAAGGGCAAAAAACGCCCCCAATAAGGCCAAGGAGTACACGACAGGGAACACCAGATAATCGCCCGCCACACCATAGCCGATGACGGCAAGGACGACGCCTATCACAACGGCCGCACGAGCGATTATCATGATCCCGGATAAGACCGTATCGCTAAAGGGACGTTGATCATCAGACTTGGCCAACGCCGCTAAATGTTCAGACAAGCGGCGACTCAATTGAAACACCAGAATGGCGACAACAAGAAGAGCCGGAAAACCCATCATCACGGTATAGGCAGGACTCGCGTCAGTGTTGAACTGCAATCCCTTGATCACTGAATGCAAGGCAACAGCCCATCCGAGCCAAATGACACTACGCTTCGCTGATAAACTCCAATCGCTTCCAAGGCGGGATGAGACCAATTCTAATCCATTAGATGAGAAGAGGGCCTTGGCCAACCATCGGGCAAAAAACACCATCAAGCCCGCAAGTGCCGCCCCATTTACTAGATCTTCATTGAAATAATTGATGAGACGGATCGAATCGGCTGATTCAACAATCATCGCGATTCCCACAGCGGGAAGAACAACATCGGCCAACAATGCAGAAAAACCACCCCCGCGACCTGATAGCCCCTCATGTTTTTTCGAAAAACCGCCCGCCCAGCGATAGACATAGCGCCTCGCCAACGAAAGCGAAAAGCCCCCCAATATCAACCACATCAAAGCCAAAGGTAGCGATTGAAGAAATTGTTGACGTATCGCGAGTTCATCCCATGAGGCATCAAGAGCTTTCACCAAGGCTGAAAAATATTCCCCCGTCAGTCCGAACACGGTCAACCAATTGACCGGGTTGAAGGGCGTCGGACCTCGAGTGGCTCTCGCCAAACGAATTCGCTCATTCTCAATCGAGTTGATCTGGCGAATGAGACCAGTGGCCGTTTGGATAGCGTCTTCGGCGATACGAAAAGGTTTTTCTTTTTCTAAGAGTTTAGCCCTGACCTCGTCACGAAGAATAGCGAGTTGGCTATCTTCAGCTTCTCCTTCAATGGGTTCACCCAACGCCTTCAGCCGCGCATTCAATTGATCAATTTGAATTTTCAGCGGCAATTGATTAGCGGTAAATTCTTGACGCCAATTGGCCAAATCAGTGCGCAGGACAGCCAATGCCGAATTGGACGCCGCCGCCGTTTCAATGACACTTTCTGCCCGTTCCACCATGCGTGCCCACGATTGAAAATCGGGGCTTGTTCCTGTCTGTGAATGGCTTGGAATAGCGAGCACAATCAAGAGGTTGATAGCAATCAATTGCAAAAAAGATCGTGTCATGGGGTTTCAAACATTTCTGGGAGTTCTTTAGTGTCTTGGCAAAGCCATTTCGGCACTGGCAGGTCTCTTTCTTTCAGGAACGCCGGATTAAAGAGTTTGGACTGATAGCGGTTTCCGTAGTCACACAAGATGGTGACAATTATATGTCCGGGGCCAAGTTCGTGTGCCATGCGGATGGCACCGGCAATATTAATGCCCGATGATCCGCCGAGACACAAACCTTCAAATTGCAGTAGATCAAAGACGATCGGTAGCATCTCGGAGTCCGGAATTTGATAAGGAAAATCAATCTCAAGACCTTCCAAATTGGCGGTGATCCTCGCCTGCCCGATCCCCTCAGTGATTGACGACCCTTCGGCCTTCATTTCACCATAAACATAGTGATTGTAGAGGGCCGCTCCCATGGGATCGGCCAATCCGATTTTTATATCACCCTTTCTCGCCCGCAACGCCGCCGCAACTCCCGCAAGCGTGCCTCCCGTTCCCACAGCGCAAATAAAACCATCGATTCTCCCCTCGGTTTGCTCCCAGATTTCTTGCCCGGTCGTCTTCTCGTGGATCTGACGATTGGCAACATTGTCAAACTGGTTGGCCCAGATAGCGCCGGCGGATTCCGATTTGGCCAGAGCAGCGGCCAACCTTTCCGAATAACGAACATAATTATTGGGATTTTTGTAAGGGACTGCCGGCACTTCAACCAACTCCGCCCCCGCGATGCGAATCATATCTTTTTTTTCTTGTGACTGCGTCTCGGGAATAACAATGACGGTGCGATAACCTAGCGCCGAGCCAACGAGAGCCAATCCAATACCGGTATTGCCGGCCGTTCCCTCAACAATCAAACCCTTTGAATGCAACAAACCCTTGGTCTCGGCATCACGAATGATTCCAAGAGCTGCCCGGTCCTTAATGGATTGACCCGGGTTCAGGAACTCGGCTTTTCCCAAAATTTCGCATCCCGTCTGCTCTGATGCGGCGCGGAGGCGGATCAAAGGCGTGCGGCCGATCATATCGGGAAGATGTTGATTGATCCTCATTCGGAGGGTCTTTCTCTAGTGTCTCATGACATTATGGCCCGATCAATTCTTAATCTTGTCCACTCTTGGCTTTCAATCGACTGTTGTGCAAGATGGGTTCAGTATAGCCAGAAGGTTGTTCTTTGCCGCTAAAGACAAGCATCCGAGCGGCGTTGAATGCGGTGCCTGAAAAGTCTGGGGCCATCGGGGCATAATTCGGGTCTTCGGCGTTTTGGTCGTCAACAATTTTTGCCATTCGCCGAAACGCCGCCTCGACATAGTCACGATTAACAACACCATGATGGAGCCAGTTCGCCACATGCTGTGATGAAATGCGACATGTGGCCCGATCCTCCATCAGTTGGATATTCGAAATATCGGGAACCTTTGAGCACCCGATCCCCTGATCAACCCAGCGAACCACATAACCGAGTATCCCTTGAAGATTATTCTCAACCTCGCATCGAATGTCTTCTTCTGACCAGTTGCGGCCGACAGCTAGCGGGATCGTCAGAATACGTTCCAATTCAGTCTTTCGACCGCTCGCGCGTATTTCTTCTTGTTGTTTCTTTACATTCACACGATGGTAATGGGTGGCATGGAGAACCGCGGCCGTTGGACTCGGCACCCATGCTGTATTGGCACCCGCCAAAGGATGCCCCACTTTTTGTTCGAGCATATCTCCCATCAACTCAGGCATAGCCCACATTCCCTTGCCAATTTGACCCCGCCCTACCAGACCACATTCAATCCCATTTTCCGTGTTCCAATCCTCATAAGCGGCGAGCCAATCGGCGGACTTGAGATCCGCTTTTCGCATAAGTGGCCCGGCTTCCATAGATGTATGAATCTCATCGCCTGTGCGGTCAAGAAAGCCAGTATTAATGAACGCCACGCGTTTGGAAGCGGCCCGCAAACACGCCTTCAGATTGACCGTCGTCCGCCTTTCCTCATCCATGATACCAATTTTTACCGTATGCGGAGGTAGATTAAGAACCTTCTCAACGCGCGTGAAGACGGTGTCAGTAAAGGCCGTCTCCTCGGGTCCATGCAATTTTGGCTTAACCACATAGATCGACCCTTTTTTTGAATTCTGTCTTTGGCCTCGAACATCGTGTAAAGCGATCATGACGGTGCACATGGCATCAAGAACACCCTCAAAAATCTCGTCTCCATGGCGATCCAATATTGCCGGACTTTTCATCAAAAGGCCGACATTTCGTACCAACTGCAATGAGCGGCCCATGAGCGTCATGGTGCCGCCATCCGGCTTCACGTAATCACGGTCAGGGTTGAGACGCCGGACAAACGATTGATCACCTTTCGTGACTCTTGTTTCTAAATCACCTTTCATCAATCCAAGCCAATTCTGATAGGCTATGACCTTGTCTTTGGCATCCACAACGGCCACCGAGTCTTCACAATCCATGATTGTGGTCACAGCCGATTCCAGAACGATATCAGAGACGCCGGCTTGATCTTCCTGACCGACATAGTGAGAAGGATCGATTTGAATCTCGACATGAAGGTTGTTGTGGCAAAGAAGGATCGTTTCCGGCTGATTTTTGCTCCCTCTAAATCCCACAAATTGGCTTTTCTCTAACAAAGTGGTGGTCTTGCCATCCGCAAATTCTACAACCAACTTATCTCCGTCAATGAAGTATCGAATGACATTGGCATGGCGACGTGAGCGGTCGGATAAAGGAAACGAATCGTCTAAAAAAGCCTTCGCCCAATCAATGACCTTGCGGCCTCTTTGCGGATCATAGCGACCATTTGAGGAGGGCGAGATCGCATCAATCGCGTCCGTGCCATACAAAGCATCATAAAGCGAATTCCATCGTGCATTGGCGGCGTTGATCGCAAAGCGGGCATTGGTAATGGGGACAACCAGTTGCGGCCCTGCGATCGTCGAAATTTCGGGATCAAGGCTTGATGTCTCAATCTCAAATGGGTCTCCCGATGGAACGATGTAACCGATATCTTTCAACATCTCATGGTACGAATCAGGGTCGATCGTCTGACCCCGATGATCGATATGCCATTGATCGATCTGGCGCTGAATCTCCTCACGTTTAGCGAGGAGGGATCTATTCCGGGGGGTCAATTCATGCACAATATCCGAGAAACCGCGCCAAAACTGGTCGACGGTCACACCTGTCCCCGGCAAGGCCGAATGATCAATAAATTCCGCAAAATCTGAGTCGACCTGTAATTGGTATCGCTCAATTCGCTTCATGACCATCTCCAAATTCAACGATTGACGTCAACAACGATGCGCCCCTGCACCTGTCCCTGCAATATCTCTCGACCCAATGAAGGTATCTCATCAAGTGAAACTTCACGAATCATGGATTGCAATTTATCCGCCGGTAAATGTGAAACAATTCTTTGCCACGCCTCTACTCGATCTTCAAATGGCCTCATAACACTGTCTATTCCGATCAATCGAATGCCTCGCAATAGAAATGGGATCACCGTCGCGGGCAAGGCTGCGCCGCCAGCAAGCCCAACCGCGGCCACCGATGCGCCATATTTCATTTGCCCTAGGATTCGTGCCAGCATTGATCCTCCCACGACGTCAATACAACCGGCCCATTTCTCCGACTCCAAGGGACGTTTGATGGTCTCGGCAATGTCTTGACGTGGCAAGATGTCTCTCGCACCTAAATCCTTCAAGTAGGGTTCCGTCTCCTCGCGCCCGGTCACAGCGGTCACGTCGTATCCGAGTTGGGAAAGAATAGCGACAGCCACAGAACCCACGCCGCCCGCCGCGCCGGTCACAAGAATGGGGCCACTCTCAGCCTTAAGACCTTGTTTCTCTAGCTCCATCACCGCCAGCATTGACGTCAAACCTGCGGTGCCCACCGCCATCGCAAGTTTCGGTGCCAAACCTTTTGGGAGAGGCACGAGCCAATCTCCTTTGACGCAAGCCTTTTCCGCATAGCCGCCCCACCAAGTTTCGCCGACACGCCAACCCGTTAGGATAACTTCATCACCCACACTATAGCGCTGGTCCTCAGAGGACAGAACAGTCCCACAAAAATCGATACCCGGCACATGAGGATAATGGCGGACTAGACCTCCACCCCCAGGTCCTAGACAAAGAGCGTCTTTATAATTGAGGGTGGAGTATTTGACAGAGATCGTCACATTCCCATCAGGGAGTTGTGAGATTGCCAACTCTTGCACAGACGAGGATGTCTTGCCCTCTTCATCTTTCTCGACAATCAAGCCCCTGAATGTCTCTTTATTTCTCATATTTCGATCTCACCTATCGTCGAACATATTGAACTCATGACACAAGTTGAGGTTAGAAGGCTCGCAGGCCTCAAAATCAGAACCACTTCTTGCATCACAGCAAATCGTAGACTCTATACCTTCCACACCCATTGATTTCAAAGTCAGGTTCATTGAATAGCTATTGAGTTGGCAAATCAAAATTAGATTAATCGCCGTATGTTGCAAGGAATTATGGCCATTCGATAGGTCGTTTTATGGCTAAATCTTGAGCGGCGTTTCACAACAGATTGATAACATCGGATTGTGAAATCGGCTGATTTTTTTTTGCTCAGGGAATTCTCAGTTGAATTGTGACCACGGGCTCATCCTTGATTCCTTGCCATATGAGAGCAGCCCTCGTGACATTCTCAAATTATTCTCTTCTCCATATACCCGTCTCCTTGGCTCCAATGATCTCAAATCATTATGACCCAAGTTTTGTTTGCTCCAACTCGAAAAGACGCGTTCAAATGCTTAGGCATGACTAGCCGAGAATTTTGGTTTGACATCTCGGCAGAAAAGTTCGAGAGTACGTTTCTGACGTTCAGTAACATCGTAAGGGTGTTGTGTTGGGGAGTTTTGCTATGTGCGTGTGCGCGTGGGGACAATATTGCCATCGGGCGAGTGGATACCGATTCGCTTGCCAAGCCAGTTTTTCCAGCAAATCACGAGACCCTGAAGTTATACTTTAGTATTGGTTGATTATCGTGTTCAGCGGGCTGTCCCTTGTCGTGCCACGGATGTGTCTCGGTCAAATCTCGAAGAGATGGCGACGTTCTTTGCATACCGCTCGGTTTAAGCGTCGAGCCGCCTTTCGATTCTGCTTTTCGAGCAGTATCCGCCTCATGTCAATCTCCACCATGCTTTTCTTGCCCATAGCACCGGCCGGTGCCAACGTTTGTAGCGATGGCAAAACTTCAATCTCAATAGAAGAAGGCAACCATGGGGAAATTTCTTGTACCACGACCAATACTCATCAAGGCGAAAACCTGACGATCTTTTTTAAGAACGGAGCCAAGATTGTTGGAAGAAATGAGCGAGGGGTTGAAGTCTATATTGATCATTTGATCAACTCGTTTACGTTGGACGCGCGAGGGGAAAAAACGTCAATTAAAGGGGGAGACGGTGAAGCGGGGCTTTACGTTAATAATCGGGGGCAAGGAAATTTCAATGCGACTATCTATGCCGACAATGTGGAAGCGAACGAGAACAATGGAGTGAGATTGAGAGGGTTCAAGGGAGAGACAAGATTTGTATCGCGCGGGACTATTTCAATGTTTGGAGATTTTTCAAGTAAATCGGGCACTAACGGTTGGGGAGCCTTACACCTCAGTTCTCCCACTGCCGCTGGACAGGCAATGATCACTGATATTTTGGTTCACAATATCCGTGCCGATGTCATCCCTTCTGGTGGAGATATGGCAGGCATTTTGGTTTCTACACCGGGTCACATTTCTGTCACATCGACCGGCAAAGTCCATTCTAAAGGCGACGGAGTTGAAGGAATTTATGTCAACCTATTGGGGGATGCTCGAAAGTCTGTCAACGTGACCGTCAATGACGTGATGACAGAGGGCAAAGGCGCCGAGGCCATCGTGTTGAATCGAACCTTCCCTAGCGACGATGCAGAGAACGCGCCCTTCAATGTTCGAATTAAAGGTCAGGTCATCACCACTGGAGAAGAAGCGGACGGGGTGGCCGCGGAGGGGAACCGACCAGAGATCAGTGTTTTGATTGAGAAAAGCGGTTCAATCGAGGCCAAAGGAAAAAACGCCAGAGCCATTTATATTTATGAATACGACGAGTTTCCGATTGTTTCGGCAAATGTGACAAACTATGGAACCGTGATCGGGGACATATTGATGAAGGGCTTGACCGCGCCACGCTTTGAGAATTTTGGTCATTTTGTTCCGAACTCTTGTGTCGAACTGTTAGAAGGAAATTTTCCGGGCGAGACCCTCTCGCCTCAATGGAAATGTGAGTATCATTTAAAGCCCTCAACCCTCTCTTTGGGACAAATTGTTAACCACGGCCTGTTGTCACCCGGTGGCTTTGACAATCTATCTGACATCACTATGGCAAGCGATTTGGAACAGCCCAAGACGGGTATTTTGGCATTAGATGTCGACTGGAAAAAGAGAATTTCTGACCGCATCCATCTCAAAGGAGAGGCCGATTTGGAGGGTATGATTAGGGTTAATCATATGACGTTTCTAGATCCAGACATGGTCGCCGATTTAGATGAAAATGAAAGAGTTTCGGTGACCATCATGACTGCCGATCAAGGAATTTCCAGTTTACCAGAGGTGGAATACGCAGACTCTCTCTTGTTGCCAATGGGCCTCAGGCAAACGGCGACAAACCTGATTCTGTGGTCTAAACCTGTCAATCATGTCGATGGACTCAATCAAAATCAACGCCAGGTTTTGACCGAAATTTTAGCAACGAGAGACTTCAATAACAACTTTATGGCTATCTACCATAATCTCATTCCGATCAGTGAACTCTCCGAACTTCAATTACGGCTCGACGGAATGGGGAACGAAGCCGCGGGCGCGGCGATACAGTCGACCATTCGAGACACCGGTGATTTTGCTCGAAAAGCCCCGAGCTGCGTCAGAGATTTTGATGACTCTTATCCGCCAAAACGCGGCCTATGCTCACAAATGTTGGTGACAACAAGCCACCACTCAAGGAAAAAGAGTTTTGAAGAGCGAGATCACCAAACAGACACCGACACATTGATGGCAAGTTTTGGCTGGAGGATTGATGATGTCAATCTTGACCTTGAATTCTTGTTGGGATCGAATCGGAGCCAAACATCAATCAGTCAAATGGCCCAATCTAACGGCAAGTCTTTTTTGACCGGGGCTAGGATTATCGGCGATTGGGAGCCGCTGCACTTCACCTTAACCGCCGCCAACAATGTCCAAACGAATCAAATAAATAGAACCATCCCCTTCAATATTGGCACGTCAACCGCAAAGATGCGCACCACCTCTCAACTGATAGACGTTGAAGCCACCTATCAACTCAACACAGGGAGAGTGAAAATTGCCCCTTTTGGCGCGCTCAATCTGTCGCAGTATAACAGTCGCCCCTATCAAGAATCCGGAGCTAGTGATCTTTCGCTCAAAGTGAACGCAACAAAAGGCACTCTTGTCGGTGCTCGGGCGGGCGTCTCAATGACCCCGTCCCAATGGGTGGAAAACTCATCAATCTCATTATTGCCACAACTTGATCTCCAATGGTCTGGTTCTTCAGCGCGCCCCATTGAGTTTGACTTCGAATTTACTGGAGGACAGAATTTGATCCGCTCGACAACGACACTCGTACGATCACGAATTGATGCCTCATTTGGATTAAGAATCCGTTCAAAATCTGGTCGTTTGATGGGTTATGTCGGTGTCGCCTCGGGATGGGGAACTTCATTACGGCAAAACTCGGTCAATGCGAGCCTCAACTTGCACTTTTGATCCTCCCGCCAAATGGCGGGGGTGAGCGATGCGTTGATTGATAGTTGTGACTTGAACTCGCTAGGCCGAGCGAGACAGGTCAGTCAATCTGACATTCAATGTTGGTGTTGATGCCAATCCTTGAGTGCCTGACCAAACGCTGAAAATAAGGCCCTTGAGACCGGGTCTTTTGCGGCGCGGTATTCGGGGTGCCATTGCACCGCCAAGGCAAAGCCATTTGCGCCTTTGATTCGGATCGCCTCTTCCGTGCCATCGGGCGCATGACCCTCCACTTCCACCCGCTCGCCACTCTTCTTTATTCCTTGGCCATGCAATGAGTTAACGCGCACATTCTTCTCACCAATGATGTCAACGAAAATGCTGTTTTGGCGAAATCTGACTTCGTGGCGTAAAGCAAACTTTTCATCCAACGTGCCATCGGGCGGCATCCGATGATTCATCCGCCCATCCAATTCACGAATTTCTGGATGGAGTGTGCCACCAAATGCGACATTGAATTCTTGAAAACCACGACAGACTCCGAGAATGGGTTGACCTTTTTCCACGCAAGCTCGGATCAACGGTAGAACGATCTTGTCTCGGTCGCGGTCAAAAAAACCATGCGCCTCGGTCTCTTCCTCACCGTATTCCTCGGGGTGAATATTTGGCCGCCCGCCGGTAAACAAAAAGCCATCACAAACGGCCATCAGTCGCTCAACCGAGACAAATTCAGGATCAGCCGGCACGATTAGAGGCAAGGCGTTCGTCCCGGCAGAGATGGCGGCACAGTTCATCGTTCCTGACGCTTGGACAGGATAACTATCATCGATCAGATGATGATTACCAATAATGCCGACGACTGGAAATGTCATTGAGTTGACCCGAAACTTATCCTTTGACATCCAACTATTATTGACCGTCAACAATTTGAAGTAAAATCTCATTCATTCGCACCTCAACGCTGAGATGACGTCAAACCTCATCAATGGTGCCTATTCAATGCGGCGAGAAAGCAACCTTCGTGCCTGATTGACCATAACGACAGGTAAAATCTTTGGTGAAGAGATCAGATTGAAATTAGAAAAGTTACTATCGAATAAACCGACCTCGTTGGGGCGGTGCTCTTGGTGTCTCAACAGCTCATGACCGATTGATATTTGTCAGGAATGCCGTTGGCTGACAAAAACAGAATCATGGAATAGAATTGTTGTTTGAATCGAGAGGGCACGAATGATATGAAACCAAGAATTTTCTTTTGCGGTGAAGCATTGATCGATTTTATCACCGCGGATGGGACGACTTATCGGGCGGCCACTGGGGGCGCGCCTTTCAACGCGGCCAAGGCGGCCGCAATGGCTGATGCCAAGACATATTTTTGTGGGGCCATCAGTGATGATATTTTTGGCAAAAAAATATTGGCCGACTTGCGCTCTCATGGGGTGAACTCATCCTTCGCCGAGCGGTCATCTTCTCCGACAGTGCTTGGATTTATCCAAATCAGCGAAGGGGCACATCCTAGCTACGCATTTTTTGATCGGGACAGTTCGATGGTTAATATGAACCCAACCCTTGAAGCGGGAACGCTTCGGTCTGGAGACATTTTGGGAATTGGATCCATTTCACTGATCCCGTCGCCGGGGGCCGACCGAATAGAAAAATTTGCCCTTCATCAAGCTCAGACATCCATTCTTGCATTAGATCCAAATGTGCGCCCAAGTATGATCCGTGACCGCAAATCCTGGCATGCTCGCCTCATGCGTTTGATGGAAGCGTCAACCATTATCAAAATCAGTTTTGAAGATTTAGAATTTTTTGCCCCTGATCATTCGCCCGAACAGTTTGCTAAGGAACGGATCCAAGCGGGCTCTAGCCTTGTCATAGTCACTGACGGTGAAAAGGGCTCAGAGGCTTGGACGCCCAGCGGTTATTCTTGTGTCAAAGCGTTGAAGTCAACTGGAGGAGACACTGTAGGCGCCGGTGACACGATGATGGGTTATGTTCTGGCTTATCTGGCTGAGAAGAAAATCAGTCGACGAGACGATATCAACCAACTCGATCAAAAAGAATTGTACCCCATGCTCAATCTAGCCAGTGTCGCTGCGGCGATGAATTGCGAAGAGGTCGGCTGTCATCCCCCGAGTCGGGAGGCCGTGGAAGATCGATTGGAAGCCATTAGGCTCGGGAAAGAGGGCACAGATTCCCGAGATTGAAATTCCCTTGTGATATGGGCATGGGCATATTTGAGTTTCGACTCAACCGACCATTGAGGACAAGTCCATTCTAATTGATAGGGATCAACCAAATATTCATCGCGCTTCGATCTTGGTGATTTATTAAGGAATTATGAAAGACATGATTGAAATTATCGTTCTCCCAATGCGCCATGACGGCAAAAAATTTGCTTCTCTGGCATTGCTTATGACCTTGGTGCTAGCTCTCTTATGATCGCCGTTGGTGATCCTTGGATTATTGGTCACTGTCTGGTGCTATTACTTTTTTCGTGATCCGCAGAGGGTGGTGTCTCAGCGAGAAGGAATCGTTATGTCACCGGCCGGTGGCATAGTCTCGTCCATCGCCGATGTATCGCCGCCGCCAGAACTCAAGCTTGGCTCGGCCCCCTTGCGGCGAGTGTCGGTCTTTATGACCTATTCAATTGCCATATCAATCGGGTACCGATTGGCAGTCAAATTGTGCCCGTGGCCTACAGGAAGGAGGCATTTATCAATGTCTCTCTTGACAAAGCCAGTGCCCACAATGAGAAAAATGGAATGGTCATCAAGTGGAAGAATGACATTGAGGTCGGTGTGGTGCAAATTGCCGGTTTGGTCGCTCGCCGTATTCTCAGCTTTGTGAAAAAGGGAGACTGTTTGCAGACGGGCGATCGCGTCGGGCCGATGGTGAACCCGCCGCACTTGGGAGAAGTCATCCGCGAGAGCATGGAGGACGTGGGCTGGAACGTGACCGAGACGGCGGTGCGTCTCAAGTGCGAGCGCGAAACGCTATCGCGGTTGCTGAATGGCAAGGCGGGCGTGTCGGCGAATATGGCACTGTCGCTGGAGGATATCGGCTGGGGCACTGCCGAGCACTGGATGCGGATGCAGGCAAGATACGAGCTTGCGCAGGCGCGCCGGGGCCGGTCCGCTGCTGAGCGGCGCGCAAGTACATGGCAAGTTTGATCCGTCTCATTGTTCAAGGGGCGCACAAAGAGCCTATGCGGACCGCACCCGACCTTTCATAGCTACAATTTGCGAGAATGGAGAAGACCAGAGATGCGCAGCACTGTTCCGTTGGGGGGGGGGAATTCTCGCGTCCGCCTTTTCTCTGCTGTCGTCATGACCGTCAACACAGAGATCTGTCTCAGCCCATTGATGTCCCGAACCGCAATCGCCAAAGCAAGAGGTAAGACTCAATTGACGTGGCGAAACACATTTTCAGTCACCTGCACCGATTTGGAAAATTTTTGTTCTTCCCCATTCAATCGCGCTTGGTCAAGGCGACTTGGGTAACATGATACAAACCGACTTGAGGACGAACGACGAGAACGTTGATATAAAGAAGAGTAGGAAATAATCCAGAACGGGCTTCTGGTACAGGGCAAGATGGAGCACACAAAACCAACCAATCCAAGATTGACACGCCGCTGTCAAAATGGACGGGAGCTGCCGCATGATCGGTGTTTATTCACTCTGTCATTTTAGCCAATTCTATTGATCCCCGCCCACCGTTAATCTCATCCAAACTTCCTCAATGGCGTGCCCACATAGATGACTCCTCTTTGGCCCAATGCATTATCAATTATGAGGATAGACATCTTGCTTCTCAATTGCACTCCGACTTCAATTTCTGGTAAATTCTCTGCCTAAATTCCCTCACACAGGAACCTTTTGCCATGGCGCAAAGTCCAGATGCGTTTGTCCGCCGCCACGATTATCGTCCGTCCGGTTGGCTTGTCGATGAGACTCGTCTCGAGTTTTTTTTGGCACCTGAATCGACTCGAGTCAAAACCCACATTATCTTCAGGCCTCATGACGCTTTGAAACGCGGGCCCGAGGATTTGCCTCTTAATGGAAAAGAGTTAAAACTCATTGATGCCTCTATTGATGGTTTTTCTCTTGATCAATCCCTTCTGCAGGAGGCTGAAAATGGCCTCACTCTGACACGGGATCAACTTCCAAATAGGCCATTTGAGTGGAGAAGTGAGGTTGAAATCAATCCTCAAAGCAATAGTTCCTTGGATGGTTTGTATATGTCGAAAGGGATGTATTGCACGCAGTGTGAACCGGAAGGGTTTCGCAGAATCTGTCACTTTCTTGATCGGCCCGATATTCTTTCAAAATTTTCTGTTCGCATTCATGCCCCGTCGCACCCCGTCTTGTTGTCGAATGGCAATCTTATCAACAGTGCTGAAGGGTTTGCTGAATGGTATGATCCTTGGCCTAAACCTTCCTACTTGTTTGCCTTGGTGGCCGGTGATCTGGTGGCTATCGAAGATCGGTTTAAAACGATGGGAGGGCGTGATGTCTTGCTGCGCATATGGGTACGTCCCGGCGACGACGAAAACCGATGCGATTATGCCATGGATGCCCTCAAGCGATCAATGAAGTGGGATGAAGAAAACTATGGTCGCGAGTATGATCTTGATCAGTTCAACATTGTCGCTGTTGATGACTTCAACATGGGGGCCATGGAGAACAAGAGTCTCAACATCTTTAATTCGCAACTTGTATTGGCCAGTCCAGAAACGGCGACCGATACCGACTATGAGAATATTGAGAGCGTCATTGCCCATGAATATTTCCATAATTGGACGGGCAACCGGATCACCTGCCGAGACTGGTTTCAATTGAGTTTAAAGGAAGGATTGACCGTCTTCAGAGATCAACAGTTTTCGGCCGATATGCGATCCCGAGACGTAATGCGAATTCAGGATACGCGGCGCCTTCGGGCATCACAGTTTCGTGAAGATGATGGCCCCCTCGCCCATCCCGTTCGGCCCGATACCTATCGTGAGATCAGTAATTTCTACACCGCGACGGTATACAATAAAGGGGCCGAACTCATTTCCATGCTGCATTTGATGGTGGGCTCGGGTGGATATAGAAAAGCCCTTGATCTCTACTTTGACCGTCATGATGGAGAAGCCTGCACGGTCGAAGATTGGATTCGGGCCTTTGAAGACAGTCTGGATATTGATCTCACCCAATTCAAAACTTGGTACAGTCAGTCGGGTACACCGAAGGTCAGCTACCAGACTACGTTTCAGAACAACGAGTTGCGGCTGACTCTGTCACAACAAACTGATCCCACACCCGATCAACCCGATAAACAACCCCTTGTCATTCCAATCCTCACGGTTTTGTTTGATGAAAAAGGGAAAGAGGTCGCAGAAGAAAAGTTGTTACTTCTTACCCAATCTGAGCAAACCTTCACGTTTCCGAACCTCAAAAAGTCTCCCCGAATATCCATTTTGCGTCGTTTCTCAGCGCCCATCATTTTGACCACCACGCCATCAGATGACGACGCCTTGTTTGCACTTCGTTATGAAACCGATACTTTCCGACGTTGGGACGCCGGACAGCAACTCTTGCTCAAGTCTTTGAAAGACTCAATCATTCAGGACTCTGAACCTGATCAGAACATCGTCTCCGCCCTCGTCGAATTGGTTCGCGACAAGGCGCTTGATCCCGCTTTCCGCGCTTTGATGCTGGCCCTCCCCCTTGAAATTGAAGTCCGACAGAAATTGGCATCAGAGGGTTATGTCGTTGACCCTAAGAAATTCTTTGACGCCTGTGAAACCCTTTATGATCAACTGGCACAACATTTGGAATCTGAAGCGGTTAACCAATTCCAACACCATGTCAGACCTTCTTCCTATTCTCCCGACAGTGGAGCCGCTGGGCAGCGCAGTCTTCTTCTCGCCTTACTGCGTCTCCTTTGCCGTCGAGATGGAGGTCAACAGGCCGAGCAAGTCTATCGGCTAGCCGACAATATGACCGAGAAAATCGGGGCCCTTCGCGCTCTTCTTGCGATTCGGAAAGGAAGAGATCAACTTGATGATTTTTATCACATATGGTCTCACGACCGACTGGTATTGGACAAATGGTTCTCATTCCAAATTCTAGAGGCCCATCCTAGCGAAGCGGTTGAGTTGACGAGACGCCTCACCCAACATGATGACTTTGATTGGACAAATCCCAATCGTTTCCGCTCAGTCATTGGCGCCTTTGCCATGGGGAATCATGCCGGATTCCACACACAAGATGGAAGCGGTTATAAATTGTTGGCCGACTGGCTCATCAGGCTAGATAGCAAGAACGCGCAATTGGCGGCCCGCCATTGTGCGGCATTCGAGTCATGGCGACTCTATGACGAGGCGCGCCAAACCCTCATGGTTGATCAACTGAAGAGAATGCGGGGGATCGAATCGGTATCAAGCGACAGCCGGGAAATGTTGGATCGATTGCTGCAAGATGCCTAGGCAACGGGGCCAAACCCACGACGATGACAGTGGACGGTGGGGCGTTGATGCCTTTATAATTTCTCATCACGACTATTCTTGATAGCAAAAAATAATGAATGACACGCCAAAAGAACCCACACCCAAAACCATACTGGGTTTAAATAATACAGAATGGGAAATGGTCATCGGACTAGAAGTGCATGCGCAAATCGCTTCAAAGTCAAAGCTATTCTCCAAAGCGTCGACTGAATTTGGGGCTGAGCCCAATACCAATGTCGATTTGGTCGATGCCGCGATGCCAGGGATGTTACCCGTGATCAATCAATTTTGTGTCCAGCAAGTTGTTAAGACGGGTTTGGGGTTCGATGCCAAGATCAATCTTTATTCAGTTTTTGACCGCAAGAACTATTTCTATCCAGACTTACCACAAGGCTATCAAATTTCACAACTTTACCATCCCATTGTTGGCGCCGGAGAAATTTCGGTTGATATGGGCTCTGAAGGTATTCGAAAGGTGCGGATAGATCATATCCATCTTGAACAGGATGCCGGTAAATCTTTACATGATATGGATCCCGATCTCTCGTTCGTTGATCTCAATCGGGTTGGCGTCGCCTTAATGGAAATTGTCTCTTTACCTGACATTCGAAGCCCAGAAGAGGCGGCGTGTTACATCCTCAAATTGCGGCAGATCATGCGCTATTTAGGTACCTGCGATGGAAATATGCAGAACGGCAATTTGCGCGCCGATGTCAATGTTTCGGTGCGCCAAGCCGGCTCCCATGAATTGGGCACCCGCTGCGAAATTAAGAACATGAATTCTACCCGGTTTATCCAACAAGCGATTGATTGTGAAGCCCGACGTCAGATCGCGCTTCTTGAGGACGGCCAATCCGTTGACCAAGAAACCCGTCTATTTGACCCCTCTACGGGGATGACCCGATCAATGCGCTCAAAGGAAGAGGCTCATGATTACCGCTACTTCCCCTGCCCAGACTTATTACCTCTCGAGCTCGATTCGGCTTGGATTGAAAATATCGCTGCCCATCTTCCTGAACTTCCTGACGCCAAAGCGCAGCGTTTCGTCAGCGCGTATGGGCTGACCCCCGACCACGCGGCAAGGCTAACAGCCGAGCCCGGAATTGCCGATTATTTCGAATCGGTTGCGAGGAATCGGGACGGACGAAAAGTGGCCAATTGGATCATTAATGAATTGTTCGGCCGCTTAAAAAAAGAAGCATTGTCGATCGAAAACAGCCCATTATCTCCTGAGCAAATGGGAGAAATCATTGATCTGATCGAGAAGGGTGAAGTCTCTGGGACTATGGCCAAGGATCTTATTGATATCGTCTGGAAAGTCGGCGGCAGCCCCATCAAAGTCGCGGCTGAACGGGGACTGCGGTTATTGACTGACCCGGGCGCGATTGAGCCGATAGTCAACCAAGTGCTGGCTGAAAATCCGCAGCAGGTCGAACGGGCTCAAGTGAACCCGCGTGTGGCTGGTTTTTTTGTGGGACAAGTGATGAAGATGACCAAGGGGCAAGCCAACCCAAAAGAGGTCAGCCGACTCGTCCATCAAAAACTAGGACTTTGAGTCACTCAGCGCTGAGATCCATGCGCAGCGCATGAATGCGACTCATGGGAAATGGTGAGAGGCAACGATAAACGAGCCGGTGACATTGAACGCGGTTCAATTGCCTAAATTTTTTGGAAACGAGTATAAGGCGAAAATGTGTCTCTCCGGTCTCGTTCCAACCTGAATGACCACGATGAAGATGACTCTCGTTTTCAAGAACCAGCTTGATGGGTTCAAACTCTTGACGCAACCGATTTTCAATTTCATCTTTTAGCGACAAAGCATGCGACTCCCGTCAACTCTATTGATTGCGGCCATTCTTCGTCTCATTGTCGTGGTGTCAAGGAATGGGGGGGCAACAAATCAGCGCTTCAAAAACCTCGGCAGAGCCTGTATAATACGCCCGGCTTGATGCACAACAACAGAATCACTTGATCATGTCCAAACCACAAGAATTTGATATATCCATATCAGCCGACAAGAAACGTCGGCAAAAGGGACCGCGTGGCATGTCGGGCGCGGTGGATACGTCCTCACGCTCCTGTGATCATTCAGAATGCAATCGGAATGCCCGATACCGGGCCCCTAAGTCTCCGGATCGTTTGGACGATTTTTTGTGGTTCTGTCAAAAGCATGTGCGCGAGTACAATTCAAGATGGAATTTTTTCAATGCTAAACTGGCGGACGAGGATTCCAGTGAAACAAAGCAGAGAAACCGCCAACAAAAAGCATGGTTAAGGCATGGAGTCGACGATCCATTCGAAATCTTAGGGTCAAAATCCACCCGACAACAAACAGCGGGGAGGAATGTATCACATCTCACGCCTGACGAACGTCGAGCCATCAAAATTCTTGATGTCAAACCCACTTGGAACAAATCTCAGATTCGTCAACAATATACCACTCTGGTGAAGGATTATCACCCCGACCTGAATAATGGATACAGAGAAGAAGAAGATCGGCTGAGGATCGTTATTTGGGCTTGGAATCAAATCAAAAATAGCAAACACTTCGCCGATTAACGCGTTCACATCCAATTTTGGGAATGAGATGAGGGTCGAGTTCTGACCAGCAGCTTTACCATTTAGTGAACCCAAACATATTGAAACAAGAACCGGCAGAGGAAGTGCCGTCGCATAGGGAAGGCATCAACATGAATATCGCCGATGGATTGGTCAAGAGACTCTCCGTACAGGAGGAGTTTGGCATTGACACAAAGATGGAAGTCATGGCTTTCTCTGAAGCTGATGAACGTGTGCCCGAGCTTGATCTCACTTACAAATTTGACCCCGACACCACTCTAGCGATCCTCGCCGGTTTTGCCTATAATCGTAAAGTTATGCTGCAAGGCTATCATGGTACCGGCAAATCCACACATATTGAACAGGTCGCGGCAAGGCTACGTTGGCCATGTGTAAGGGTCAATTTAGACAGTCATATTTCGCGAATTGATCTGATCGGAAAAGACCAGATCAAATTGCGCGACGGAAAACAAATCACTGAATTTCAGGAAGGTATACTCCCGTGGTCGTTACGAAACCGCGTGGCCTTGGTCTTTGACGAATATGATGCCGGTCGACCGGACGTGATGTTTGTGATCCAACGGGTCCTTGAAGCGGATGGACGATTGACTCTTCTTGATCAAAATGAGGTCATCAAACCACATCCTCATTTCCGACTCTTTGCGACGACCAATACCGTCGGACTCGGCGATACCACGGGCCTTTATCACGGCACACAGCAGATCAACCAAGGGCAAATGGACCGTTGGTCTTTGGTCGCGACTCTGAATTATCTGTCACAAGATGCTGAAACGCAGATCGTTCTATCAAAGGTGCCCCATTACAATACACAAAAGGGCCGAGACACGATTGCGGCAATGGTTCGGGTCGCCAATCTAACGCGAGTCGCCTTTATGAATGGTGATCTGTCAACTGTAATGAGTCCAAGAACTGTCATTGCATGGGCTGAAAATGCCGAGATTTTTCACTCTCATGGTTATGCTTTCCGTCTGAGCTTTCTCAACAAGTGCGACGAACTTGAGCGCGCCACTGTCGCTGAATTGTATCAACGTTGTTTTGATGAAGATCTTCCGGAAAGCGCGGTGAGCAACCAAATTGTTTGATGGACTCTTGCATGAACAAGACAAATGAGAGTCAAACCGAAGCGACGGTGGTGGCTTTCAAGAAGGCTCTGACTGAGACCACGCGTACCCTCGCCGGCGATGGTGACCTTGATATAAAGTTCACAGCTGAAAAACCGGGAATTGTCGACGATACAGTGCGGCTTCCACATGTCGGAATCCGCGCGACGATTGACGATTTCAAATTGATTCGGGGTTTGGCTGACAGTTTTGGTTTCAAACGAAAATGGCACAATGCCGAGACCTACCGCCATTATTTGCCGAGCGGAGAACAGGCGCAAGAAATTTATGACAAGATGGAAACGGCTCGATGCGATGCCGTTGGGACACGTAAGATGCCCGGCGCGGCGACCAATATCGACACCAAGATTGCCCATGACGCCGACACAAAAGGTTATGGAAATGTCTATGAAACCTCAAGCTCGAACCTCTCTGATGCGCTTGGCTACCTCGTTCTTCAACTCGCGACTGGACGTCAACTACCACCAAGTGCCGAGCGGGTTTTGCAACGGCATCGGTCAGACATTGAACGCACGTTTGAAGGTGAATTAACAACTTTTTGTGAGGCCCTTGAAGATCAGGCACATTTTGCCGAACTGACACGGCAACTGATTGGTCATCTGGGTTTTGCCGACCAACTGGGTGATGATCCTGACCTCTCATCATCTGAGGACGGGGATGATGATGACACCTCTCCTGACGATCATGAACCCGAGAATGAAGGGCAGGAGGAAGGGGAGCAGGGTGATGAAGAGCCGTCTTTTCCCGATGGCCATGATGAGGACATGTCAGCGGGTGAACATCGGCTCGTTGACGGTGATCCTGATAACGCGGAAGATATTGACCATGCAGAAATGTCGGGTGAGGATTTTCCTGACCAAAAACCGGTCACCTATTCAGAAGCCGACCCGAACTATAAGATATTTACTTCGGAATTTGACGAGGAGGTAGGTGCCGAAGAGTTGGCTGAACTTCCCGAATTAGAAAGGTTGCGTAGCAATCTTGACCAACAGCTTGAACCCTTCAAGGGGGCCGTATCTCGGCTCGCCAATAAACTTCAAAGACGTCTCATGGCGCAGCAAAATCGGCTATGGGAGTTCGACAAGGATGAGGGAATTCTTGACGCCGGCCGACTCGCGCGCATTGTTGCGACACCGACGACTCCCCTCTCGTTCAAGATTGAGAAACAGACTGAATTTCGTGACACAGTCGTCACACTCCTCTTGGACAATTCTGGGTCGATGCGGGGACGGCCTATTTCTATCGCCGCGATCAGTGCCGATATCTTGGCACGCACTTTGGAGCGATGCCAAGTTAAGGTGGAAATTCTTGGGTTTACCACCCGCGCATGGAAGGGCGGGCAATGTCGCGAGAAATGGACGGTTGAGGGACGAATGCCCAATCCACCTGGCCGTCTAAATGACTTGCGGCATATTATCTATAAAGGGGCCGACTCGCCTTGGCGACGCTCACGGATTCATCTGGGATTGATGATGAAAGAAGGGTTGCTGAAAGAAAATATTGATGGTGAAGCCTTGGAATGGGCCTATCGACGACTATCGCGCCGTGAGGAAGCTCGCAAGATTTTGATGGTGATCTCAGATGGCGCGCCTGTTGACGATTCAACATTGAGCACCAATGCGCCGAATGTGCTAGAACAACATTTGCGCAAAGTCATTGCGATGATAAATCTGCGTAAAAATGTTGAATTGACCGCCATTGGAATTGGTCATGATGTCACAGGATATTATCAGAGAGCCGTGACCATCGCTGATGTCGAACAACTCGCAGGAGCCATGACAGAAGAGTTAGCCTCCCTTTTTGAAACTGGAAAAAGGATGAGGTGATGAATTCGGTGGATAGGAATCAAAATTTAGAACGCCTGCGTGAGGAACTCAAACGCCTAAAATTGGATGCTTTCTTGGTTCCCGTTGCCGACGCCTATCAAAGTTCCTGGCTCAGCGAACACGACCAAAGGCTCCAATGGCTCACGGGCTTTACAGGTTCTGCCGGGCTTGGCATTGTCGGCACGGGACGATCAGCTATATTTGTCGATGGCCGATATACCATCCAAGCCCCCCAACAGGTTGACTCGAAGAATTTTGAGATCCTTGAATACAACAAAGCGAATGTTCTTCAATGGCTGGGAACTCTTGTAGCTCCTGACCATGAAGCCAAATTTTATCTAGGTGTGGACCCATGGCTCCATTCCGACCAAGAAATTGAGGAGATCAAGTCAGGCTTGCAAGATTGGCGGATCGTTGCCGTCGAAGCCAATCCTATCGACCAATACTGGCACCAGCAACCCCCGCCACCGAGCAGCCATTTGTTTGAGCATTCTCAAAAATATGCCGGTCAATCTCGCGACGAGAAAATTAAAATGATGCAGGATTTTATGGCAACATGTGAAATCGACGCCATGGTTGCCACTCAATCTGACAACATCGCTTGGCTCTTGAACATACGCGGCCGAGACATACAACACACGCCCATAAAACAAGCCTTTGCCATCATCCGGCGCGATGGCGCGGTCACTATTTATACACATATGAATCGGCATCAAGGAGAGGTGGAATGGCTCGGCCATCAGGTCAATGTTCGACCATCTGAGGCATTCAACCCCGCGCTAGAGAGTTTGAAGGGTCAGGTATTTGTCGCAGACACAGCCAGTCATGCCGTCGTAAAAAAATTGAAGACTCGTTCTGAAGTCAAACTCTGTCGTGGTAGCGATCCTTGCGATCTTGCAAAAGCACAAAAGAACCCTACCCAGATAGCGGGAATCATTGAGGCTCATGACCGTGATGGTGTCGCCATGATTGAGTTTCTGACATGGTTCGACGAAACAGCCCCCTCGGGGCGTGTTGATGAGATCGCCGCCGCAGACCAATTGCAATACTATCGGCAACAGACTGGCTGTTTGCATGATGTGAGTTTTGATACCATTTCGGCGAGCGGGCCCCACGGTGCCATTATTCACTATCGCGTCACCAAACAAACAAACCGTCCACTCTCACAAGGTGAACTCTATCTTGTTGATTCTGGAGGCCAATATCTTGACGGCACGACAGATGTGACACGAACCCTAACAGTCGGTCGTCCTTCCACACAACATCAACGGTCGTACACTTTGGTTCTCCGCTGTCTGATTGCGCTTGCGAGCCTAAGGTGGCCGCAGGGCACGACAGGCGGTGAGTTAGATGTGATTGCCAGACAACATCTTTGGCGCGAGGAAATGGATTTCTCGCATGGTACCGGGCATGGGGTCGGTCAATTTCTTGGAGTGCACGAAGGCTCATTCAATATATCACCAAAGAACGCCAAATCGATCAAGGAGGGAATGGTTCTGTCTATTGAGCCTGGCTACTATGCCAAGGATGATTATGGTATTCGATTGGAGAATCTTGCTGTGGTCGAGACGTGTCCTCATCAAGAGAAAAAGACATCACCATTTCTACGTTTCAAGACTCTGACACAGGTGCCCTTTGAACAAAGGTTAATTGATATCTCAATGCTAAGCGAGGACGAAAAAGCTTGGCTTGACCGCTATCATTCGGGGGTCTGGAGACGACTCCATGAACGGTGTTCAGACGAGGCAAGGCAGTGGCTAAAATTGGCCTGCCAACCCCTCAATTGACACTCGCGTCTTTCAGCAACGTGACGGCCGCGGCTTCGGCCTCTACTGAAATGGTTTCACCTGACAACATTCTGGCGATCTCGTTTACCCTTTCCGCATGACCAGATAACGGCAAGACTTCAGTATTGGTGGTGCCGATACCCGCCTTCTTCTCAATTTTCAGATGACAATCACCATAGGCAGCCACTTGTGGTGAATGGGTGACGACCAAGACTTGAGAATTTGTGGCCAAAGATCGAAGCCGGCGTCCCACGGCGTCTGCCGTGGCACCCCCCACATCTCGGTCAACCTCATCAAAAATCATGGTAATGCCAGAATTCCGTGACGTCAGACACACTTTCAAGGCCAACATGAATCGCGAAAATTCACCTCCCGATGCAATCTGATGAATAGGGCCCGCAGGTGTCGCTGCATTGGTTGACGCGACAAAATGAATCGTATCCTCTCCCTCGGGTCCGGGCTCACGCTCTGATATTTCCGTCCTGAATTGTGCGTCCTTGAGTTTCAAAGCCGGGAGTTCCGAGGCCACCATTTTGTCAAGGCGAGCGGCCGCTTGCCAACGAATTTTTGACAATTGCACGGATTGCCGCTTGTAATCACTTTCAAGCCTTTTGGCTTGATTTGGCATGTCATCGGTGGCGACCAAATCAGACTGAAATCGGGTCAGTTTTTCGCTGAATTGATCGGCTAGTGCCACCAATTGATCGGAAGAGGTGGCATGTTTGCGAGCCAGTCGGCGGATTTCGTGCAATCGCTCTTCGACTCGCTCAATCTCATGAGGATCCGAGTCGAGATCTGAGCGCAAGCCTTCAAGATACCGACTGGCCTCGTTCAATTCGATCATCGCACGGTCGACCGCTTCTAAGGCTTGGGCGACATTTGTGGCTCCATCATGAGAATCGATATTCTGTAGGTAACGAAGGGCATCAGCAGCTCGCCCTTCGGCCCCATTTGCACCCAGCGATTCGGACGCCCGCTGCAAATCTTCAAGATGGCTCATCAATGATTTTAATTGAGAACGCCGAGAGGTTAATTTTTCTTCTTCCCCTATCTCTGGATTGAGGGTCTTGATTTCATCAATGGCATGGCTCAGATACTCAATTTCTGTCTCGATCCTTGATCGACTTTGTTCGGCTTTTTGTGAAGCAAGAGACACCTCTTGCCATCGCTTCCACAAAGCCCTTATCTCCTTTACTCGTTGCGTCAACTCGGCGAATGAGTCAAAAATAGCACGCTGTTCAGAGGGGTTCATTTGGCGGCGGCTGGAATCTTGACCATGTATTTCAATGAGCGTGTAAGCTAAGCGACCGAGAGTCTGTGCGGTGCATCGACGGTCATTGACAAAACTTTCACCGCGGCCTGATTTTGAAACACAACGCCGCAAAACGAGATCGTTGGCTGGAGGAATTCCAATATCATTCAATATCGCGTTTGCCGGGTGAAGCTTTGGCACGTGGAAAACGGCAGTCACTTCGCTCGCACCATGCGTAGAATTGACCATTGCAGAGAATTTTCTCTCTCCAAGGACAAAACCAAGACAGGCTAAAAGCATTGATTTTCCGGCGCCCGTCTCGCCCGATATGACATTCAGACCCTCTCCGAAACGTATATGTTGATCTCGGAACAACAATAGATTTCGTGTCGAAAGGCTGGCGAGCATGGATCTCTGCTAAAGTCTCACTACAACCATTCCCCCTTGAGGGTGCGCCGGTAAATTTGCTCCATCATATCTTGTGTTATATCGGCAAGGCTGGGTTGAGCGAGGCCGCGGGACGTGAATAATTTGTGCGTATCGGCATACCATTCACTGCCCTGAAAGTTGTAGCCCAAGACCACCGCCGTTTCACGCGCCTGCTGATTGAGGCCAAGCGACAGATAAGCCTCCACGAGGCGATGCAAAGCTTCGGGCACTTGTTTGGTTGTGCCATAAGTCTCCAAGACAAATTCAAAACGCTTGATGGCCGCGGTATAATTGCCGCGTTTGAGATAGTAGCGACCGATTTCCATCTCCTTGGCGGCTAGATGATTAACCGCCAAGTCAAATTTCATCTCCGCCGATCTAGCGTAGTCACTGTCAGGATATTCCTCGGTCACAGATTGCAACTCCTGCAATGCATTGACGGTATTTGTTTGGTCCCGCCCACGGTCGTCAAGCTGTTCGTAGTAGCTCATGGCGACCAAGTATTGCGCATAAGCGGCGTTTTCATCACCGGGGTAAGAGGCAAGAAATCGCTGCCCAGCGGAGCGGCTCTTATCATATTCCTTGGCACGACCATAATTGTAAGCCGCCATGATGGTCCCACGTCTTGCCCATTCTGAATAAGGAAACAGCCGTTCAATTTCCTCAAATGTCGTCGCCGAATCGCTAAACTCTCCTTCTTGAGCTTGCGTTTTGGCTTCTTGATAAATCTCTTCTGGCGACATTTTCTCGTAGGGATTCCCCTCTTCCTCACTACAAGCGGACAGGAGGACAAGGGCAGCCACCATTAGGGCGTTCTTGATACAATCGTTCATCAATTAATTTCCCACAGCAAATCTCTCGTCCCGACAAAACGAGATTTCAAACAACTCATTCTATACTAAGGAATGAATCAATCAATGTCTTCGGAAATTGGTCGATTAAATGTTGGGAATATCATGCCGCTTCGTTCCCGCCCCCGGCAGTGTGGCGGCGGTTTCTTCGTTGGCGACAATCATCTGATGGGCTGTCTTATCAGCAAGCAGTTTTCTTATGAGGGAAATCGTCGTCCTGTGTCCAGAGCGAAGCCCCGTAAATTTGCCAATGATCGGATGCCCGGCCAATGTGAGGTCACCCACTGCATCCAACATTTTATGTCGACACGCTTCATCGCGTTCCCGAAGCTGACAAATGAATTGTTTATTCTCAACATCGGCGATGATGACATTGGCTTCATTTCCGCCGAGACCAAAACCGTTTTTCTGAAGTTCTTCAATCATTGGTTTGAGGACAAATGTACGACAGAAAGCGAGATTTCTCACGATGGCCCCGTTCGACAGATCAAGACTCTGCTGTTGCGAACCAATGGGTTCAGGAAAATCAATGGCAAAACTCATCTCGGTGCGTATTGATGGCTCTAACGTGGCGGAGACGCCATCTGGACTCTCAACCCTTACTGGCTTTAAAACTTTGATCGTGCGAAGCGGTTGCGGCAACTCCTGCAGACCCACTTCCAGAATCTGTTGCACCAAGGGTAATGCACTGCCATCAAGGGCCGGCGATTCATCTTGGTCGACATCAATGTAAGCATTATGAATGCCGCAAGCGGTTAAACCCGCGAGGACATGCTCAATCGTGCCAACGGACACACCATCCTCATTGGCCACCCGCGTACACAGGACGGTCGAACTTACATTTTCAATTCTTGCCGGAATTTTATTGTTTTTTGATGTGACGTCCGTTCTGACGAAAACCACTCCCGTATCTGCGGGTGCGGGACGGATTCTCATATTCACGGGTTTACCACTGTGGAGGCCTAGTCCGTGAAAATCAATTGGCCTTGAAAGAGTTGTCTGCACTGCCTTTTCCTTTTGGAATTACTCAAGTATCGCTTATTGCATTCTCTCCAACTTCCCAAATTACGAAATTAGACAGAATGTTGCAGCGTCTTGAAGGTCAGTAGACCTTATCAAATTAGGATACAAGGCGACGATGACAAGGCGTCATATCTTTGAGCAGAATCCTCCATCAATTCGCATCACAGATTTGATCAATCATAGTGTTCAGCGGGTGACCGACCATGGCGGCGAGTCAATTCGCTTGCCGGCGCATGAATGCGGGAAATCTACGCCGCTTTTCGGCTTCCTCTTCACTGTAATCTGACACGTCATTCGGTGATGCCATATTTTCTTGACTGAACGATGGCTCAAATTGACGATCATCTTGTCGCGTCAGGTCATCTTCTGGAATGACCCCTGGTTTCATGCGTTGAATAATCGACCTCAAATGTCCCGCTTTACTCGGCCGAGACTCCGTGGCATCAAGACCACCAGAATGATGCAACGCCTCTTCCTTACCAGATGATGACGTCACGATATTTGTCTCCATTGCGGCGGTCCCATTGACGGGACGCGGAGCCACAAAACTTCGGGTTTCGGTCTCAGAATCGAGGTGTTCAGTGGCCGGACGCGTCGTTTCGACATTTTCATGCGATGGATTTGGAGACATACTGATCTCACCTGCAACAGGCCCTTTATGGTGGTCCTGAATGTGTGGCCATTCGGTGGTGGTCGGTTCAAATTCCTCTTCAAAAGGGGCGGTGAAAGAATCTTCATCCTCGTCATTGTCAGCCATTTCACAATGAGAATTCCAAATGGCCTCAGCTGAAGGAATTTCAGTGATCAAATTTTCCGCCACTTCGTGTCTGATTTCTTCGGCATTTAATCCGGCGGCGAGCAGCGCGACTTTGATCTTTCCATTATATTCGGGATCAAGAGTTGAGCCAATAATGATTCGGGCATTGGGATTGCCGCCTTTGGAATTGATATTCTCGCGGATTGTTTCAGAAGCCTCAGTCATGTCAAACAATGTCATATCTTCACCACCGATAACATTGATCAGAACGGCGGTGGCAAGATGCAAACGATTTTCTTCCAACAGTTGATTGGTCATCGCATGCGCCGCCGCCAACTTGGCCCGATTCTCACCCCCGTGCTCACCGGTGCCCATCATCGCCGAACCCATCTCCATCAAGACCGTTCGAACATCGGCAAAGTCGAGATTGATCTTGCCTGGATTAACCATCAGATCGGTAATGCTCTTGACGCCCTCATAAAGAACATCATCGGCCCTCATGAAAGCCTCGGAAAACGTCGTTTTCTCATTTGAAACCTGAAATAAATTTTGGTTGGGAATCACCACCGAGGTGTGAATTTGTCGGCGCAACTCTTTGATTCCAACTTCCGCTGCCGCCAGTCGATGCCCACCTTCAAACACGAATGGTTTGGTGACGACGCCAATCGTCAATATTTCCATCTCTTTGGCAATCTTGGCGATCACTGGTGCGGCTCCGGTACCGGTTCCACCCCCCATTCCGGCGGTGATGAAAACCATATGTGCGCCTTCCAAACTCTTCTTGATGTCTTCAGAACTTTCTTCAGCCGATTGGCGACCTATATCTGGATCAGAACCGGCCCCGAGGCCTTGCGTCGTCTTTGGCCCTAGTTGAATTTTTTTCTCAATTTCAGAATTGTCCAGCGATTGAGCGTCCGTGTTGGCGACAACGAAGTCGACACCATTCAGCTTCTTGTTGAACATATTCTGTATGGCATTGCAGCCTGCGCCCCCCACGCCGATGGCCGTAATGACCGGGCGGAGTTTTTCTTGATCAGGTATATGTAAGGAATCGAGTGCCATTTTCTTTCGCCTCATTTCACGCTTGGCGTTTTACGCCATTATTCTTTTGTCTTGCTCGACATAAACGAGACTAGCAGAGCCTTTCCTTATGTCAAGCGGCAAACTAGACCAAAGCGCCATCTGTTGCAAAATCGTCAATTCCCACTTTTGGCCGATGACAGGCCATTCACCAGTTCTTCAAAAAATATTTGAGCGTGCATTCTAAAGATGTCATTGCCATATTTGACTCGATCGTTGGAAAATCCCATATCTCATCTTGCGGTTGAACAGCGTGCAGGCAAAGTCCAACAGCAGAGGAATATTCGGGCCCTTTCATCGCTTGCGGAAGCCCTTTGATATGGACGGGTCGGCCAAGGCGTAGCCGCTGACCAAAAATACTCTTGGCCAAGTCTTCAAGGTCAACGAGATGAACACCTCCACCTGTGAGGACAATGCTCTTGCCTGGCAACGCGGCAAAGTCAGCATGGTCAAGTTCAAGGGCGACCTCTTCGAGAATTTCTTCAAGCCTCGGTTTGATCACGCCGATTAATTCGGTTCGTGTAATGCGCCCCCGTTGCCTGTCTAATCGTTCGAATTCACAAGCTGTCCGATCATCAATCTGAGAGGTGAGCACACCACCTTCTCTGATCTTAAGTTTCTCGGCTTCAGCTTTGGAGATGCCAAAGGCACTAGCGATGTCTGACGTGATATGATCGCCACCCAATTTAAGAATCGATGTGTACACCATATGGCGACGATAAAACATCGAAACGCCAACAGTTCCCGCACCAATATCAACGCAAACAGAGCCGGTCTCCTGTTCTTCACTCACGAGAGTCGAAAGCGACGACACATAGGGGGATGCGGCAATGCCAGCAATTTCAACATTGCAACTCTCAATCGCTCCAATCAAACTCGACAACTCGCGGTCATTGACAGTGATCAGTTGTAAGTCAACGGTCAATCGGTCGCCATACTCGCCCCGTGGATCATGTATTCCATGGCGGTTATCAATTGAAAAATTAATTGGATGAGCGTGAAGATAATCTCGCCCTTCGGTGGCCGGCGGAATACGGCAATCAATGAGGGCCTTTGAAATATCCGCATTGCTGACTGTCTCACCATTGAGTTCCACACTTCCATCGCAATGGGCGGACAAGGGTTTGCCACCTGAAAATGAAACAAAGACTTGCCCGACACGCATTTTGGCATGATTTTGTGCCTTAGCCAAAATCAAGTTGATGACATCGATCAGTTTTTCCTGATCGTAAATCCGCCCGTTCTCAATGCCAGCCGACGGTGATGAAGACGAGCCCACCACATAATAGGGTGAAATACTTGTCCCACCGCCTGATGCCATCTCACCCGCTAAGTCAGGGTCGGAAGCCAAAATAAAACATGCACTTTTTGAACATCCGAGATCAATAACGGCGAAGACACCTCGACCAATGGCCTCTTGCCGGTTTTTTCGCATGATGCGCTTTTGCCTAAATATATCCATAAACACTCCGATTGTTTGCCCTTAAACACCAAAAAAAATCGCCCATGAATTCAAGTTTGCGGCAATCGCACAACGGTTCGTCGTCGATCTCGCAGATCAACCGAAATCAATTTTCGTTGCAAGAGCAGCTCGACATTCTCTAAAATCATCAATCTTTGCACGGCTTCAACGGGTCTCTTTGCGGGCAATAGCACCCGCCGATCCCCATCAAGAATCAAATCCCATCGCCGCGTGCCAACCCTCACCAAGCCCCGGATCGAGTCTCTGACAGCCGAGGCAGCGGCAAAAATCTCCAAGGCCTCGGGGACAAATTTGTCCGCGTCTTGACCGGATACCAAGGGCAGAGCTATATGCGCGGCGCGACTCGTGGCGGGTGACAGAATCAATCCCGTCTCGTCAATCAAAAAAAGGTTTTGACCGTCGCGAAAGATCACCGATGCTTGGCGTTCAATGGCGGTGATCGTGAGGAACCCGCCGGTATCAATAGAAACCGTTGCCTCTTTGACCGCTGGGATGGCCTCTGCCTTTTGACGCAAAACATCAAGATCAAGGGATAGACTGTTGACCGGTAACTTTGCCTCCACCAAAGACGCGAGGTCTGCGTGGAGTTTTTCGTTTGACGCGACAATCCGCAACCCACTGACTTGCAAGTCAGGATGACTAATGAATTGATTGAAATGGGCCGCGGCTTTGGTTTGTAAAATTTTGAAATTGTCGCTGTACGAGAGGCTGATAACCAAAGCACTGACACAAATCAGTGAGGGCAAGCCAAATAAGATCAGGCGCCGCCAGTGCGGTGTCAACAAAATTCGTTGAAAGCGAATATAATGTCGGATCCATCCACTTTCATACGCTTTGGTTACCGTTGACATGACGCGTCCTCAATTAATTGTTTGCAGAGTTGTGGAAACGTGATGCCACAATGGGCGGCTTGTTCAGGAGAGAGCGAAGTGGGTGTCATCCCCGGTTGCGTATTGGTCTCAAGCAATACCAGACCATCTCTCCCAGCTTTTTCGTCCCAACGAAAATCTGTTCTAGATAAACTTCGACAACCCATAGATCGATGCGCCTTTTCAGCATATCGTAGACATTGGTTGAACAATTCCTTCGGAATATCGGCTGGCATCTGATGACGCGATCCTCCGGTCTGATACTTGGCTGAATAATCATACCACTCGTCGGCAAAAATCTCCGTCACGGTCAACGCCTGATGATCAAGAACCGTCACAGTCAATTCCCGCCCTTCAACATAATTTTCCACCATCAGTTTTCCGTAATGTTGGTTTTTGTAAGAGGAAATGGGATTATCACCTTGACGGACAATACTGACACCCACTGATGACCCCTCGTTGATGGGCTTGAGAACATAGGGAGGGGGCACCGGATGGCCATTCTTTAGCGCCTTGATTGAGATAATTTGGCTGGTTGCAGTCGGAAGAGAGGCCTGTTGATATACCATCGATTTGGTCAATTCTTTGTCCATCGCCATCGCCGATGCGGCGACACCCGAATGCGAATACGGAATTTGAAGCCACTCGAAAATCCCCTGCACGCAACCGTCCTCACCCCAGCGGCCATGCAAGGCATTGAAGATCGCATCGGGTTTCAACTCAATCAGTTGCTGGGCAAGATCAAACGAGGCATCAATTTCAGTCACCTTGTAGCCCGCCTCTCGAAGACCTTCAGCACACATCGCACCGGTCACCAGTGAGACCTCGCGTTCAGATGAAATTCCCCCTTTGACAACCGCGACATGACGACCTACTTGGCTCGGCATTTTAACCCTCCGGCTTCACTATCAACATTGCCTCTCTTTATGTCCTTTGGGGGTGGCAAAACGGTGTTGCCAACGCGAATTATTTCCCATTCCAGTTCAATGCCCGATGTCTCATAAACTTTACGGCGCACCCTTTCGCCCAATTCTTCAATTTCAGCCGCGGTGGCATCGCCGAAGTTGACAAGGAAGTTTGGATGAAGCTCTGAGACTCCAGCTCCTCCAATGCGGTGGCCGCGCATGCCAGCGTCGTCAATGAGTTTCCATGCTTTAAGTTCGTGTGTGTCGTCACCTCGGCCGGTTGATGAAAATCCTGAGGGATTGCGAAAAGTCGAACCCGCTGTGCGCATATTTGAAGGTTGAGAGAGATCGCGGGCTTGCAGTTGCCATACCATTTTCTCTTCCAACGTCTTGGGGTCACAAACCGAACCGCCTACCAATATGGTTTCAATAATCACCGAGTTGTCGGGAATTTGACTGCTTCGGTAGCCGAAACCCGCCTCCTCGGCGGTGATCTCACGCCACTGACCTTGGCGCGTGACGTAATGTATTTTGTGGCAACAATCTTTGAGATAAGAACCATAGCAACCCGCGTTCATCTTTGCCGCGCCACCAACTGTCCCCGGAATGGTTCGCAAAAATGAGAGATCATAACCCGACTTTGCCGCCGTTCGCGCCACTCGGGAGACAGGCACGGCCGCGCCGCATCGAATAAGTCCATCGTCAATCGTTATTGAACTGAAGGCCCGGCCTAATCGCACGACAACCCCCGGAATTCCACCATCACGGACAATTAAATTGGAACCAACTCCCATCGTGAAGATGGGAATGTCGGGATGGAGTTGCGCGAGGAAATCTCTGAGATCATCGCGGTCAGCGGGTTGAAAAAACCACTCTGCGGCACCGCCAACCCGCAACCATGTCAAATCTTTCAGATCCCGCCCGCGGGTCAATTTACCTCGGCATTCGGGGAGTTCTCTCGCTCTCCGTTTAGTCATCTCGATGCTCAAATACGTGCTGTTCGGTGTTGAGTCTTTTTGGCAATTCGTGAGCCCAAGAGGAGATGGAGCCGGCCCCCATACAAATGACCCAATCGCCAGGTGCAGCTTCACACCGCACAAATTGGACAAGTTCATCAAGACCCGCAATTGCCGCCGCCTCGCGGTGACCATGACGGACGAGGGCTGAAACCAGATTATCACGTTCAGCGCCGGCAATCGGTTCTTCATTCGCCGCGTAGACATCGGTTATGGCCACCGAATCGGCCTCGTTAAAACAGGTACAAAATTCATCAAAGAGATTGTTTAGACGGGAATATCGGTGCGGTTGATGAATAGCGAGGAGGCGACCTTCCGTCGATTGCCGAGCGGCTTTGAGTGCGGCCGCAATTTCCACCGGATGATGTGCATAGTCATCAATGATGGTCACACCATTGACCGTCCCCACCGTTGTAAAGCGGCGGTTGACCCCCGAAAAACCACTCAGACCCTCCCTAATATTTTCAATTGAGACTCCCAGATTCCGAGCCACAGCAATAGCGGCGAGGGCATTGGTCACATTGTGAGATCCGGGCATTGGAAAACAGCAATTTTCGATCTTTTTGTCTTCGCTCCGAAGGAGTGTCGTGAAGTAGGTTTGTCCTTCACGAAAACGAAGGTTTTGGGCGCATATATCGGCCTGTGGATTGAGTCCATAAGTCACAATTCTACGGTCGGTGAGCCGACCAATCAATGATTGCACCTCCGCGTGATCAATGCAGCAAACGGCAAATCCATAGAATGGAATGTTTGAAACAAAGGCGTCAAAAGCCTGTTTGAGATGTTCAAAACTGCCGTAGTAATCAAGATGCTCTGGATCAATATTGGTCACAACGCCGATGGTGGCGGGCAATTTGACGAGTGAACCGTCGCTTTCATCAGCTTCAACGACCATCCATTCGCCTTTGCCTAATCGCGCATTCGATTGGTAGGAGTGAATAATGCCGCCGTTGATGACCGTCGGGTCCATCCCGCCACTTTCCAATAGAGCGGCGATAATGGTTGTTGTTGTCGTCTTTCCGTGCGTTCCAGCGACAGCAATATTTGACCTGAGACGCATCAATTCAGCGAGCATTTCGGCACGGCGAACCACCGGTAGCCCCAACCGCCTCGCCTCAATCAACTCCGCGTTGGAAGGGAGAATGGCCGAGGAAATCACAACCACATCCGCCGTTTCAATATTTTGTGGACTCTGGCCTCGGAATATTTTGGCCCCTAGCTGTTGCAATCGTTGCGTGATGGGCGTGGACTGCGTGTCGGACCCTTGGACAAGGTAACCATGATTCAATAAAACCTCGGCAATTCCCGACATACCGATCCCACCGATTCCAATGAAATGAATCGGGCCCAAACGCTCCGGGAGTTTGGTTGTGACAGGTTTCATCATGGCTGAAGAACCAAATTCTCAACGATGTCCGCGAAATCAGTCGCCGCTCGTGGCATGGCCAATTGATGCGCCGCCGCCGCCATTTCTTCCGCGATAGCGGGTTGCTCAAGCAGGTGGGTGATTTTGTCTTTGAGACATTCAGCGGAGATATCATTCTCGCCGATGGCAATAGAAGCGCTGGCATTCACAAGACTTTGTGCGTTGGCCGTTTGGTGATCGTTCGCCGCCGCCGCATAAGGAATCAAAATGGATGGACGACCAATCATCGCAATTTCCGCCACACTCGAAGCCCCCGAACGAGCAATGACAAGATGAGATTTAACCATTTGCTGCGGTATATCTGTGAAAAAATCAGCCACTTGATAAGCAGCAATTTCCAAATCTTCATACTGTTGTTCGACACGCTCGCGATGGACCGAACGCACCTGATGCACGATCTGTAAACGGCATCGTGTTGAAAATGGCATTTGTCCAATCGCTGTCGGCACCAGACGGTCCAAAATATCAGCCCCTTGGCTGCCGCCAATAATCAGGAAGTTGATCAACCCTTCGCTCGGCCAGACGAATGGCGCGTTGGCCAGGGAGAGGACTTCGGCACGAACCGGGTTGCCCACAAGTCTTGATCGTACACCTGAGGGCAACGCGGTCTCTCGGGTTCCGCATACAACGAGATCAACCCGCGTCGACAATGCCCGATTGGCTTGACCCAAAACACCGTTTTGCTCGTGTAGCAGCCGCGGGAGTTTAAGGACATGTGCGGCAAGCAAAGGAGGAAAAGCCGGATAACCCCCAAATCCAACCACCACCGAGGGGCGCAATCGACTCAAATTCGTCCATGAAATGACGAGGCCGAGCGCCAAACGCACGAGCCCAAGAAACCTTGTGAAGACACTCCCCCGGGTAAATGTCCCAGAGATAATTTTCTTGATCTTCACCCCGCGTGGAAAACCGCGACTAAATCTCAAACCACGCGTGTCCGTCCACAGAACCACTTGCCATCCTCGCGACAACATCTCTTCAGCCAGCGCTTGGGCTGGAAAAACATGCCCCCCCGTTCCCCCGGCGGCGAGAAGAAGCAAAGGTGTTTTTTTGACTTGGCCCTTCACTCACTTCACTCAATTGACGATACCGCGATTTTTTTCATCGTTCGCGGCGCGGACACAAGCAAGGAGACATCCAAAGGTAATCCCGATGGCTAGCATCGACGATCCCCCATAGGATATAAAAGGAAGGGTTAGTCCTTTAGCCGGCACAAGTTTGACAGCGACGGCCACATGAACAAAGGCTTGAACCGTCAAGATCGAGGTCAATCCCAAACCCGTCAATCGAACAAATGAGTCTTTGCAACCAAGGACAATTTTGAGAGATCGATTATAGATAAACACAAATAGTCCGACGATCAACAAGACCATTAAGAGGCCATATTCTTCCGCCGCCACGGCAATGATGAAGTCTGAATGCGCATCGGACATGTTCCATTTGTAATCGCCAGCACCAAATCCTTTCCCGAAGAGTCCGCCACTGCCAAATGAGTCGATGGATTTTTCAATTTGTCCATTGGGGTCACCAGAGCCATTCAGAAATTTGGTAATTCGTCCCGCAAAATGCTCTGAAGTGTGGAAAGCGATCACACCGACGGCCCCGATGGCACCAATCATGAGCAAAATCATCCAGAAGGCTCCTCCCGCCATGAAGAAGAGAATGCCCCATGTGACAGCGACAATAATGGATTGGCCGAAATCAGGTTGAATCAAAAGCAATGAAACGACCAAGACTGTGGCCATAAGCGAAAATATCTTTCCCGGAAATCCCGGTTCTTGAAGGGCCCCTTGCAATACATAGGCACAAAAAATGACCAGCATGGGTTTAGCGAATTCTGACGGCTGAATGGACACACCGAAAAACTCAATCCAACGGATGGCCCCTTTTCCATTATCAATGCCAAAAAATGGAACCAAGATGAGCAAGACTAATGTACACGCGAATAGAGTCAGACCTGCGCGACGGATGCCTGTGGGACTGAGCAAAGAAAAGCCAAACATAAATAGGGCCGCCAAAGCACCATTTCGTAGATGGTCGAACACGAAAAAAAACGTGTCTTGCCCATATTTATCCGCAAGGGGTCCTGTGGCTGCTGGACTGAGAAAAACCCCAATGAATATCAAACTGACTGTGGCAGCCAAAAGGCCTGTGTCAATGGTACGCTTCCACTTCGACAACACTGTTTCCGTTCGGGAAACAGTGCCGAATCCATAGACGATATCGGTCATTTTCTTTTGTCTCTCATATTACTCAATGACGGCTCGATGGACGACTCTTGGCGGTCGCCTATCGCCTAGTATACCAGAATTTCAGGTGGGGTTAAGTCAAAAAAAAAATTGTATCAATTTTTGTCGCCAACACTTCTGAATTGACGTTTCACTTCAGCAATAAAGTGATCGCCTCGCGCGGAGAAATCAGAATATTGGTCAAAACTCGCGGCCGCAGGGGCTAGGAGAATCGTGTCTCCGGGAAGGGCTTCGGCACAAGCGAGTTGCACGGCCCGTTCCAAGTCGAAACAAATAACATGGGGAAAATCGCCCAACTGGTCGGCAAATTCTTGCGCCGATTGGCCAATGAGATACGCCTTGACCACATTATTCAAGTGATTCTTTAGCGGGAAAATCCCACCTTCTTTACCCAACCCACCTAATATCCAACGAATATTGGAGTGAGACTGAAGGGCCATACCAGCACTTTTCACATTGGTTGCTTTTGAATCGTTGACACAAATTATGCCACCAAAGTCACCAATCACCTGTGAGCGGTGGGGGAGGCCTTGATAGGCTTTCAGCCCTGTCATTATTGTCTTGGGTTCAACATCTAAGGCGCAACAGACGGCGACAGTGGCACAAATATTTTGATGATTATGCCTACCGCTGAGATGCGTTAATGAATTGATTCTATAATCCGGCCCCTGATCTCGTCCCAGGGCACGCGAGACTATCCGATCCCCATCAGCGACAAAAACCGCATCGGCGCAGTTTGACAGGTTTTGCGATGATGAGATTTTCACCGTCTGACGAGGATTGAGGCGCGACGCAAGATATCGCCCTTCCAATTCGTCAACACCAATGACACCTCTTTCAAGATGTGAATGTTCAAAGAGACGTCGCTTGGCGGCAAAATATCCCCCCAGCCCCCCATGCCTGTCTAGATGGTCCTCCGAGAGATTGAGAAAAACAGCAATTGAGGGGGCTAAGGTACGCGCGAGTTCAATCTGATAGGATGAAAGTTCCAAGATGACGATCTCATCTTGAGTCAATGGCCGGCCGTCAAGCACGGGTTCGCCAATATTGCCCACCAATCGGACATTTTTTTTTGCCTTTTCAAGCACACAATGAATCAAGGCCGCGGTGGTTGATTTACCATTGGAGCCGGTGACCGCAATGATTGTCGGGGCATCACTCAATTTGCAGAGATGCGAAAAAAACAGTCCGATATCATTGTCAAGGGGCAGACCAACTCGCAACGCCGACTCGATAATGGGATGGGGGCGTGGATAGAGATGGGGAATACCCGGAGAAACGATAAGACACTCGATTCCTGTCCACGAGGTCAGACGATTGAGATCACGCACCTCGATGCCAGACGCTTCAGCTTTTTTTCGAGCCTCCTTGCAATCATCCCAAGCCCATACCTTGGCCCCCGAAATGTTGAGCGATTTGGTCGTGGCGATCCCTGTTCGCCCTAAACCAAGAACAGCAAAATGCTGACCGCTGACAGACGAGAGAGTCAGCATCAACGAACCTTCAGCGTCGCCAACCCTGCGAGCGCGAGGATCAGCGCAATGATCCAAAATCGAATGACAATTTGTGACTCTGCCCAGCCTCGCCTCTCAAAATGATGATGGATGGGGGCCATCAAAAACACTCTCTTCTTGGTCAGTTTGAAAATGAAAATTTGAATGATGACACTCGCCGTTTCGATGACGAACAACCCTCCGATGATCGTCAAGACTAGTTCGTGTTTGGTGGCCACAGCGATCCCCCCAATAGCCCCCCCTAAAGCCAATGACCCGGTATCACCCATAAAAACTTCTGCGGGTTGGGCATTATACCACAAAAAGCCAAGTCCACCTCCAACGAGACTGGCAGCAAATACAAGCAATTCACCGGTGCCAGACACATAATGAACATCAAGATAAGTTGAAAAATCGACCCGTCCAATGACATAGGCAATAATACCCAAAGTGGAGAGAGCAATCATGGCTGGCATAATCGCCAAGCCATCGAGTCCATCGGTTATATTCACAGCATTGGCTGAACCAACGATCACCAAAATCACAAAGGGAAAATAAAGAAGACCCATATCCCAAAGGACATCCTTAAAGACAGGAAAAGCGAGTGCCCCAGACAGTTCAGCTGATTGCGCCCACATCACGATGGCAGCCGCCAAAATGGCAATCACCGCGCCGATGGAAAGTCGCAATTTTGAACTCAACCCTTTAGAATTTTGCAATGTGACTTTCTTGTAATCATCAACGGCACCGATCAGGCCAAAACCAACGGTCACAAAAAGCACCATCCAAATGTAAATATTTTCGAGCCGCGCCCACATCAGCGTTGAAACCAGCATGGTGCCAATAATCAGGAGGCCACCCATTGTGGGTGTACCCGCTTTTTCTGTGATATGGCTCTTGGGCCCATCTTCACGAATGGGCTGGCCATCCTTCTGCTGGCCTTTGAGGAAATTGATTAAAGGGCGTCCACATAAAAATCCGAGGAACAAAGCGGTGACCATAGCTCCACCGGCTCTGAATGTGATGTAACTAAACAGATTAGAGACATCACTTCCCTGAAAAAAACCACTTAACCAATGCAACATATCGATCACTCCCAACTCTGTTGGATGTCAGAGACATTCAATTTTCGGATGGTCTCAACGACAAGCGACAGATGCGAACCTTTGGAACCTTTAACGAGCACAATGTCACCCGGCGTGACAAGGCGATGGACAATAGCGGCGAGTTGCTCCGCCGTCTCATACCACTCGCCCTGCTGATGCTTGCTCAATCGCTTATAAAAATGACGCATCAAAGGCCCGACACAATGGACTTTGTCGACGATCTCAAGGGATGGATGTTCAGCTATCGCCGCGTGCATGTCGCTCTCCTCGGGTCCGAGTTCAAGCATGTCCCCAAGTATCAGGACGGCACGGGACCTTGATGACATCTTCAACCGAGCCGATAGAGCCTCAATGGCGGCCGCAACCGATGTTGGATTGGCATTGAATGCGTCATTAATGAGATGCAAGGGTTGATGCTCTGGGTGCAGATAAATGTCCTGGCTATCGCCACGGCCCGGTGGCGGTCTCCAATCACGGAGAGCTAACGCTGACAGAGTGGATTCTAGTCCCACAGAGTGAGCGGCCACCAATGCGCCGAGAGCGTTTTGAGCAAAGTGAGTACCAAAAGCATTCAGCATCACACATTGTTCCGCACCCTCTCTTCGGACTTTCATCACGATGCCATTATCGACCGTCCGTATATCAAGCAATTGGCAATAGTCGTCGGGGTTACGACCAAAGCGTCGGATCACAGCCCCCATCTTTTCACCGTGTTGTTCTAGAATAGATAAACCTTTAGATTCGGATGAAAGAATGGCGACCCCCTTCTGCCCAAGCCCGTCAAACAAACATCCTTTCTCTTCGGCGATGGCTTCTAGCGATCCAAAAGCTTCTAGATGAGCCGGCGCGATGGTGGTGACGAGGCCGACATGAGGTCGTGTCAACTTGGCGAGAGGGGCAATTTCACCGGGTTGATTCATACCTATTTCTATCACTGAGAATTCGGTCTCTTTTGGCATTGTGGCTAGAGTGAGAGGAACGCCCCAGTGATTGTTGTAACTTTCAGGTGACACATGGGTTTGGCCAGCACGGGAACATATGACCTTCAGCATTTCTTTGGTCGATGTCTTGCCAACGGAACCGGTGATGGCAATGACCTTGGCTTGGCATTGTCTGCGCCTCCAGGCGGCGAGGCAATTCAACCCATGCAATACATCGGGAACGAGAAGAAGTGGAAAGTCAGAGGCGACGCCATCGGGAATCCTTGAAACCAAGGCGGCTGTAGCACCTGCTGCTCTCGCTGAAGCCACATACTCATGACCATCGCGGCGATCTTGGAGCGCGACAAACAACTCACCCGGTTTTAGAGTCCGCGAATCGATGGAGATACCGCACGCTGACCAACAATTTCCTGCCTGAAGGTCTCCTTCGGTGGCTCGCCGGGCCTCTTCTGCGCTCCATAGATTCATGTGGCTAAACCATCCAAAGCCTTTACAGCCAAACTCGCTTGTTCAAAATCGTCAAATGGTAAGATGTTGCCGGCAATTTCTTGACCATTCTCATGTCCTTTTCCGGCTATCAGGAGGACATCACCAGACTCCAACATGTCAGCACCACGAACAATCGCCTCGGCCCGGTCAGCAATTTCAATCGCATCGGGGCATCCTTGCAAAATCTCTGAACGAATGACGCAAGGATTTTCATGCCTTGGATTGTCGTCGGTGATGATAGTGGCATTGGCAAATTGTTGAGCCATTTGTCCCATGACTGGACGTTTGAGCCTATCGCGTTCGCCGCCAGCGCCGAATACCACCACCAACTTGCCCACATAATGCCCCCGAAGCGAGGACATTGACGCCTTTAGTCCCTCAGGCGTGTGGGCATAATCAACATAAACGGACGCACCATTTTGCCGCTTGGCTGCCAATTGCAGGCGGCCCCGAATGGGATTGAGTTTCACAAGCGAGGCAAAAACATGATCAGGTTCCTCGCCAGCGGCGATCACAAGACCCGCAGCAGTGAGAACATTTAGCGCCTGAAATTCTCCCATCAACGGCAACATGGTTTCATAAATTCGTCCCATCCAAGAAAATCGAATCACCTGTCCATGACTCGTCAATTGTTGGCTCAAGAGTGCCAAATCATCTGCGCTTTGCCTCCCGACAGTCAATATATTCTGGCGACACTCTTTGGCGATAGCCTTCATTTTGCGGCCATATTCAGTGTCGTTACAAATAACAGCCACGTCGTCACTCTTCAGGACCCGGTTGAACAAACCGGCTTTGGCAGCAAAGTAGTCGTCGAAATTCCGGTGATAATCAAGATGATCATGTGTGAGGTTGGTGAAAGCCGCAGCGGCGAGATTCACACCATCCAATCTGAATTGTGAAAGTCCATGGGAAGAGGCTTCGATGGCCACATGTGTCACCCCTGTTTGCGCAGCAGTGGCAAGATGGCGATGTAGGGTCAACGGGTCAGGTGTCGTATGGTCAAGCCGTGCCGTCATCGCACCACAAATGCCGAGAGTGCCAAAGCTAGCCGCTATCCGATGATTGTGCTCCCACAGCTGTTGGCACATCGAAACGACGGATGTTTTGCCGTTGGTTCCGGTGACCGCGACGATCGTCTCGGGAGCCGAGCCAAACCATCGTGAAGCGGCATGGGCAAGTGCGGCGCGAGGATTGTTGACAACCAAAACTGGAAGAGAGATGTCCTCTTGATTTTTTTTAACCCAACTTGCCCCTTCGTGATCGGTCAAAATGAGGGCGGCGCCTCTCAATGCGGCATCTTTAGCAAAACTGGCACCGTGACAATTGACTCCAGGCAAGGCCACGAAGATGGCCCCTTTGATCACATCTCGGCTGTTTGAACTCAGTCCGGTTACCCCGAGATCGGTGCCAGCAACTTTCGGCAAATTGAGTTCGGAAAGGGAGCGGCGGCGATCTTTTTCCTTGGAGTCAGGATCGGCCATGACAGCTAATCTTGCACTGAATCGGCTGACACGCGAGGAGTCGGGCGAATTCCGAGAAGGGGGGCCAATTCGCCGATCAAAATCGCCGCCGTGGGCACGGCGGTCCGACTCGCGGCCCGTGACCATTTTGTGCCGTCCTTCGAGTCCGCGTTATCGAGGGTCACAACCAGAGTAAAACGTGGATGATCAATGGGAAACACCGAAGCAAACGTCGCCAATACTTGATCTTTAGCATAGCCGCCCACTCCCGGTTTGTCGGCGGTGCCAGTCTTGCCACCCCACGTATAACCGTTGAGTTTGACTGTCTTGGCCGTGCCTCGCTCCACCACACCTCGCAGCAACTCGACCACTTTCTTTGATGTCTGCGGCGAGATGACACGAAGGGGTTGCGGCGATGTCTGTCGGTTCTTGAGGAGGGTTGGATAGACACGAACGCCGCCGTTAACGATGGTTGAATAAGCCGCCGCGAGATGCACCTGACTGACCGAGAGCCCGTGTCCATACGATATGGTCGTGGTCTCAATTTTTCCCCAATTTCTAGGAATAATGGGCGATAAGCTCTGCGCTTCATTGGTCTCAATACCCGTTGGCTCAAGCATACCGAGTTCTTTCATGAACTGGCGCTGCCTTTGGCTACCGATTTGTAAGGCCAGCTGCGCGGTGCCTACATTTGAACTTAAGGCAATGACATCACTCACACTCAAATGCGAATCTTCAACATCATGACGCGAAATCGTATATTTTCCCAATTTAATGTCTTTATTCGGCACCATAGTCTCCATGTCGACCAATCCAAGATCAATCGCCTGCGCCGCGGCAAAAATTTTGAATGTGGAGCCAAACTCATAAAGACCTTGGGAGGCTCGGCAAAACAGCCTTTTTTTCTCTTCAGGACTGCCAGAGAGCATGCTGGCCCAAGTATTTGGATCATAATCAGGCAGCGAGACCATGGCGATTATTTCACCTGAATGAGCGTCCATAAGAGTCGCGCTGCCGCCTTCGGCATTATAGACTTTAATGGCATTTGATAGCGTGTTGGCTAAGTTGGCTTGAACTCTGAGATCAATCGAGAGTTCCAATGTCCCGTTCTCAGCCGCCAATTGCCGAAGAAGCCCATCCTTGGCTAACTCAATTCCAGCGGTGCCCATCAATTCGATAGAGCGGACATCTGCCTCTCCATCAGATACGCTTCCCAAAATATGAGCCGCGACCTTGCCTTGAGGGTAAATGCGCACCTCTCTCGGCCCTAAATATAATCCAGGCTCTCCCATATCGTGGACCGCCTGTTGCTGCTCGGGGGTTAATCTCTTTTTGATCCACAAAAATGACTTTCCTCGACTGAAACTTGAAAATAATTCACTTTCACTCAGATCAGGGAATAACGACGTGAGTTCTTTGGCGACGCGTCGCCGACTATCATCAGAGGTCATCTCCTTGGGTTGAGCGTAAAGGGTTCGAGATGACATATTCGTCGCCAACACCACGCCATTGCGGTCGACGATTGGAGCTCTCGTTGACCATTGATTGTTTTCAACAATGGCCCCTGTGGGTTTCATGGCGGCCGCGTCGATGGGCGCGCCAGCGACTATAATGACTTTGATGCCCAGCACAACAAATGCCAAATGGAAACAGGCCAAAAGCAAATAAGTTCGCCAGTTATTGAATACCGCCCAATTCTTCAGCGATTTGGTCCGAATCCGCGATACCGCTTTGGCTCGCCAAGATCGACGATTTTGTGTCGGCTGATTGATAAACGTTGTCATCGCCTCATCTCGTGAGATTGAGTGGCCAACAGAAGTCCCGAAGAGGGATCAAGAACGATATTTGCCTCTTGAAGAAGCGGAATGGACTCGACAAGGCCAAAATTGGCTTCTGTGACCTTAACCAATTGAAGTTCATCAAAAAGCTGATCGGTCAAATGCATGATACGTTCGGGACGATTCAACGTATTCCATTCAACTGAAAGCCAATGCAGAGTCTCACGCGCATCACCAATTTGGGCCTTTAATTCATGAATCTTTTCGATTGATTTCGTGGTCTCATATTGTTCACGATAAGCCCAGTAAGCTGTCATGATGACGGGAATCAGCAACCAAAGAAGATTTGCCCGCATTAGACTCGCTCCAAGCCGCTGATGCATGGCGCGCCAATCACGCCGAAATCAATCTCTTCACTCGCGGGTCGGGCATTTCGCCGGGCGATGCGCAGGCGCGCTGATCTTGATCTTGGATTGGCGGTTATTTCGGCAATATCAGGTTGTATTGGGCGGCGGTTGATGGGATAGAATCGTGGTTTATGACGGTCGATGCTAAGTTGGAAATCAACTTCACTCAAGGCACGGGTCTGACCTCGCATAAACCGTTTCACGATGCGGTCCTCCAATGAATGGAAGGATATGACCGCCAGCCAACCCCCCTCGCTCAATGACTTTTCGGCCGCCACCAAACCCTTGATGAGTTGCTCAAATTCGTTATTGACGGCGATCCTTAAAGCCTGAAAGACGCGAGTCGCTGGATGTGTTTTTCGATGTTGTGTTTTCGCCACTGATTGCTCAACAATCTTGGCTAAGTCTGTTGTTGAAGCAATCTGGGCACTCGCTCGTCTTGAGACAATACGACGTGCAATTTTGCGAGAAGCACGCTCTTCGCCAAAGCAGAAAAAGATATCGGCTAACATACGTTCTGATGCTTGATTCACGATATCGGCAGCTGAACGGCCCCGTTTGTCCATCCGCATGTCCAATGGGGCCTCATGTTTGATCGAAAACCCCCTCTCAGCCGAGTCAAGCTGCATAGACGATACGCCAAGATCAAAAATCACGCCATGCAATGGGGGTCTTTTGGCGAAATCAACAAATTTATCGAACCCGCCGAACTGCTGGCCTATAAAGCTAAATTTTCCCCTCTCGGCCCTTTCGACTTCACGACCAATGGTTGCCGAGTCGGGATCGCAATCGATCCCGATCACATGTTCAGCACCGGCTTTGCAGAGAGCTCTCGAATAGCCACCCGCGCCAAATGTGCAATCCACCCACAAGCCCCTCACGGGCGCGACCGCTTCTAGAAATGATTGCAGTAGCACCGGTTTGTGCGACAAGGACTTTCCTTTTCGCTCTTGCTCCATAGAGTTTCATAGCTCAGCATCAAGCAGTTGGAGAGGATCAAAGGATTCCGCCCCCTTGCCGAAGAATTGATTTTCAAGTTTTTGACAATGCTCGTGGTAAACTTGGACGCTCCAAAGTTCGAAAGAGGCTCCGGTGCCAGCAAACCAGACTTCGGTGCCAATGTTGACTTTATCCTTGAGATTTTTCGGCAAAATAAAGCGGCCTGAAGGATCCAATTGGGCCTTAAATGATTTTGTCTGATAGAAAAATTCCAGGAACCGCCGCTCCTCGGAAGCCAAGTTCATCTGCCCAATGGCTTCATCAATCTCACGGATGGCCGTCTCGGTATAACATTTTAGGCACGCGAGTCGATGATCACCATAGACTATAGTGAACGCGGCGTGTGTTGCCCCTGGTTGATGATCTGGGTCACCACCGATAATGCCACGGCGAAAATCTGCAGGAACCGAAACGCGCCCCTTTTGATCAATTTTGTGCTTGTTTTCGCCTCGAAATGCAAAATCCAATGATCCGCTCCAAAAAAATTGCCTTGTTCCATTATGACTTTGGCTCAGTCATTCAGCGTCGGAGCCCGGACTTCATCACGCTTTTCAAAAATGGCGCTCGGGACAGATCTGTCACATGGGGACTTGGGGGGTCAATTGGTGACGATCCGTCCCGACGCGCCGAGTGGTTTTACCTGAATGAAAACTGCCGACACAAATTGGGGAGAAATTGTTTGTGTGACAAAATTCTTAACCACATATTGCCGACCTTCGTTTTGAGGTCTTAGCTACTCTCTATAAACTTGACTTGTCCAGATGTCGAGAAAGACAATTGGGATTTCGTTGCACTTTTGATTTTACGATCAATTTGTCACTTTTTTACCACACTCTACTATAAAATGTTATCTATATGATTTTATAACTAAATATAGTATTTTTTTTCGAAAATATAACGATAATTTGACTCATTTATATTTCCATTAGGGAGCGTTTTGATGTTTAGTTATGGGATTTTGATCCACTTAGAGTGATTAGTTTCTATTGCATTGAAGATATTGAGACCGAATCGCCCATCAAGGTGATTGTCTGAAAATGTGTGATCAATCGCCTTGGCCGGTGATGGGTTTTAAACAAGTGTTGAAGCCACTTTCTTGAACACCGATGCGACTGGTCCATTCTCAAGCGCAATAGGTTTTCCGAGATCACCTGTTTGTCCAACCAAGGGTTCAAATGGAATTTCACCGATAATTGGAATGTTTAACTTAACCAATTGGTCTGCCACATCTTTACCGAATGTCGGATTGTGATATCCACACTTCTCGCAAATACTATGAGTCATGTTTGCGATCAGTCCCAAAACAGGAATATTGAGTTTGTTAAACATGGCGATGGCCCGTCGAGCATCAATGAGGGCGACCTGTTGGGGCGTGCATACGATTAACGCCCCCGCCAATTCAAACCGCTGACAAAGGGTCAGTTGGACATCCCCTGTCCCGGGTGGCAGGTCAACAATCAAGATGTCCAATTCACCCCATTCAACCTGCTGCAACATTTGTTGCAAGGCTCCCATCAACATCGGGCCTCGCCAAATCACGGCTTCGTCTTCTGGGAGCAGCAAACCGATTGACATCATTTTGACACCATGGGCGATCAGGGGCCGAATTCGCTTACCATCGGGTGATTTGGGTCTTTCGCTGACCCCCATCATCATGGGCAAAGAGGGGCCATGAATATCGCCATCAAGCAATCCCACTTTATGACCTTCAGCAACAAGTGAAACGGCAAGATTGGCGGACACAGTCGATTTACCTACGCCCCCTTTTCCTGAGCCCACTGCGACAATCTTATCAATGCCAGCGAGTTTGGTTATCTGCCGGCCTCCACTCGGATGACGCCCAATCCTTAAATTTGGCGGTTCTGGCGAGCGGCTGTCTTTATGGGAGGTCATGACAACAGAGACTTTTTCGACATTTGTTAAATCGCTAACCATTTTCTCGGCCGTCCGACGAACCGGCTCCATTGATGCCCCCAGATGTGCCGGGACTTCCAAAACGAAACTGACTTGACCGCCTTCTACATGCAGCGCCTTCACATAATCTCTTGAGACAATGTCGCCACCGTCAGGCAAACCCACGCGGCGAAGTTCACGGATGATTTCATCACGGATCACTGACAGTTTCTCTCTCCTTATCGTCACCCCAAACAGTCGAAGGCCATGAGAGGTCATTATGAGCTCAATAGTATTGCAATGGGACTTATATACCTGACTGAAATTCTTCAGTCGTACACCGTTCTGCATCCTGCCCCGGCAACCCGAAAGCATCTGATAGGTCAAGAACACTCTCGGACGCACCGGGACGACACTCGGTGCCGATTTCCCACCCGGCCAACGCGATACCGCGTCGGAGAATGTTCCGTGCCGCGTTGACATCGCGGTCTGTCACCAGACCGCAGCCGCCGCAGGCAAACTCGCGCACACCCAGCGGCATCTTCTGCCTATGCCCGCAGACATGGCAGTCGGTGCTCGTGTGCTTGGGGGAGACCTCCACGACCAATCCACCGGCGCTCTCAGCCTTGTAGATCAGTTGTTCCGAAAATCTCCTCCATTGCTGTTCCGATATCGACCGGGCCAAGTTCGGGTTGCGCATCATGTTTGCAATCTGCAAGTCCTCAATGGCGATCCGGTTGTGACGCCTCACGATTGATGCCGAAATCTTGTGGAGCGCGTTGCGCTCACGTATCCTTGTACGCTCCCATTCCCGCCGCAGAGCGTCCACCTTCTTGTGCCGGGAGCGTGAACCCTTCTTGGAGCGCGAGACGGCTCTCTGCGCCTTTCGAGCGGCTTTCGGTCGATGTGGACGGCGGGGATCGTCTCCCCGTTGGACAGGATCGCCCTGTTCTTGACGCCCATGTCGATGCCGATGGGCGCGGTTGGCTTTCCTTTCGGGATTTCCACTTCGACGGCGAACTGCACGACGACGCGAAGGGCGGACTTGACCACGCGGGCTTGGAGTAACTTTCCGTCCGGAACCGACGGGAGCCGGAACCGCCCTATGCCCTTGAGCCATAGCGAACCGTCGCGGATCACCGGGTCCGGGATGTCGAACGACCTGATGCGTCCTCTTTCGCCCTTGAAACGCGGGAAGCCAGGCTTCTGCCCCTTCTTCACGTGCCTGAAAAAGCTCTTAAACGCCTTGTCGAGCCGCCTCAGAACGGAACGTTGGGAAGTGACAGGAAACCTTCTGAAGTCTTCGTCTTCGCCGCGTATCTCGGTAAGCGACTTGCATTGATCGTAGTAGGACAGCCTTTTGCCTGTCTTCTCGTAGCAGCCCATGCGCTCTTGCAGTCCGGCGTTCCAGAGTTCGGTTTGCTGGCGCATGAAAGCGTCGAGTCGGCAATGCGTTGCCGCGCTGATCGATGCGGTCAGCGTCCGCGTTCGGACGGTCTTGCGTCCGCCCTCAGCCTGTGGTTCTTCTGTCATGCGGTCGCCTTTCTGACAGACATTTAGGGACAAGGTGTTGTGAGCATTCTCCCACGCACCATACACGGCCGAGACGGAAATGTAACACATTTCAGTCAAGTATATAAGCCCCATTGCAATCAAGTCATATCGGCAATGCAAGTCTGGCCGTTGAATGAGACTGGGCAAATGACTTTATGCTCTGTCAAGAAGCGGTGATGCTTCGAAAACTCTGAGCAGATAAGGAGAATGACAATGTCTGTTTTTACACTTACAACCACTCAACCAAATGGTCTCCTGAAACACTATTTTTTGAGGGTCAGCGGTAAGATCAAAGAACTTATCATTGAATATCAAAAAGAAAGATTGATCAGGAAAACTGCAAATCAATTGCACATGTTGAGCGATCGTGATCTTGAAGATATCGGTATTTCCCGCTTTGAAATCAATATCGAGGCCCGTAACGCGGTCGTCAAATAACAACTACCGCTTATGGCAAATCATCCCAAATTTTATGGGCGGCCTATCATCTCTGATACGCCGCCCAATTGATTCTTGGCTTGCTGATGGGCTCTTGTCAAATATGACGAATTTTAATTGCCCGATAGGCAAAAATTCTTTCTTTTGCCCCATCATCCCTCCGTCCCGTTGGCCTTTTGGACATGACTGGCGATGACCCGCTTGCTACCGGTCTGTTCGAATTCGATCAGCAACTTATTGTCTGAAACTTCGATGACCTCGCCGTAACCGAATTTAATATTAAAGACCCGTTCACCCACCTCGTAAATTTCTTCGAATTTCTTTTGTCGGGCCGATGGACGTGAATGGCTCAACCGCTTTGAAGCTTGTGACAATCGCTGAAACCCCGGCGACATATATCCACCAGAATTTTCATTTGTAGGAAGTTGTGATCTTCCCGTCGCGGTCGAACTTTGCTGACCTTGGTAGCTATTAAAAATCCCTGATGGAGAAACAATTTCGATATTGTCGGGGGGAAGTTCGTCAACAAATCGTGAGACATGATTGGCACCGCCCTCGCCGTATAGAAATCGAGTCGCGCAAAAGGAAATATGGCATAATTTTCGAGCCCGTGTCAGGCCCACATAAGCAAGCCGTCGTTCTTCTTCGACTCCTTGTCGATTCTCTTCAATGGCGCGGCGCAGGGGAAAGATATCCTCTTCCCATCCGGGAAGAAAAGTGATTGGAAATTCAAGTCCCTTAACGGCATGAAGTGTCATCAAGGAAACTTTGCTGGTCTCGATATCCTCAAGATTTTCGTAGACCAAGGAGACATGTTCTAGAAATCCCGCCATGTTTGAGAATTCTTTTAGGCTTTTCACAAGTTCTTTGAGATTCTCTAAACGCCCTTCCGCTTCAGGGGTTTTCTCCCGCTTCAACATCTCGGGGAGACCCGTCTCGTCAATTACTTGACCACCAATATCTTCAAGTGGTTTCTTATTTTCGGCGATCATCTTCGACCAAGTATCAACTGAATTGATAAATTCTGCCATCGCCACCGCGGCACGGCCTTTAAATTCGTTTTCGTGACTCATATGCCGAGAGACTGCCAGCATTGAACATTTTGACTCTCGCGCCTTGTTTTGAATGGTGAGGAGGGTCTTTGCCCCCACTCCGCGTTTGGGCGTATTGACAACACGCTCAAAGGCCAGATCATCATTGGCCGAATGGGCAAGACGGAAGTAGGCGAGAGCATCTCGAATTTCCCGACGCTCATAGAATCGTGGGCCACCAATCACCCGGTAAGGCACACCGATTTTGAGGAATCGTTCTTCAATATGCCGCATTTGGAAAGCCGCCCGCACAAGAACCGCCATATCACTGAATGGATGAGCAGGTAACGGGCCTCTTCCTTCCGACAATTTTTCAATTTCACCTGTGATCCATCGGGCTTCACTCTCGGGGTTCATACATCCCATGACACGAACTTTTTCACCGCCTTTCTCTTGCGTCCATAACACCTTCCCAAGCCGTCCATGGTTATGGGAAATCACCTCACTGGCGGCGGCCAGAATATGTTCGGTTGAGCGATAGTTTTGCTCAAGACGCACCACTTTGGCCCCCTGGAAATGCGCCTCAAAGCGCAAAATATTCTCGATTTCTGCCCCCCGCCAACCATAGATGGATTGATCATCATCGCCAACACAACAGATGTTGCGGTGACTCTGTGCCAATAGCTGCAACCACAAATATTGAGCGGTATTGGTATCTTGGTATTCATCGACGAGAATAAACTTGAAGCGACGGCGGTACAGTTCAAGTAAATCAGCATTCTCACGCAATAATTTGACAACGAGCACAATGAGGTCACCAAAGTCCGTCGCGTTAAGAGATTCCAATCGTGCTTGATATTGCTCGTAAAGTCCAAAGGCGCGCCCACCGAACTTTTCTCGTTCATTTTCCGGCAATTGATCAGGAAGAAGGCATCTGTTTTTCCACATGTCAATCAATCCACCAAGATGCCGAGCCGGCCACCTCTTCTCGTCTATCCTTTCGGCTTTGATAATTTGTTTCAACAATCGCAACTGATCATCTGTATCAAGGATTGTGAACCGACTGGTCAGGCCAACCAGTTCAGCATGGCGCCGCAGGATTCGAGCACAGATCGAGTGGAAAGTGCCCAACCAAGGGAGAGTCTCGGTCTTGAGGTGAGCCATTTCCTCAACCCTTTGGCGCATTTCTCGTGCCGCCCGATTGGTAAATGTGACAGCCAGAATTTCTGAAGGCCAAGCGCGATTTGTACATAAGATATGCGCTATTCTCGTTGTAAGCGTTTTCGTTTTGCCTGACCCCGCTCCTGCTAACACCAAAAGGGGGCCGTCAAGACTTTCGACGGCTTCAAGCTGTCGAGGATTCAGACCCTCCTTATAGGTCAAAACGGTATCGCCTTGGTTAACTTCAATCATGGACTCTTTCTGCCTCACCAAGTTGTTCTTCCCTTCTCCGACTTAAAATTTTGCATGCCGTCATATATTTTACTTGAGGTTTACCGAGTTTTTATCAATGTGACGAGTCGAACTTCAATATCGCCTTTGGCCCATTATCGGGACCACATAACCCTACCTTTTTGATTGATATTGTCACCTCAAATGCAATCTTCTCTGCTCGATGTGCCCGCCCCAACAACATAGCCTCCCTCGTGAGATTGCCTGTCAAGGGGATTTTGGGCTGATCATCGGGTATCGGACTCGTGCCAGCGGGGCCTACTCGTCAAATGGCGGCGTGGAATGAGGCGTCTTTTGGATGGTCTTCTCTGCTCAAAGTCTAACCCTGTTAATCCATAAAATCTATCTATTGTTTGACAATGTCCCATTCGTTTCTGCGGCAAAGCAAAGACGATTGAAATCAGGACCACATCTAGCAAAGAGTCTGGCGTGTCAATGGATAAGTGGAGACGAGGCGAAGTTCCCGTCAGTGGCAAACAGCACTTGCACCAAGCTAAAAATTCACATACTAACCTTTTGACAGGTTGCGGGCGTAGCTCAGAGGTAGAGCACAACCTTGCCAAGGTTGGGGTCGTGGGTTCGAATCCCATCGCCCGCTCCAAATCACTCCGTCATCTACAAGGTCGGTTTTCATCGCGTTCCCCGCCATCAATCTTCTAGACGTCTGGTTTAACTGACCTCCTCACACTGGCAAAAATCAGAGGCCGGACTTATACTGACAATGTCGTCTTCAGTTGCGAGAGATACCAAAGATGCGTAGCGCGAAATCAACAAGGTCAACGACGGAAACCAATATTGCCGTTGAGATCAACCTTGATGGAACTGGAAAATGTCTAATCGACACCGGCGTGGGTTTTTTTGACCATATGCTAGAACAGTTGGCTTATCATTCATTGATTGATCTCGACATTCAGGCCAAAGGAGACTTGCATATTGATGACCATCATTGTGTCGAAGATGTGGGAATTGTCCTTGGTGAAGTCCTTGCCGCGTCCCTCGGTAACAAAATCGGTATCCGTCGTTACGGCTCTTGGAGTTTGCCGATGGATGATGCTTGGGTCGATATCGCCCTAGATTTATCAGGTCGGCCATTTCTAGGATGGAAGATTGGGTTCCCGTCGGAGAAAATTGGGGCCTTTGATACGGCCTTGATTCAGGAGTTTTTTCAAGCGCTCACATCAAAAGGTGGGATCACGCTGCACGCAGAATTGCGCAATGGCTTTAACAGTCATCATATCGCAGAAGCCACCTTCAAATCCGTGGCAAAGGCGTTGCGACTGGCGGTGGAAATTGACCCAAGATCAGATGGAAGCATTCCCTCCACCAAGGATATTCTCTGATTATGTCGCAAACTGTCATCGTTGATTACAATTCGGGAAATCTACACTCCGCGCACAAGGCGTTTGTTAAACTGGGCGAAAAAGTCGCGAACAGTGAAATCAAACTCACCTCTGACCCTGACATTGTGGCAAAGGCTGACAGGATTGTCCTTCCGGGCGTCGGTTCATTTCGCGACTGTCGGTTTGCACTCGCCGAGAGAGGTCTTGATGAGGCCATTATTTCGGCGGTGAATGGGCGCGGCATTCCTTTTTTTGGAATTTGTGTGGGCATGCAATTAATGGCTTCAATCGGATATGAGCATGGCCGAACCGAAGGATTCAACTGGGTTCCTGGCGAAGTGAAACCTCTAAAACGTCAATATAAGGAGATGAAAATTCCTCACATGGGCTGGAACGAATTGAATGATGTATCAGAGCATCCCATTTTTTCTGGAGTCGAAGAGGGAACTGACGTGTATTTTGTGCATTCCTATCAATTAGAAGCGGAAAATGACGCCCACTGTATCGCCTCGACCGATTATGGCGGCCGCATAACAGCCGCTGTGGGATTCGAGAATCGGGTCGGGCTTCAGTTTCACCCTGAAAAGAGTCAATCGGCCGGCTTGCAAATTATTGCCAATTTTTTGGCTTGGAAACCCAACTGAAGACATAATGAACCTCTACCCTGCGATTGACCTGCAAGATGGCAAATGTGTGCGTCTCGTTCAGGGTCGTGCTGCCGATTCTACCATCTATAATTATCACCCCGCTCGCCAAGCGGCGGACTTCGAATCATCTGGATGCCAGTGGTTGCACATTGTCGACCTTGATGGGGCTTTTGATGGGGCATCCAAGAATTCACGTTCTATAGCCGATATTGTGTCCCAAACTTCGGTTTCCCTGCAGCTAGGTGGGGGAATTCGAGATACAAAAACTATCGAAAAATGGTTGAAGACTGGCATTCAGCGCATCGTTTTAGGAACCATCGCGGTCGAGAATCCTCAACTCGTCAAAGACGCCGCTCGTGCCTTTCCTGAACAGGTCGCCGTCGCCATCGATTCAAGAGATGGATTTGCCGCGACACATGGTTGGGTGACGGATTCTCGTATTTTGGCATCTGACCTCGCTAAACGATTTGAAGATTGTGGTGTGGCAGCGCTGGTGTACACGGATATCAAGAGAGATGGCCTTAAAACGGGTCCCAATCTCCCCGCGACAATCGAACTGGCAAAAACTGTATCCACGCCCGTCATCGCCTCGGGCGGTATATCGTCAATCTCTGATCTTCATTCTTTGCAGACATCAGCCGATCTTCTTGAAGGCGTCATCGTCGGTCGTGCCCTCTACGACGGAACACTCACCGTCAAGGATGCGCTCTTGGCTCTGGCATAAGGCTCAAGATGTTAAAGATTCGAATTATTCCCTGCCTTGACGTCAAAGACGGCCGCGTGGTCAAAGGGGTTAATTTCGTGGGCTTACGCGATGCAGGTGATCCCGTCGAAGCGGCCATACGTTATGATGCTGAAGGTGCGGATGAGTTGTGTTTCCTTGACATTTCCGCCTCAAGGGAAAATCGACGCACACTTTTTGATCTCGTTTCAAGAACGGCTGAATGCTGTTTCATGCCCTTGACTGTCGGCGGCGGCGTGCGAGGCGAAAAGGATGTCGAAGCTCTACTGCGTGCGGGGGCCGACAAAGTGTCATTCAATACCGCCGCTGTGCACGATATCCGATGCGTGGAACATTCAGCCAATCGATTTGGAAACCAATGCATTGTGGTCGCCATCGACGCCAAATCTGTGGGGCCAAGTGAATGGCAAATCTATACCCACGGTGGCAGTCAAGCGACAGGCATTGACGCCGTTAAATTTGCGCGCCAAGCAGAAGAAAGCGGCGCCGGTGAAATCCTTCTCACAAGCATGGACAGCGACGGCACACAAACGGGCTTCGACTTGGAGTTGACAAGGACGATTGCAGAAACGGTCACGATTCCTGTCATTGCGTCGGGAGGCGTTGGACAATTGCAGCATCTCGTGGAAGGCGTCACATTAGGCAAGGCGTCGGCCGTCCTTGCCGCTTCCATTTTTCATTTTGGAACGTATTCCATTCAGGAGGCCAAACAATTTATGGCAGATGCAGGAGTCTCCGTGAGGATCACATGAACATTCTTGAACAACTTGAGACCATCATCGCTGACCGTTCAACAGCCGATACTAGTCATTCATGGACGGCGAAACTTCTAAAAAGCGGGAAGGAACGATGCGCTCAAAAGTTTGGCGAAGAAGCCGTTGAAACAGTTATTGCCGGATCTTCGGGACAAAAAAAGCAACTCATTCATGAAGCATCGGATACGCTATACCACCTTATGGTTCTCCTCAAAGCCAACGATGTCAATCTTGGTGAGATTGAGACTGAACTTCAGCGACGACAAAAACTTTCGGGAATGGAGGAGAAAGACGCGAGGACAAGAGATCAATAATCTTGTGAATGATATGGCGTTTAACCTCAGAAACACAATCCTTCTATAGGATAAAGAGTGGCAAAGCTATCGGGGCGGCCGTCAGTTGTTCGGCTATTGGTGGTGTGGCTTCGGCCATATTGATGATGTGTACCACGGGGTCTATTGCCAGCTACCTTCTTCCTCACACCGGTTGTTCAGCGGCCGGGGTCGTCCTTGGACTCCTATTGGGTAAACTCGGTAAATCGGCATTCTCAAAGTCGATGCAACTCATGGACTATGACCTGTTCGGTTTTTTCGAACATCCCGTCGCGCCTTTCCTCACCGTTCTTGGATTCATTGCTGTTTTTTGGAGTATTGTCAATGAATTCGGTCGTCCCAATCGCTATCATCGTGAGGCAGAATGACTCTTGGCTAACACCATGATGACGTGAATAGAGGGTGACAATATATGGCTTCAGGTGAAGACGCTTTGCATGAGATAGAAAACCGACAGTCAGCCGCTTTTGACAAAGTCAAGACTCTCGTCGATAGGGCGCGGTCGGCTATGCGACAGATCCGTCACTATGATCAACAACAAGTTGACGAAGCCGTGACAGCCATCGCTTGGTCACTCTACAAACCTAAACATGCCGAAATGCTCGCCAGAATGGCTGTCGAAGATACCGGTATGGGGAATGTCGAGTCTAAAATCATCAAGAATACCCGCAAGACCTTCGGTACTCTACGAGATTTGATGCGGGCCAAAACGGTTGGAATGATCGGTGAAAATACTGCGAAAGGAGTAGTGTATTATGGGAAGCCCGTTGGCGTCGTCGGCGCGGTTTGTCCATCAACCAATCCAAGTGCCACACCTGCCAACAAAGCGATGATGGCCATAAAGGGCGGTAATGCTGTCATTATTGCGCCCTCCCCGTCAGGATATTCCACCACGAGAACCTGCACTGAGCTCATGCGAGAAGAAATTGTCAAAGCCGGCCACCCAGAGAATCTTGTGCAAATTCTGCCCTCACCCGTCAATAAGGAACTCACTCAAGCACTCCTAGAACAAGTGGATTTGGCGGTGGTGACAGGATCACAAAACAATGTTCGGCGGGCCATGACCTCTGGTACCGTCGCCATCGGAGTCGGGGCTGGAAATGTGCCCGTGATCATTGATGAGAGTGCCGACCTTGACGATGCCGCCGACAAAATTAGCCAGTCAAAGATTTTTGACAACGCGACATCATGCTCATCGGAGAATTCATTGGTAATTCTTGATTCTGTCTATGAAAAGGCGGTCGAGGCGCTCGAAAGAGCCGGAGGTTGGCGATGCAGTTTGAGCGAAGCTCACTCAGTTCAATCAATCTTGTGGGTAAATGGCAAACTAAATCGTGAAGTCATCGCCAAGGACGCAAGCAAACTCGCCGACTTGTTTCGATTACCGAATGAGGCCCGCAACAAGGATTTTTTTATGGTTGAAGAGGGAAGGGTCAGCGGCGTGGGAGGTTTTGCCGACGAGAAACTTTCCCTTGTTCTCACCCTTTATCGAGCTCGAGACTTCACAGAGGCCCAACTTATTGCGAAAAAAATTCTCGACGTTAAAGGGAGAGGACATTCGGTAGGGATTCATACGCACAATATTCAAAATGCGCGCACCCTAGCGAAGAACACTGATGTGGTTCGCGTCCTCGTCAATCAAGCCCACACTTTCGGCAACGGCGGTGGCTTTAATAATTCACTACCCTTCACTCTCTCCATGGGGGGCGGCACTTGGGCAGGAAATTCTTTGGACAATAATCTTAATTTTCGTTGCTTTATTAACGTCACTCAACTTGTCACAACTATAGCTGAGGATAAACCTAGCGAAGAAGACTTGTTCGGCGATTATTGGAAGAAAGTTGGCAAATGAATTTTGAAGAATGGGTGGCCAAGCCTTTACTCGCTGACTTCGGAATTAAAATTCCTCGCGGCCATGTCGCCGACAATGCCGCATGCGTCAAAAAACAATTTCAAGGACCAAGCGTCATAAAGGCGCAAGTTCCGACGGGGGCTCGTGGTAAGGCCGGAGGCATCAAATTCGCATCGGACGCAAGCGAGGCCTTTGAAATGGCCAAGAACATCCTCGCCATGTCAATTGATGGTCATCAGGTCTCAAGAGTGCTGGTTGAGCCGCATATTGATATTCGACAAGAACTTTATGTCGCCATTCTGAATGACCGAACATACCGCTGCCCGATACTGCTTTTCTCTTCGTCCGGTGGCATCGACATTGAAGACACTGCAACAAATGGCATCCATTCAATGGCTTCGGTCCACGTCAACATTTTAGAGGGATTAACATTGGAAATGGCCTTGAGCGTCCTGCAAGGAACAATTTTAGCAAAACGTCACCATCATGAGGTGGCCAATAATCTTGTGTCTCTTTATCAGGCTTATCGGTCGCTGGACGCAGAACTTCTTGAAGTCAATCCACTTGTCATATCTCAAGATGACGAAATTATTGCACTTGATTGTAAATTCACACTTGATGACAGTGCTTTGAAGCGACAGGATTGGTTGTCACAGCAGGGCTCACTCGATCCGTTGACTGAACTCGAAAGTGAGGCGCAGCAAGCCGGCCTCCGTCTTATCGAAATGGATGGAAATGTCGGGATTCTCGCCAATGGCGCGGGTCTTACAATGACGACCATGGATGCGGTGATGCATTACGGTGGACAGGCGGCCAATTTTCTTGAAATTGGCGGCGACGCTTATACAAAGGCCGAAAAGGCACTCATCATTCTTCTCAAACATCCTCACATCAAAAGCCTTTTGGTTAATTTCTGCGGGGCTTTTGCTCGCACCGATGTGATGACGCGAGGGGTTGTCAAGGCGTGGAAATCGTTGTGCCCCGAAATCCCCATCTTTTTCTCTATTCATGGCACCGGTGAAGAGGAGGCGATAGACCTTGTCCGCGATGAACTGGGTCTTGATCCCTTTGACAGCATGGATGAGGCTGTCCTAGCGGCCATTGAGGCGGCCCGCCGAGGAGGAGAGGCATGATCCTCCGAAAACGGCATCGAATTTTGGTCTATGGAGCCACGGGACGCCAGGGAACGTTTTGGACTCGTGAAATGATCAATTATGGGGCCAACGTCGTCGGCGCTGTTCATCCGCGAAAGGCTGGTATCACACATCTTGGAGTGCCCGTCTACGCATCGGCTACTGACATGACTAGCGCATTTGATGTCGCGCTGATGTTCGTTCCTCCCTTATCGGTGAAGGACGCGGTGATTGACGCTTGTTCGGCAGAACCTCGTCTTATTGTCTGCTTGGCCGAGCATATTCCTTCACATGACGTAATGGAAATGTTGGCGATCGCCAACACATATAAGGTGCGTCTTGCGGGACCCAATACGGCAGGAATTGTGACACCTGGAGAAAGTTTTGCCGGAATCATGCCAGCGTTTAACAATCGGATATTCACACCCGGCTCAATTGGTGTCATCTCCCGCTCAGGTAGCCTCGGTGCTCTCGCCTGCCTTAACCTGACGCGAGAAGGTTTGGGCCAATCATCTTTCTTTGGTATTGGTGGAGATCCCATCATTGGCACAACGATGCGAGAAGCTTTGGAATTATTTGACCATGATTCAAGGACTTCACTGATTGTCCTCTGTGGCGAGATTGGCGGCTCTAGCGAAGAAGAAGCCGCTGAATACGCCGCCACAATGCACAAGCCGGTGGTGGCTTTTGTGGCTGGACATGCGGCGCCCGTAGGAAAGAAGATGGGTCATGCTGGCGCGATCATCAATCCCAATCAGGGAAGTTACACGTCCAAATATCGTCACCTTGAGGAGGCGGGAGTCGCGGTGGCCAAAGTTCCGAGTGAATTGCCTCATCTCGTTTCGTCAGCTCTTCCAGCCCATCAACCACCATGAGTCACCAAAAAAGCCGTCGTTGTTCGCCACTCTTTGGAGTGTTTAGAATCAACCTAACTGACTGGCTTGAGGTGGGATTTGGTGTGCGACCTTGAAATCAAATTTTCCTTGGTCACATCGCATTTATTATCATCTTTTTTTTGTGTTATGGGCGTCCTAGGTGGTGGAGGTGGGCACCTTGCATTGATTTACAGCTCAATTGAATCGAGACAACATCATACCATTAGGTGGCAGGTCGGAGATGTCTCTTAGACGCTTGCCATCAATCATCGTCTCCACGAATTTCGGAGTTGCGCGTTCCTGTTCCTCAGGGACTTCTAACAGTTCATTCAAAGCTAAGTGGTAGACACAATCAATGTCATCCGTACTTTCTTATGCTCAACATTATGTAGGTTATGTAGTGTGTAAGGGAGATGCTCTGATGTTCGGTCGGCCCAACTTGATAAGCACAAGATCAAGGCCTAGCGTCTTTGGGGTTACTTTAGAGGCCGAATTGCCATGAGAAAAATTGTACCTTGTACTTTCTTGTCCGCGTCAGTGTTTGCATCCGGGGACATAGCTGAAGCTAGGCGAAGAGATAACCGACCCTCTATCGAAAGATTGGAAGTATTTAGATTATTCTGAGATGAAGGACCACCTCGACAAGAGAATTAGCCCGAATGCCAATACGGGAAGTTGGTCAGTATTTTTTGGTGCCCACAATCCCAATATTTCAAACATTTTGCGCCTGCTTTTGGAGTATGGCGCTGATCTTCGGTAATTTCGCGTATCAACGCGGCTAGCTTGTGCGCTTTCTGATCGGCCTCGGCTCTGTTTTCTCTGGCTCGGTCTTTGCCGGCGGCTCCAAGTGCTACCCCACGCGCTTTAGCGCTGTCTTCAAGCTCGCCATCAGATGATGAAAGTTTTCGCCCTGTACTGCTACGTGTCCGCGAGACGCGTTTGCGGCCTGAATCTCATCACCGTCTTCTAGCGCCGAAACAATCAGCTCATGTTCTCGCATTGATTGCTTAAGCCGACCTCTCAGTCGCAACTGTGTGCGCCGGAAGGGCTGTAGGCAGCGTTGGAGACGAAGACATTCTTTTTCAAGAAAACTATTTCCAGACTCGCGATAAAGGATCGCGTGGAATTGTTCATTCTCGCCATAGTATTTCTCGGTATTTTGTTCTTCAACCGCAGCATTGCACCGTTGATTTGCCTCTTTCAACTCACCAATCGCGTGGTCAGAAATTCGGTTGGCGGCCAAACGCGCAGCGCTAGCTTCCAATTCTGCCATGACCTCGAACATCTCCATCAATTCGATGGGCCCGGGCTGTCTAACAAACGCGCCCCGTCTGGGCAAATGCTCAATCAAGCCTGACTGGGCGAGCCTCAGAAGCGCTTCGCGCACGGGAGTGCGGGAAACAGAAAATCGATCAGCCAGCTGCATTTCGTCTAAATGCTCACCGTCACGAAATGTGCCGTCAAAAATCAGCTCCTCTATCTGATTGGCAATTACATCTGATCGCTTCTGTTCCATGCGAACAAAATAGCACTCGACCCGTCGTGCGCAATACATTATTTCTTGTATACAATAATATTGACTTAATATGCACAAGATGCGATCAATGAAGCGGCCCGATGGTGAATCGGGATATTCAGGGAGAAAACCAATGAACTTTAAACTCACCGCCACCATCGCATCGGCTACAATGCTCGCCGGAGCGTATTCCACAAGCGCTGAAGAATTGCGTTTGTCGCACCAGTGGTCAACCAAGGACGTGCGCCACCAAGTTGCGCAAATGGTTGCTGACGGAGTTGCCGCCGCAGACGTCGATCTCGAAATCACGATTTATCCATCCAGGTCGCTGTTTAAACCGCGTGAGCAGTATAAGCCGCTCAGCCGTGGTCAGCTCGATATGACCGTGTTCCCGCTCAGCTATGCTGGCGGCCAACAGCCCGCTTATAACCTGACGCTGATGCCTGGTCTGGTGAAGAACCACGACCACGCAGCCCGATTGAACAAGAGCGACTTCATGGATAAGATAAAAGAGATCATGGCAGGTGACGACGTCATGGTTCTGGTCCACGGTTACCTCGCCGGTGGCTTCGCTGGCAAAAACGGGTGCATCACTTCTCCGGAAGACGTGAAGGGTCAACAGACCCGCGCAGCGGGAAAGGCGTTTGAACAAATGCTGGCCGGTGCTGGCGCGTCCATCGCTTCAATGGCTTCGTCGGAAATCTACAACGCCATGCAAACGGGTGTTTTGACCGCAGCCAACACGTCGTCGTCGTCCTTTGTCAGCTACCGCATCTACGAGCAGGTTGCGTGCTACACGCCGGCTAGCGATTTTGCACTGTGGTTCATGTATCAACCTTTGCTGATGAATAAGTCAACCTTCGATGGGTTGAAGGCTGATCAACAGGCCGCGCTTTTGGCTGCAGCTGAGAAGGCCGAAGCCTTCTATCTGGCAGAAGCCAAAAAGCAGGATGCAGCTTCGGCTCAGGTATTTGCCGACAACGGCGTGGAAATCGCCAACATGACTCAAGAAGAGTTTGATGCCTGGCGCGCCCTGGCACAAGAGACGTCCTATGTGAAGTTCGTCGAAGACACTCCCGGCGGTCAGGCACTTCTGGATCTCGCACTTTCGGTCGAGTAATCGTTTGATTGGGGCGGCGTTCGTCGTCGCCCCGTCGCACTCAAATTTTCAAGAATTCAGGAGGCCGTGATGGCTGGCCAAAGCAGTGCCACCGTTGCAAAAGTGGGCAACAATCTCTTCTTGCGCACAGTCGCAGCGATTTCGACCCTAGCAGGATGGTGTTCTGCGGCCATGATCGTGATTGCGGTCTTTATCACTTGTCAGATGATCTTCATTCGCTTTGTGTTGAACGGCTCGACCATTTGGCAGACCGAGGCAGTAATTTATCTGGTAGTCGCTGCAACCCTTATCGGCCTACCTTATGTGCAGCGCTTGCGCGGACATGTGAATGTTGACCTTGTTCCGTTGGCGCTACCTATGCGCGTGCGCAAGCTATTGGCCTATGTCACGCTATCAGTTTCGATCCTGATCGTCGGGATCATGCTGTTTTACGGCTATGAATATTGGCACTTCGCATGGGACCGGAACTGGAAATCTGATACTGTTTGGGGCGTTCGCCTTTGGATACCCTATTTGTCAATCCCCATAGGATTTGGCCTGCTGACGCTGCAACTCATTGCTGATCTGGTCGCGGTGATCCTTGGCATTGATAAGCCTTTTGGTCTGGAGGACGCATAATCGACCCACTTCTTCTTGGTGCAATCGTTGCGGTTGCGACGATCCTTGTTCTCTTTTCCGGTGTTTCTGTTGCGCTTGGATTGCTTATCGTTTCAGCTGGGTTTTTGATCGTCTTTGACGGGATGCGGTCGCTGGAGTTGATGCCGGAAATCCTGTTCGGCAAGCTTGACAACTTCGCGCTGCTCTCAATCCCGATGTTTATCATTATGGGCGCATCGATTGCCTCGACCCGTGCCGGAGCTGACCTCTACGAGGCTTTGGAGCGTTGGTTGACCCGTGTGCCAGGTGGACTGGTGATCTCAAACCTTGGGGCCTGCGCATTGTTTTCCGCAATGTCTGGTTCCTCGCCCGCGACCTGCGCCGCAATTGGCAAGATGGGTATTCCAGAGATGCGCAAGCGGGGTTATCCCGACGCCATCGCCTCTGGTTCTATCGCGGCGGGCGGAACGCTGGGCATCTTGATCCCGCCGTCAGTGACGATGATCGTTTATGGTATTGCCACAGAGACCTCCATTGGGCGGCTCTTTCTTGCGGGCGTATTTCCCGGCCTTATGCTGGTAGCATTGTTCATGGCGTGGTCGCTTTATGCCACCTGGCGCTCGGGCGATGCTTCGGTTCTTAGCGCAACCAACTATTCGTGGCGCGAACGGTTCGAAATTCTGCCTGGGGTCTTGCCCTTTATCGCGATCATCATCGGTGTGCTTTATGCGATGTATGGCGGTGTGGCGACACCGTCAGAAACAGCCGCCGTCGGCGCCCTGTTGTGCCTGATCATCGCCATGGTGATTTACAAGCTGTGGAACCCGGGCGATCTTTGGGTCATCCTGCGCGACAGCACCAAGGAAAGCGTGATGATCCTGTTCATCATCGCAGCTGCTGGTGTGTTCAGCTACATGCTGTCATCGCTGTTCATCACTCAATCCATCGCGGCATGGATCGGAACGCTCGACGTGAACCCTTGGGTGCTTATGTTTGCCATAAACATCTTCCTTTTGATCGCGGGTTTCTTCTTGCCGCCAGTCGCGGTAATCTTGATGGCCGCACCTATCTTGCTGCCAATCATCACCTCTGCTGGTTTTGACCCGATCTGGTTCGCTGTAGTTCTGACGATCAACATGGAGATCGGCCTGATCTCGCCGCCTGTGGGACTGAACCTTTATGTGATTAATGGGATCGCGCCGGACATCTCTCTCAAGACCATTCTCAAAGGGTCTCTGCCTTTCGTCGCTTGTATGGTCATTGCAATCATTTTTCTGTGTATATTCCCTGGCATCGCGACATGGCTGCCTGAAGCCATCATGGGTGCTACAAGATGACCCTATTTGCAGACATATTGTCTGCGGTTTTTGAGCGGCGCACACGGCGCGATACATCTAAAAACGCTGAGGATGGGCGGCCGCTTGAAGACATGGCTTTGGCGTTGGTCAAAGCGACTGGGGAAACCTCGGGCCTTGTGTTGGCTCGGGAAATCCTCGAGCGCTACGAGCTTCTTGAAGATGCAGAGAAGCGCGCGTTTTTTGAGCATCTTGCACATTCGATGAACATCGACCCCGAAGCCGTCCGGAGCAGTTTAGATGCCTATGGGCGTGAAGCTAGCAAGGCCAGCTATCGGGCCTTTGCCAGCGCAGCAGAGCCACCGCGGCAAGAGTTCATTCGGCGCTTGAACATGGTGCCGGGCGCAACCGGTGCGCTGGTGAATATGCGTGCGGACTTGTTGCGCTTAGGCAGAGGCGATTCAGCCTTGCAGGCACTTGATCTGGATTTCCGCCATCTTTTCATAAGCTGGTTCAATCGGGGTTTTCTGGTGCTGCGCCCAATTAGCTGGGAAAGCCCTGCACATATTCTAGAGAAAATCATTGCCTATGAGGCCGTGCATGCCATCGACAGTTGGGATGACCTGCGGCGCAGGCTGGAACCGCCTGATCGCCGGTGCTTTGCGTTTTTTCATCCTGCTATGCCGGACGAGCCATTGATTTTTCTTGAAGTAGCCCTGACCGCTGGCATTCCTTCATCTGTTCAGAATGTTCTAGCCGAAGAGCGCGCCCCAATGACGAGTGAAGAGGCCGACACTGCAGTCTTCTACTCTATTTCCAACTGTCAGGAAGGCCTTGCCAGCATCTCTTTTGGGAATTCGCTGATCAAACAAGTGGCCTCGGACTTGTCCGCGGAACTCCATGGTTTAAAAACATTCGTCACTCTGTCCCCAATCCCGACCCTAACCAAATGGCTGAAGGATAACAGGCTCACCTACGATCCAAAGCAAAGCGAAAATATGCGCTCTGTTACCGCCTATTACTTGATCAATGCCAAGGCCAAGACAGGGCTGCCTTACGATCCTGTTGCGCGCTTTCATCTAGGTAACGGCGCGATTTTGCACGATGTCCATGCTGATGCTGACACGTCCGAAAAAGGGTTGCAGCAATCTGGCGGGACGATGGTGAATTACCTCTACGATCTGGGGCAGGTCGAACAGAACCACGAGACATTTGTGACCACCCATCAAGTACCAGTGACGCAAGCAGTCAAAGATTTGGCTGACTCGATCGCGCTGCCTGCAAAGCAAGAAGGATAAAATCGATGCCAAACCCTCTCTATGATACTTTGTTTGGTGTTCATGCGGGTAAGGCCACGCCATTTTTGAAGCTGCTGAATGGCGATGTGCTGTCACACAGTGATTTTTTGACCATGGCTGCACAAATCGCACATGTCTTGGCGGGGCATGGCTTGAAGCCCGGTGACCGCGTTGCAGTGCAAGTGTCCAAATCGCCAGAGGCACTCGCTTTGTATGCAGCCTGCGTCCAATCCGGGCTGGTTTTTGTTCCGCTTAACACTGCCTACACTGTCGATGAACTTTCCTATTTCATCGAAAATAGCGGCGCGTCCTTGATCGTCTGTGATCAAAAGCGGGAGGAGGATCTGTCCTCGCTTGCGAAAAGCTTGGGAGCAGAGGTCGATACGCTGAATGCTGATGGCAGTGGTTTGCTGATGGAAACCGCCCGCCTGGTGCCCGAATGTTTTCCCACAGTATCACGAGAAGCAGATGATCTTGCAGCGTTTCTTTATACCTCTGGTACAACAGGCCGCTCAAAAGGGGCGATGCTTTCGCAAAATAACCTGCTATCGAACGCGCTCACCTTGGCCAAGACGTGGCACTTTACCAAAGATGATGTTCTGCTGCACGCTCTGCCGATCTTTCACACTCACGGATTGTTTGTGGCCACGAATGTGATGCTGGCCTCGGACGGTTCAATCGTGTTCATGCCAAAGTTTGATTTGGACGAAATCATTGTGCGTATGCCAGAAGCGACCACCATGATGGGCGTGCCAACATTCTATACGCGCCTGCTAAGCGATGCGCGCTTCACGCGTGATCTTGCCAAACACATGCGCTTGTTTGTTTCGGGTTCCGCGCCGCTTTTGGCTGAAACGCACATACAGTTTGAAGAGCGCACAGGGCACCGCATACTTGAACGCTACGGCATGACCGAAACCAACATGAACACATCTAACCCCTATGAGGGTGAGCGCAAAGCCGGAACCGTCGGCCTGCCGCTGCCCGGCGTTGAGGTGAAAGTCACTGACCCCACCACTGGAGCCACGCTCCCACATGGCGAGGTGGGCCAAATCGAAGTTCGTGGCCCGAATGTATTCAAAGGGTATTGGCAGATGCCAGAAAAAACCGCCGCGGAGCTGCGCGAAGACGGCTTCTTCATTACTGGCGATCTCGGGGTCATTGACGCCGATGGCTACACCCAGATCGTGGGTCGGGACAAAGATCTAATCATCTCTGGCGGATACAACATCTATCCCAAAGAGATTGAGCTGGTTCTTGATGCCCAACCAGGCGTCTTGGAAAGCGCCGTCATCGGTGTACCGCACGCCGATTTTGGTGAAACTGTGTTGGGACTGATCGTCCCCGCCCACGACGACGTGCCTGACCTTGAGCAAATTAAAGCCGCTGCGGCGTCATCGCTTGCGCGTTTTAAACACCCGCGTGAGCTTATTGTCGTCGATGAACTGCCACGAAATACGATGGGTAAGGTTCAGAAGAACGTGCTGAGGGATGAGCACAAAGAAATATTTGAACAAACATCCGCATTCCGGGGTTTTCGAACAGCCATTCCAACGGCACGCAGACAAAGCTGCCTTCGGCCCCGGTGACGTTCTGTTCGGCAAGCTTCAACCATACCTTCGCAAATTCATGGCCCCGGATTTCAATGGCGTTTCAATCAAACTCTGGGTCCTGAAACCTAAGGCAAATCAGATCACTTCACCATTCCTGCATTAGCTGGTGCAGTCCGATGGTTTATTAACCGAAGCGGAAAAGTCGTCAGGGTCCAAGATGTCTCACGCCGATTGGAAGGTCATATCGGATTACAGCTTTCGCTTACCAGCACCTGCTGAGCAGACTCGGATCGCCGATGTCATGAGATGTTGTGATACGGAAATTGCCGGACATGCCACCGAGATCGAAAAACTCCGCACGGAGAATAAGCTACCTCAAAGCTGCTAGTCTTACACATGATGATGGTGTTGGGGTGGCGATACCTGTCATCGGCTCAGGCTTTGGATACGCGCGGATCAGAACGGGCCGTGCTACTGACGGATGTAATGCAGAATCGGCTGACGTCGGTAGAAGTATCGTCCACGGTCGGTCTTTGGGTATCGAACTTTGACTTGATCGCCCATTTTGTATCGATAATCGTGCTATTTCTGCCAGATGGTACAGTCAAGTCACAGAAAAATTAATGGTTTGAGTGAAATGGTGGGCGACCCTGGAATCGAACCAGGCATGGGGTTTCCCCCGGCGGAGTTACAGTCCGCTGCCGCACCTTGCAGCCCGTCGCCCAACAAAAATTTTCGATACTTTACACGTCATCAAACTGTCAATAGAAATCAAACTTTATCTCGTCGTTAAGTGAAATCAACCGATCGTTTTCAGCCGAGAAAGCACAGCAATGACATCGACGCACTCAAAGTCAGCAAGACGGAGAAAGGGGTTCTCAAAAAATCAAAACCGGTCGGATATTTGGATTTATGGCATTCACGCGGTTCGAGAGGCTTTGTTGAATGGGAAGAGAAAAAAACACCAGTTAATTTTGACCGAAAATGCCCGAATGAAACTTGAGACGGCGATTGAACGCACTGATCTAACCGCAACAATCGTTGATTCTCAAAGATTCGCATCAGTCCTACCGGCGGGTTCCGTTCACCAAGGAGTGGCCCTCAAAGCCGATCCTCTTGCTTGGCCACCGCTTAAACATCTCTGTCGTGACACATGCGCCGATATGCGATTCTTGCTCCTTGATCGGATCACTGACCCGCATAATGTCGGTGCCATTTTGAGGAGTGCCCGCGCTTTTGAGATCAACGCTGTGATCGCCCCCTCAAGGCACGCGCCTCCTGAGACCGGCACATTGGCTAAATCAGCCTCGGGGGCACTTGAACATGTGCCCTATCTTCGAGTCAGCAATCTCGCAACGGCAATGTCTTACCTGCAAAAGGAGGCCTTCACACTCATTGGTTTAGATTCTAATGCCTCTCTCGAGATAGGTCAGATTCCAAAGGACGTCTTTGAGGGGCACGTCGGATTGATCCTCGGTTCAGAATCGGCCGGATTGAGATCTCTGACACATCAACGATGTGATTGTGTGGCAAGAGTTTGTGCCGGCTCACTTAATGTTTCCAATGCCGCCGCGGTCGCGATGCATGCGGCCCAGAGAATCAGAGTTTAACCTTTTTCATTGGTCTCTCCTCAATCCCTTGGGCGATGAAATGCCAAAAGCTATAGATATTTTTTTCGACTTCGCTCAAATGGGTCGTCACATCATTCTTGTCTCCCCACAGTAATGTGTTAATCATAAAACTCTGTTTTAGACATTGAGGATAGGCAAATGACAGATCAACCCACTTATGGATTCGACACCATGCAAATTCATGCGGGGGCTCGGCCTGACCCGGCGACGGGTGCACGACAAACGCCGATTTACCAAACCACCGCGTATGTCTTCAAAGACGCCGAACACGCCGCCGCTCTGTTCAATCTACAGGAAGTCGGCTTCATCTACTCTCGACTGACCAATCCAACTATTGCCGTTCTTCAAGAACGGATTGCGGCGTTAGAGGGAGGGGCTGGCGCGGTCTGCTGTGCATCGGGACACGGGGCGCAAATTATGTCATTGTTTCCCTTGATGCAGCCCGGTTGCAATATCGTCTCATCGAATCGACTCTATGGCGGGACTGTGACTCAGTTCAGCCGCACTATTCATAGGTTTGGCTGGCGGGCGAATTTCGTAGATACCGAAGATCTCGACGCCGTCGAAGCGGCCATTGATGACAATACCCGCGCGCTGTTTTGCGAGTCGATTGCCAATCCCGGGGGGTACATCTCTGATTTGGATGAGCTCGCCAAAATCGCCGATCGAAATGGTATCCCACTCATCGTCGACAATACGTCCGCGTCACCTTATCTGTGTCGGCCGATTGAACACGGAGCCACATTGGTCGTTCATTCGACAACAAAATATCTCACCGGCAATGGCACTGTCACCGGTGGCGCGATCGTCGATTCTGGGAATTTTGATTGGTCGGCAAGTGACAAATTTCCCTCTCTATCACAACCTGAACCCGCCTATCACGGTCTTAAATTTCATGAGACTTTCGGCTCCCTCGCCTTCACCTTCCATGGCATCGCCATCGGCCTGCGTGATCTCGGCATGACAATGAACCCGCAGGGGGCTCATTATACATTGCTAGGCATCGAAACCTTGTCACTTCGTATGCAAAAGCATGTCGATAATGCGATCAAGGTCGCATCGTGGCTAGAGAATGACCCGCGGGTTGAATTTGTCACCTATGCAGGTCTTCCATCCTCGCCCTACTATTCGAGAATCGCCAAGATTTGCCCCAACGGGGCCGGCGCCCTTTTCACTTTTGCGATCAAAGGAGGCTATGATTCCTGCGTCAAATTTGTCGACAATCTGGATATCTTCAGCCATGTCGCCAATCTCGGCGATGCCCGTTCTCTCGTCATTCACTCAGCATCGACCACTCATCGGCAACTCACCGCTGAGCAGCAGAAAGCGGCGGGCGCTGAGCCCAACGTGGTGAGGCTTTCCATTGGGATCGAAGATGCCAATGACCTGATTGCCGATCTTGACCAAGCTCTCCAAAAATCAGCTTCGTGATCTCTCATCTCAACGATTTGAAGCCCGATGAATTGGCATCCTCTCCCCCGCCCTGCCAAGAGAGGTCAGTGACGTTTTTTTTACCTTACCGTGGTCTGAAAATGCGAGGGTGAAATGAAGCGAGCTCTCGTGGTCGGCAGTTCAGGCGGGATTGGACAGGCCATGACAAAAGAACTGATGAATCAGGGATACGATGTCGTGACCCTCTCTCGTCGTAACGACGGATTGGATGTGACGGATGCTTCAAGCGTCCATGGTCTCATCGGCAAACTTCAAGGCCCGTTTGATATCATCTTTATTGCCACAGGCATTCTTGCGCCGGAGGGAAGATCACCAGAGAAATCGCTCAATGCGATTGATGGCCATGTGATGGCATCAGTCATGGCGGTCAACACCATTGGCGTCGCGCTTATATTGCGAGAAGTGCCTCGATTGCTCCCACTCAATGCGAGATCGGTCACCGCTGTTCTCACCGCTCGTGTGGGTTCAATTGGCGATAACCAAATAGGCGGATGGTACAGTTATCGCGCCTCAAAGGCGGCGGCTAATCAGTTGGTTCATGGTGCCGCCATTGAAATTGCCCGAAAAAGGCCCAAAGCCATCGTGGCGGCCTTCCATCCCGGCACTGTCGATACGCCATTTACGGCGAATTACTCAGTTGAAGGTAAGTTTCCACCAGACACTGCGGCCAAATACCTATTATCGGTTATGTCCCAACTGACAGAGCAACAAACGGGCGGATTTTTTGACTACAAGGGACATGAAGTCGCTTGGTGACGTCAACCCTTATTGATCGTGCTCCTCAAGAAAAGTCTTGACTCACCTTTGCTGAATACGAAATATAGAACGTGTCCAGCGGGTAGGCGGTTGACTATTTGGTAAATGCGCAACGGTGTCCTGCCGCCTGCCTTCATAATGGACAAGGGGGGAAGACTTGCCGCAACAGGCCAATCAATGATCGACGATGATCGGATGAAAACGGACGGGTGACAAAAATTCACCCATTTCGCCGTTCGGCCTTCATCTGTTTGACTGGCTTAGTCATGCCCTCGGCACGTCCGACTTGGGGTTGATCTGTGACTTCAAAAACCAACATCATGATCCACTTCTCCAATGAAGGCACTTTATTCTATGTTTTTTATGCTGACAGAGAATGGGTTGAAATCGGCCGTTTCGGTGTTGATGAGCCGTGGGATAGAAAACGATTGGAGATCATACGAAATCGTGCCATTCGCCTGTGTTGCGGGCATTTAGCGACCACAGTGATTGTTTATCCTGAGTTGATCAATTTTACCCAATGGGAAGATTTGGATAGCGAAAGCACATCCTTTGAAGAGATTGAAAGGCACCTTATGGCCAACACTGGAGAAGATATCGAGAAAATTTTCTATGACTCGTTCTTATATGGTCATTCTCGACATGTCGCTTATGCGGCTCGGGATGAAATAGAGAATTTTACCCACTTTGCTGTCAATCAAGGCTTTCCAGTGGTGGGATTTGGTGTCCTCCAGAGTGATCGGCAAGACCTTCCCTCGCCTTTGGTGCTTGGCGTATCAGAACATGGAATACACCACAATGTGACGAGGAGGGATATTCGCCGAGCATTGAGTTGTTCGCGCCATTCAGCTGGAGAACCTATGGTTCAAAGTTCAGGGTCGATATCGAAGCGAGAAGATGTGCCCGTTGGAGAGAGCCGACCCATCATCGCCGCAGCCGCGATTTGCCTGTCATTCGCTCTGGCCCTCGGGGCCGTAGAGGCAGCTGACGGCGTCAATTCTGAAATCGTTGTACCCTCTTATTCCCAACAAACATCAACGTCGGCTCAAAGTCTTGTCGCTTTCGTCGAATCTTATGAGTTGAAGATTATTGATGGATGGGAAAGCGCGATCGGTGAATCGACATCAAGATTAACGTCGGCACTCGTCAAACAAGTCTCGGCTGATCGGGGGTTTGATCCCAACCTATTGGTTTTTGAGACGCTCAACCTGACCCCATCGCTCGCACCTCAAGGACATAACCTTAAAGAGCGCGAAAATCTAATTCGGTCTGGCGGCACTAAGGTGGCTCAACCTGATCCTTCTTCCACGAGTGACAATAAGGAGAAACAGGCCGCATCTTCTCTTCTTTCTTCAGAGATAATTGGCGCGACGGAAATCAATTCTGATGTCAAGCCGGCACAAGAGTTGCCAATCGATTCGGGACAACAAGTTTCAGGCGCTGAAGAGACTCCCAAACCCCTGAATATTAAACGCCCTGTTCTTCGAGACGGAGCCCGAGACCTCCCGACAATCTTCGCGACAACTCGCCCTGTCCTCCGAGACGGCGGGCGCGACAAGCCGACGGAAGTCACAACGCAGACAGCAGATAGTGACACACAGGAATCAACCGACGCCTTGATCAGAAATGCCATACTTGAGAGACTTGAGGCCGAAGTTGAACCGCAGACTCGCGTTATCAATCGGCCGGCTCGTCGACTCACACGCGACTTGGAGGCTCCGGTCACGGACACCCAAATCGTCTTGGTACGACCTCTTCGCCGTCCCAACCCGACTCAATCGAACCCTCGCGTGACGGCCCTTCCGGCAACCCCAATTTCGACGGATAGTTTAAGGAGCAATGCGCTAGCGACCGTACAAACCGATCTTGATCTTGGAAAGATCAACCTTATTGGGATTCATGGTCAAACGGAGTTCCTTCGGGCCCTCGTTCGTCTGCCAAACGGCGAGTTAAGAAATCTATATGTCGGGAGTTCCGTTGAAGGCGGCAAGGTTGTCGAGATTACCAACTCGTCATTGACCTATATCAAGGAAAATAAAAGATTCCGATTGACTATGCCCAATTGAGTGATGGTTTCATTGACAAGTTTAGATGTCGAACTGACGGGGTATGGACGTTTTGATACTTCGTGATCCATTCGGAATAACGTGTTCTGAGGTGATGGCAAAAATTGAGCACCACCACAATCAATCAATATCATTCGAATCGCATTGACAAAGGGTTATCGCGGGTTGTCGGCAGCCGAGAGGTGTGCGAGGTGGATCTTGTCTTTACGACCGTTATCGACAAAAAAAATGAATTTCCATATTGGGATCCAACGACATTCGGTAATTGATTGTTGTCGGGCGTGCAGGGGGGATCAGTGACCATTCAATCTAACAACAGAAAAAGCGGAAAAATCTATCAAGCTGTTTATCAAAGTTGGCTGCACGACCCTGAAAAATTTTGGATGCAAACGGCGGAGGCGGTGGATTGGTTTAGAAAACCGAGCCAAGCCCTCTTTGAACAGAAGGCCCCATTCTATAGCTGGTTTGATGACGGTCAGATCAACACTTGTTGGAACGCTGTCGACCGTCATGTCGAAAACGGCCTCGGTGAACAGCCAGCCATCTACTATGACAGCCCTGTGACGGGTCACAAACGAACAATTTCATATCATCAACTCCAAGATGAGGTCGCCAAAATTGCCGGTGGCATGGCCGCGAGGGGCGTTCAACCAGGTGATCGCGTCATCATTTATATGCCAATGATTCCTGAAACCATTGTCGCTATGCTCGCCTGTGCCCGTATCGGCGCGATCCATTCTGTCGTTTTTGGGGGATTCGCGGCCGCCGAATTGGCGGTTCGAATATCACATTGTCGGCCCAAAGCCATTCTATCAGCATCCTGTGGCATTGAACCCAACCGCGTGGTTGATTACAAACCCCTCCTTGACCAATCCATTGAATTGGCCGATCACAAACCCGATTTCTGCGTGATTTTTCAGCGTGACATTCAAGCGGCGACTTTGGACAGTCGAAGAGATATCGATTGGGAAGTCTTTCGTGGTGAAGCCAAAGATGTCCCTTGCTTACCGCTGGCCGGAAATCATGCTGCCTATATCCTTTACACTTCAGGAACGACGGGCGCGCCAAAAGGTATCGTGCGACCGACCGGCGGCCATATAGTGGCGTTGCAATGGACTATGAAAAATATTTATGGGCTGAATCCCGGCGATGTTTTTTGGACAGCTTCAGATTTAGGTTGGGTTGTCGGTCATTCATATATCTGCTACGCGCCGCTCATATGCGGGAATCCCACCGTTCTCTATGAGGGAAAGCCCGTGGGAACACCTGATGCCAGTGCGTTCTGGCGAGTCATATCTGAATATGACGTGAAAGCATTGTTCACCGCCCCCACGGCCTTCCGCGCTATCAAACGACAAGACCCTGATGGCGCGCTGCCAAGACAGTTCGACCTCACGGGATTGCGCACATTATTCTTGGCCGGTGAGCGGGCCGACCCTGATACAATCGAATGGGCTGAGAGACACCTCAATGTCCCCGTGATCGATCATTGGTGGCAAACGGAAACGGGTTGGGCCATCGCCGGCAATCCCGTCGGCATCGAATGCTTGCCAGTCAAGCCAGGTTCAATCACTTTGCCGATGCCGGGATACGAAATATCAATTTTGGATGAGAAAGGCCAAATTATGGCCCCGGGTGAGCTCGGTACCATCGCGATCAAACTTCCCCTACCACCCGGCACACTCTCGACAATGTGGGAAGCGGATGATCGTTACCAAGATGGCTATCTGTCTCAATTTCCGGGTTACTATGTCACAGGAGACGCTGGAATAATTGACGAAGATGGGTATGTCTATGTCATGTCCCGCACCGATGATGTGATTAATGTCGCCGGTCACCGACTTTCAACCGGCGCATTTGAAGAAGTCTTAACCCGTCATCCCGATATCGCTGAATGTGCGGTCATTGGCGTCAAAGATGAACTCAAAGGGCAATTGCCTATGGCATTCATCTGTCTAAATTCCGGATCCATCACGCCGCGACAACAGATTGTGACCGATGTCGTGTCCTTGGTTCGCCAAAAGATTGGCCCCATTGCCGCATTTCACCTAGCGGTCATTGTCGAGCGACTTCCTAAAACCCGTTCCGGCAAAATACTTCGTTCAACCATGGCAAAAATTGCTGATGGACATCAATTCAAAGTGCCTCCCACCATTGATGATCCGGCCATCATTGGCGAAATCAAAGAGGCACTCTTATTGATCGGTTATCCGATCAATGATCAGAATTGAGAAGAATGATGGAACATCTCAACATCGTCAATCATCCGCTCATTCAACACAAATTGACGTTGATGCGGCGACGTGAAACACCCACCGCGATCTTCAGACAATTGCTGAAAGAAATCAGCATGCTGCTGGCCTACGAGGGGACACGAGACCTTGAGTTAACGTCACGCCAGATTGAAACGCCGCTCATGGAAATGGAGGCTCCCGCTCTCGCGGGCAAGAAGTTGGCGCTCATTTCAATCTTGAGGGCAGGAAATGGGCTGCTTGACGGCGTTTTAGAATTGGTTCCTTCAGCTCGCGTGGGATATATCGGTCTCTTTCGCGATGAAACCACTCTGCAAGCTGTGGAATATTATTTTAAGGTGCCAACGGAGCTCGAAGATCGTTTGGTCATTGCCGTCGACCCCATGCTAGCGACAGGAAACTCGGTTATCGCGGCATTGGACCGATTGAAGGAAGCCGGGGCTCAGCGGATTCGCTTTTTGTGTTTGCTTGCGGCCCCCGAAGGTGTCGACAAGCTGAGGCATTGCCATCCCGATGTACCTGTCTTCACCGCCGCTCTTGACGAGCGCCTCAATGAGAAGGGCTATATTCTACCCGGACTGGGTGACGCCGGGGATCGATTATATGGGACCAAATAATTCAACCACGCTGATGACCATCTGATTTCACACATTTGCCATCAACCCAAAGAGATCGAACAGCGCGTTCGTCGCCCATCATGATCGTCGGAAACAATTCTTGCCAGATGTCTTCGGCACGCTCGGCTCGTGATGCCAACCCTTCGGTCGAGCGCAAGTTTAAGACGAGAATATCGGCTTCCTTGCCAACCTCAAGATTGCCAATCACATGATCGAGTTTGAGGGCTTTGGCATTGGCGAGTGTTGCCAAATAAACTAGTTGCGAGGGATGAAGGGAAAACCCTTTCAATTGGCCGATTTCATAGCAAGCGGCCATGGTTCGCAACATTGAAAATGATGTGCCTCCACCGGTATCGGTGGCCAGTCCGATATTCATTCCTCGCGTTTTTAGTTCGTGAAGGTCAAAGAGGCCCGAGCCGATAAACATATTTGACGTCGGACAGTGAATCAGCGCCGCTTTTGCTTTTGCCAATCTTACTCTCTCGTGGATTGAAAGGTGGATGGCATGACCATAAAGGCCCCGCTCACGTAGCAGTTTGGCCTCCTCATAGACGCCCAAGTAATCTTCCGCTTGAGGAAACCTTTGTTTGACGAGGGCAATTTCTTCTTCCTGCTCGGAAAGATGAGTCTGCATTAGGCAGTCCGGAAACTCGCTCCATAACTCGCCCAGAGCGCGCAATTGATCAGACGAAGATGTCAGGGCAAATCGAGGTGTGATAACGTAGGAGAGACGGCCACGAGAATGCCATTTGGTCAATAATGACTTGGAATCGTCATAAGCACTTTGCACCGTATCAACGAGCGCATCTGGTGCATAGCAATCCATACAGGTCTTCCCCGCCAACACTCTCATTCCTGTTAGAGTGGCCGCTTCAAAAAATGCCTCAACACTTTCGCGATGAACGGTACAGAACGAGCAAACAGTGGTCGTTCCATTGACAAGAAGTGTCCGAAGATATTCTTCTGCGACCTCAAAAGCGTAGACAGGATCGGAGAATTTTTCCTCTTCAGGAAAGGTATAATTCTCAAGCCAGTCCAAGAGTCTTTTTCCCCAACTGCTGACGATCCGGGTTTGCGGATAATGAGCATGCGAATCAATAAATCCCGATAAAATCAAATCTTGACCATAAGACTCCCGCTGAGCTTGAGGATATTTTCGTATCAAATCATCATCTAAACCGAGGTCAAGGATTTTGCCATTTTGAATCAGAACAGCACCATTCGATTGGTGCTGAACCGCGTCGCTCGGTTCCGACTCCTCAAAGGGGTCCCCTGTAAAGGACAGGGTCTGACCCAACAGCAAATATTGTGTCCCGATATACTGGTCGTTATTGGCCATTCTTCACTATGCCCATCTCATTCATTTCTCGGATCAAGCGCCGCTTGATATCCTGATTCTATGTTGTGTTTATAGGAATTGCGATAAACGATGAGAATGAGTGACATCAGACTTGAGGATGGCGAAAATGGCACAAACTAACAAAAGAGATGTGAATCTACTCGATCCGATTACGTCGACACTCGTATCTGATCTCAGACAAGCCATTGACGATCAAGACCGCGATCGACTGATCCAATTGCTAGAGCCAATTCACCAAGCTGATATTGCCGATTTGCTTGAACAAATTGATCCCGGATTGCGTCACTCGGCGATCGAACTGTGGGGGCAAGATGTCGACGGCGAAGTCCTATCCGAACTCGTTGAACCGGTGCAGGCGGAGGTCATGGCCCAGTTGGAGCCCCGTCAATTAGCCGCCACGCTTCAAAATCTCGAATCTGATGATCTTGTCGATCTGATTGAAGATTTAGATGCCGACGTCCGTGAAGCCATTCTTAACACTCTTGACGAGGCAAACCGAGCCGCCGTCGAACAATCGTTGCGTTATCCCAAGAACAGCGCGGGTCGATTAATGCAACGGGAAATCGTCATGTTACCGGCGCATTGGAACGTTGGCGAAGCGATTGATCACATGCGTGATTCCAAAGACTTGCCAGAAGATTTCTATCACCTGATCCTCACCGATCCCAAGGCTCAACTCAAAGGCATGGTGGCTTTGGGACGTCTGATGGCATCAAACCGCATGACCCAACTCACCGAAATTACCGATGACGATTGTCGATTCGTTCGGGTCACAGAATCACAACAAAATGTCGCTTATACCTTCAACCAATATCATTTGATTTCGGCCCCCGTGGTTGACGATCATGATCGAGTTGCTGGCATGATCACCATTGATGACGCCATGGCGGTTCTTGATGAAGAAGCTGAGGAGGACATCTTGCGACTCGCCGGCGTTGGAGACGAGAGTTTGTCTGAACGAGTCTCAGAAGTGGCGGTTCAACGATTCCCATGGTTGATTGTCAATCTTGCCACCGCGGTGCTCGCATCAATGGTCATTGATCAATTCTCTCAAACGATTGAAACGCTGGTGGCACTGGCTGTTCTTATGCCCATCGTCGCGTCCATGGGTGGCAATGCGGGAACACAATCTTTGACCGTCGCCGTACGGGCCCTCGCCACGCGCGACTTAACCCGTTCCAATGCTTTCCGTGTGATTCGTCGTGAGACTTTTGTCGGCCTGTTTAATGGCGTGGTTTTTGCCACTATTTCCGGCATCATTGGATTGATCTGGTTCGACACGCTCATTCTTGGATTCGTCATGGGTCTGGCCATGATCATTACCATGACGGCCGCCGCTATCGCTGGCATTCTGATTCCCATCACATTTCACCGAATCAGAATCGATCCTGCTCTCGCATCAGGTGTCTTCTTGACGACGGTCACCGATTGCATTGGTTTTTTGGCTTTTCTTGGACTGGCGACAATGATCCTTCTTTGAGCGATCGGCTTCCTCTTTTGTCAAAGACTTTGTTGCTGCTGGCGAATGAGTTTTAGAACTTGAGAAGCCGCATCAGGAATGTGCGTGCCGGGGCCAAACACCGCGCTGACCCCCGCCTTGGCAAGAAAATCGTGATCCTGAGGTGGAATCACTCCCCCGCATATAACCAAAATCTCCTTGGCATCCGCTTTTTTCAGCTCCTCAATAAGTGAGGGCACCAAAGTGGTATGAGCAGCGGTCTGTGAACTGATCCCCACGACGTGAACATCATTGTCAAGGGCGGCACGGGCGGTCTCAACAGGCGTTTGAAACAGCGGGCCGATATCAACATCAAATCCCATATCTGCGAACGCCGTCGCAATCACTTTGGCTCCCCTGTCGTGACCGTCTTGGCCGATTTTGGCCACCAACATCCGGGGACGTCGACCAAATTCCTGAGCGAAGTTTTCAATGTCATTTTGAATGTCAGAAAAAGCTTTATCATTCTGGTAAGCCGCGCCATACACACCCGTCAAAGTCGTTGTATGAGCGGTATGTCGGCCAAACACATTCTCCATCGCGAGGGAGATTTCGCCGACGGTCGCGCGGGCGCGCGCCGCTTCAATGGCGGCTTCAAGTAGATTGCCGCCGTGTTGAGCTCGCTTCTCAATTTCTTTGAGTTTTGCCTTGCAGGTGGAATCTTCTCTTTCACGCCGCACCTGTCGAATTCTTTTGATTTGACCCTCGCGCACTTTTTCATTTTCGATCCGCCTGATGTCAATGTCCTCACGTTCAGCCGGCTGAAATTTATTCACCCCCACGATGACTTCGTCGCCACGGTCAATCATCGCTTGTCGGCGAGCGGCCGTTTCCTCAATGCGGAGTTTTGGCAAACCCGACACAACCGCCTTGGTCATTCCACCAAGTGCCTCAATTTCATCAATGAGTTCCTTCGCCTTGGCGACGAGCTCATCAGTTAATGACTCAACGTAGTATGAACCCGCCAATGGATCGACTGTCTTTGTCACACCGGTTTCTTCTTGAAGGATGAGTTGGGTGTTGCGAGCAATGCGGGCCGAGAAATCAGTCGGCAAGGCGATGGCTTCATCAAATGCGTTTGTATGGAGAGATTGGGTTCCACCGAGCACCGCCGCAAGAGCCTCAAAAGCCGTCCGAACGATATTGTTATAGGGATCTTGTGCCTGCAAACTCACTCCACTGGTTTGGCAATGGGTGCGCAGCATTTTGGAGCGAGGATTCTTGGGTTTGAATTCCTCCATCATCTCACTCCAAAGACGCCTCGCCGCTCTCAACTTTGCGGCTTCCATAAAAATGTTCATGCCAATCGCAAAGAAAAACGACAACCGCCCAGCAAAGGCGTCCACGTCCATGCCGCGGGCTAGGACAGCGCGAACATATTCACGCCCATCAGCGAGAGTATAGGCCAATTCCTGAACCAAACTCGCACCGGCCTCTTGCATGTGATAGCCGGAGATAGAGATAGAGTTAAATCGAGGCATCGATTGGCTGGTAAACTCAATGATATCGGCGACGATTCGCATTGACGGCTCGGGAGGGTAGACATAGGTGTTTCGAACCATAAACTCCTTGAGAATATCATTCTGAATGGTGCCTGTGAGTTGCTCGGGGGCGACGCCCTGCTCCTCGGCGGCGACCACAAAACTGGCTAGAACAGGAATGACCGCGCCATTCATCGTCATTGATACAGAAATCTTGTCAAGCGGAATGCCGTCAAAGAGAATTTTCATATCTTCAACTGAATCTATGGCCACGCCGGCCTTTCCCACATCTCCCTCAACCCGCGCGTGGTCGCTGTCATACCCCCGATGAGTCGGCAAATCGAAAGCCACCGAGATGCCCTGTTGCCCTCCGGCTAGCGCCTTTCTGTAGAAAGCATTCGACTCTTCTGCGGTCGAAAATCCAGCATATTGACGAATCGTCCAAGGTCGGCCCGTATACATTGTGGCACGGGGACCGCGGGTGAAGGGTTCCATCCCGGGCATTTCGTCCTTGATCCGATCGCTGACGACGTCCTCTTCGGTATAGAGGGGTTTTATTTCAATACCTTCCAGAGTCTCATGTCGAGAGGCCTCGACTGTTTGACCACGACGCTCCTTTTTGGCGAGCTGGCACCAGTCGTCAAAACTTGAATTCACTGTGTCACCTTTAATCAAACCCTTTACTCACCAATGTTAAGGACTTTTGTGTCGCAATTCTAGTTCTGACATTGGCTCAACTGATGGGGATTCCTTGCCACTCCATTGATCACCCCAAGGAAGGTGCTCAGTCGCCTGACAATAGCCATTTGTCATAGTGGCTCGGCCTTTCAAGAAATTTCTTGCACTCCTATATCGTAAATCAAATGTCTGGGACTTATATGAGTCTGTATTCGCTCTTCTCCGTTCGCTCACGCTAATGAGGCCCCATCCCGTGATATCCGATCCGAATTTCTTGCAGATTTCATTGAACTCATTTCTAATGTTTTCAAGCTCACCTTTTTCATTCGGGTGAATGATGCGTCTTCTCTCTACAGCCACATGTGTCTTCTTTGGTTGCGCATTGATGTTTTTTCTCACCATTTCAAAGGCGGATGAAACTCCACTCGACTCAGAAGAGTCAAAACTCCAGTTTATTGACATCGTCAATCCAGACCAAGGCACGGTCGATTTAGAACCCTACCTTTGGCGTCATCGCCTGATTGTGCTTTTCGCTGATTCTCCCAATAATCCGTTGATTGAAGAGCAAATTGAACTGCTTTTGGCCTCAGAAGATGAACTCTTGGATAGAGATATTGTCGTCTTGTCAGACACTGACCCATTGGCGAAAACACCGTTGCGGCAAAAACTCCGCCCGCGGGGGTTCGTGGTCATCCTCATTGGCAAGGATGGAGAGGTCAAGTTTCGCAAACCCTTCCCTTGGTCGGTGCGTGAGATCAGCCGTGCCATTGACAAAATGCCGCTCCGACAATTGGAACTCCAATCAAAATAGAATTTTTTAAAGGCTAAATCGGCCGACTCTTTTTTACATCCGTTTCCGACACTCACTCAAATTCCATAATCACGTCGTCAACCGCTAGAATATCACCCGGCTGCGCTTTAACAGATTTGACAACAGCGGGACGCTCGGCCTTGAGGATATTCTCCATTTTCATCGCCTCCATCGTACACAAAGCCTGACCAATCTCCACCGAATCACCCACGTTGATATTGATTGATGAAATTAAACCTGGCATCGGACACAATAGTTTTGATTGCGCAGTGACGTTTTCCTTCACCGGCATGTGGCGCGACATTTCTGCTTGACGAGACGTCCAGACCTGAATCTCAAGATCAGCACCCCGATAACGTATTCGAAAACCGTTGGTGATCGGATGGACCTTGAAAACCATAGATTCGCCGTCAATTGTCATATGAGCCAGCGATTGTCCCGGTGTCCATTCAGACGTCATCGCCAATGTCTGATCATCATCAAACCGAACCCGTAAATCATTCAACTCTTCGATCTTCACGCGACAAACTTTTTTATCTGCGACGACGACCCAATCGTCGATCATCCGCTGATTTCGTGATGACATTTGACCTGATATTTTTGCGGCGCGAATGGCGACGGTTCGGTGCATCACAACCGCCGCCGCCATCACTTGGCGCAACTCATCCTGAGATAAGTCTTGGGGGTAAAAGCCGGTTGGAAATTGTTCTTCAATAAAAGCCGTTGTGGCCTCTCCAGAAACAAATTCAGGATGACCCATGACGGTCGATAGAAAGGGAATATTACAACTGATTCCATCGATTTCGAAACAATCCAGTGCATTGCGCATCAAAGCGATTGATTTTTCGCGTGACTCCGCCCACGAACATAGTTTTGCGATCATTGGATCGTAATGAACGCTGATCGTGCCTCCCTCATAGACGCCCGTATCGACGCGCACGGCTTCACTTTGACTCCTTCGATCAGGCGGTTCGGTATATCTCGTTAGACGACCTGTTGAGGGCAAAAAACCACGATAAGGATTTTCGGCATAGATACGCGACTCCATCGCCCAGCCACTGATTCCGACATCGGACTGGGGAAACCCCAGTCGTTCACCATGGGCAATTCGAAACATCTGCTCTACGAGATCAATACCCGTGATCAGTTCCGTCACCGGATGCTCAACCTGAAGCCGGGTATTCATTTCAAGAAAATAGAAATTGCGCTCAGAGTCGACAATAAATTCAACCGTTCCAGCTGAATAATAGCCAACGGCTTTAGCCAAGCGGATAGCTTGCTCTCCCATGGCCTTGCGGGTGCTCTCATCAAGAAAAGGAGAAGGGGCTTCCTCAATGATTTTCTGATTGCGTCGCTGAATCGAACATTCTCGCTCATTGAGGTAAACAAAATTGCCATATTTGTCGGCAAGGATTTGGATTTCAATATGGCGTGGGCCGGTGATAAATTTCTCAATGAAAACCCGGTCGTCTCCAAATGCACTCTTCGCCTCATTTTTTGAAGACTGAAACCCTTCAATGACTTGCGCCTCGTCCCACGCGATGCGCATACCCTTTCCACCGCCCCCCGCCGACGCTTTGATCATCACTGGATAGCCAATCTCATTCGCGACTCGAATGGCATCTTCATCCGATTCAATTTCGTTCCTATCCCCGGGTACAGTCGTCACTCCCGCTACCGCAGCAATTTTTTTGGACGCGATCTTGTCCCCCATGGCCTCAATCGCTTGGGGAGGCGGTCCGATAAATTCTAAGTCCTTTTCGGCGGTTAGAATCTCGGCAAATTCTTTGTTTTCTGACAGAAAACCATAGCCGGGATGGATAGCTTGAACGTCACTCTGTTTGGCGGCCTCAATAATTTTAGGAATTGAAAGATAGGATTCCTGCGCGCTAGCGGGACCAATATGAACGGATTCGTCGGCCATTCGGACATGCAGCGCGTCTTGATCCGCGTCCGAATAGACTGCGACAGTCTCAATATTCATCCGCCTCGCCGTCTTTATCACTCGGCAAGCAATTTCACCTCGATTGGCGATCAGAATTTTCTTGAACACAGCTTCTTTACCTCATTCTTCACCTTTCGCACCGCTAAATCTCATTCAAATTTACAAAAATTTGTAAAGTAAAAAGTCGATAGAACGGGCGGTCTCAATATCTTAATCAGAGATTCATTTGATAATTTGTGTGATTCATCGAGAGATGATTTATCAATGAGACGGCATGGCTTATCGTCGTATCAGTTTTGTTGCCCATCTCGAAAACATGGTGGGCTTTATTGTTGGGGTTAAGGGACAAAAAAATCATCGCACGGCACCTACTCACTCAAGGAAAATCTCATTCGTCAAGAAGGATTTGTTGAAATTCCATCAATAATGATAACGAAGAATTAAATCACCCGCTCGTCACAAGCAACAAGTTCCACCCCACCGAGAAAGGGTGGCTCACAAACTCCGTTTTAACCCTTTCGGGTCAATATCACGAGACGGGCTATGGCCGACCGTCTGAGACGCAGATGTATGGATGCTCTATTAATCCAACGCGGTCGCGGCTCCGATTGCACCTCCGACAAGGGCTCCCTCGACCGGCTTATTCCAACCCGTCTGGCCTGCAACGGCACCAACCGTCCCACCGACCAACGTATTTTCGAGAACTTTTTGGTCACAAGCAGATAAAATGAAGGCCGCAATAAGCGCCAATGACGCCATTTTGATTTTACGCACTTGTTTTCTCCTGAATCGCCATGGTTGGATCTGATCTTGAAGCTCGTTTAGCAAATTGCCATGAAATCAGCAAGTCTTCTTGTGGGTGGGCGCATGAAGATATTCACCTTAGAGGGGGATATTGTCGTGTTTTTTGGACGGGTTGGAAATCTTCTTGTTGCGAAGTGAAGACAACGCGCGGCAAACCCGTTGACGTGTCGAATGCGGCAATATCACCTCATCAATAAAACCCCGCTCCGCGGCGATAAAGGGGTTGGCAAACCGCTCTTCGTATTCGTCAGTTCGTGCGGCGACAAACGCCTCATCATCCAATTCCGAGCGGTAGAGAATTTCGACCGCCCCTTTGGCCCCCATGACCGCAATCTGCGCACTTGGCCAGGCGTAATTGAAATCGCCACGCAGATGTTTGGAAGCCATCACGTCATAAGCTCCGCCGTAGGCTTTACGGGTAATGACCGTCACTTTAGGGACAGTGGCTTCGCCATAAGCAAACAATAACTTGGCCCCATGTTTAATGATCCCCCCATATTCTTGCGTGGTGCCGGGCAAAAATCCTGGGACGTCAACCAAGGTGACAATCGGAATCTCAAAAGCATCACAAAAGCGAACAAATCGGGCGGCTTTCCTAGAGCTGTCAATATCAAGACAACCGGCTAGCACCATCGGTTGGTTAGCGACGACACCGACCGTTGAACCTTCAAGTCGAATGAACGCCGTGATGATATTGCGAGCAAATTCAGCCTGCAATTCAAAGACATCCCCCTCATCCGCGAGTTTGATGATGACCTCTTTCATGTCATAAGGCAGATTAGGATTGGCTGGAACGATTGTATCCAAAGACATTTCAACTCGATCGACGTCGTCAAAAAATGGTCGAAAAGGGGATTTTTCGCGGTTACAAAGAGGCAAGAAGTCCATCAACCGACGGACTTCCGTCAGGGCCACAATGTCATTTTCAAAGGCACCATCCGCCACTGACGATTTCGATGTGTGAGTTTTTGCACCGCCCAATTCTTCGGCCGATATGACTTCGTTGGTGACCGTTTTTACAACATCAGGACCGGTGACAAACATGTAGGAGGTATCACGCACCATAAAGATAAAATCTGTCATCGCAGGAGAATAAACGGCCCCGCCGGCACAAGGTCCCATAATGACACTGATTTGTGGAACCACGCCCGAAGCCATAATATTGCGTTGAAAGACTTCAGCATAACCGGCTAGTGAAGCCACCCCTTCTTGAATTCGCGCCCCACCTGAATCATTCAGTCCGATAATCGGTGCCCCATTTTGAACTGCCATGTCCATAATTTTGCATATTTTTTGAGCGTGCGTCTCTGAGAGAGATCCTCCAAAAACGGTAAAATCCTGACTAAACACATACATTTGGCGGCCGTTGATGGTCCCCCAACCCGTCACCACTCCATCTCCAGGGACACGCTTATCCTGCATCGAAAAATCAGTGCAACGATGCGACACAAACATATCAAACTCTTCAAACGACCCCTCATCAAGCAGCAACTCAACTCGTTCTCTGGCCGTTAATTTACCTCGCTTATGTTGGTTATCGCTTCGATGCTGTCCGCCTCCCGCCCTCGCGGCGGTCCGGCGTTGCTCCAATTGATGTGAGATGGAGTCCATTTTTGGGTCAATCCATTCCTGTTAATAATTATTCCCAAGGGACATAACTGAATCTGAGAAGAGGTGCAAAAATACTCTCGATTGAGGCTTCATTGAGTTAAGACTCATTGATATTGATGACCCACTTGATTGGGATCACGAGAACATAATGGACGAGAAGGAATAACATCCGCCTTATGGGCATTTTGACGGTTCCATATCGAGGATAGGAGGGCATTCAGTCAATGGACAATCAATCGGGTGAATCATATCACAGTCGCATGGGGACTGAACCCGTCTCGTCGCGTCTGTTTGATCGGACAACGCCGCCTCACATCTCAACGCTGATTCTTTTGGCAAGTATCGGTGCCCTCTCGATGACATTATTCCTTCCATCGCTGCCAAACATGACAGCATATTTCAATACCGATTATCGAATCATGCAATTGTCGATTGCCGCTTACTTGTTTGTCAACGGTATCCTGCATGTCATTATTGGACCTTTGTCAGATCGTTATGGCCGACGACCCGTGACTATTTTCGCCATTGTATTTTTTCTTTTCGCGACCTTGGGATGCATCCTATCTCCAACGGTTGAGATTTTTTTAGTTTTCCGTATGGCACAAGCGGTGATTGTGACGGGCATGGTGCTTTCCCGTGCGATCGTTCGAGATATCTTCACCCAAGATAAATCGGCGTCCATGATCGGTTATGTCACGATGGGTATGGCCCTCGTGCCGATGGTGGCACCGATGCTTGGAGGGTTTCTCGATGAGCTCTTTGGTTGGCAAGCGAGTTTTGCTCTTCTCCTCATTCTCGGATTACTCATCCTTATCTTCAGTTATTTTGACCAAGGTGAGACGGCCCTCTCTCGAACCCTGAGCTTTCGTCAACAATTCAATGATTACCCAGAATTGTTTCGTTCACGTCGCTTTTGGGGATATGTCGCGATCGCCGGTTTCTCGTCCGGAACGTTTTTCACTTATCTCGGTTCGACACCCTTGATTGGGACTGAATATTATCAACTGACACCGAGCAAATTAGGTTTTTATTTCGGCCTGACAGCTTTCGGTTACATGGTCGGCAATTTCATATCAGGGCGATTTTCACTGCGATTCGGCATCAGTAGAATGACTCTGTTCGGTTCGCTATTGCTTGTCGTTTGTCCAGTGGGCGCCCTCATCGCGCAAACACAAAATGTGGTTCATCCTATCGGCTTTTTTGGATTCTTTATCTTTATGGGAATCAGCAATGGGATCATCTTGCCCAATGCCACCGCGGGAGCGTTATCGGTACGCCCACATCTCGCCGGCACCGCCTCTGGGATTGCTGGGGCCATATCGATAGTCGCCGGATCAGGTGCATCGGCGCTTGCCGGACTTCTACTCAATGACGAGGCTTCACCGACACCCATGATCCTAATCGTGGCCATCTGTGTCGTCTTCTGTCTCCTGTCGACATTCTACGTTCTTCGTATTGAACGACAGTTGCAAAAGTCCTCAGAACACCTCCATTAACAAGGGTCAATTAATGCTGGCGCAATCGGTACACCGCCAAAGCCTCCCGCCAAGCAATAAAGCAAACACTGCCGATAATGACCCCTCCGCCAGCCATCACATAGATGTCGGTCTCTTCGCCAAAAACTAAAGCCCCGAGAAGCGCGGCCCACACCAGTTGCAAAAAAGTGGCGGGTTGAGTGACTGAGACCGGGGCATAGCGAAAAGCCAAAGTCATGGCGTAATGACCGGCGGTCGCAAAAACGGCCACGAGAAACAGCCAAAAGATCTGAACCCATGTGGGTGAGACCCAAACCGTGAGGGCAAACGGAAATAAGACAATGGGAACCGTCACCGACAGCATCGCCACAATGACCATCGCATCCATCCTGTCCGTCATTCGTTTGGCGATGAGATATGAGGTTGAGAAAAAAAAGGCGGCACCGAGCATGGCAAAGTGACCTGTTGATAATTCTCTGAGCCCCGGTCGAAGAATGATCATCGCGCCCACCAACGCCACTGTGACCGCCAGTATTCTTCGATAGGCTAGTCTCTCTCCTAAAAATACCGCCGCGCCAACGGTCACATAGACGGGAGTCAAATAATTCAATGATGTGACCTCAGTGATTGTAATTCTTGTCATGCCAAAAAACCACAACATGACCGCGACCGCGTGAGCTAAGCCGCGCAGTGTAAACCAAGCCATCGCCTGACGATCCGGTCTTTTGCGCATGAGTGGAACCAGCATTGGCAGCACCAAGACCAAGCCCAAAACATAGCGTAGGAACGCGGCTTGGGCCGGCGGAACTTCCGGACCCACAAATTTGACGAGGGCGGTGACAGCGATAAAATTAAGCCCAGCGATGATCATCCAGGCAATGCCACTCAAATATGTCCGACTGAATTTGAGTTCCATTCATTGTACCCGGAAACTGAAACAACGTTTCAAAATAGCTGAATTGTCACCCGATTCTGGTGTTAGAGTGACTCAACAATATCCTTGGAGATTTCAATATTTGACGTCACCACTTGAACATCATCTTCATTTTCTAAAGCATCAAGAAGATTGATCGCTTTTCGTGCGCCCTCCAAGTCAAGATCAACCATTGTCGACGGCCGCCATATCATCTTGACTGAAAGGGGTTCACCAAAGGCCGATTCAAGATTGACCGCCACCGCCGCCAATTCCTTTTCAGCCGTATAGACGATATGAGCTTCTTCAGAGGACTTCATATCTTCCGCTCCCGCTTCAATGGCGGCGTCAAGTAGCAAGTCCACGTCAATGGCGTCACTCGCATACAAAATTTCACCGACACGGTCGAACATGTAGCTCACAGCGCCCGTCTCAGCGAGATTTCCGCCCGATTTGCCAAATAGGGTTCGCATAGTTGCGGCGGTTCGGTTTTTATTGTCGGTCATCGTTTCGACAATGACCGCGATCCCCGCCGGCCCATAACCCTCATATCGAACTTCGACCAATTGGTCGGCATCAGGGCCGGCTGCTTTTGAAATGGCTCGCTCAATCACATCTTTGGGGACCGAGTTGGATTTGGCCTCTCGCACGGCGAGTCGCAAACGTGGATTCCTCTCAGGATCTGGATCCCCAAGTTTGGCCGCGACCGTCACTTCTCGTGCAAGTTTCGCGAACAATTTAGAACGGGCCGCATCTTGCCGCCCCTTTCGATGCTGAATATTAGCCCATTTTGAATGGCCTGCCATTGGTCATTGCTCCTTTCCTCTCAGTCACTGTCAAACAAACGTGGTCACCGCGCTATTTTCTCTTGCTGGTGACAGATTTCAACCCTCAAATCCCAATTAAGGATGATTGTTTCCTCTCAAACTATTCCCCATAACGTGAATTGATCTATTGTCTCGGCTTTCTGTACTCTTTTGTTACATTATAGATGGATACCGGCACTCACTCTCCTAGCATCGATATCTCTATTCTCTGAAATGTCCATTCATTGACCTCCCAAAGATTTACGCTACCTTTACATCGGGTTGTGAAATAAGATAGTCAAGAATGCCCAAAGCCCAAGCGCATTGAATTCTCTTTCCAACAATGGCGTCAATCAATTCGAAAATGAGTGACTATACACAACGCGCTGTCCTGCAGGTCATCGGTGATGACACGAGAACGTTTTTACAAGATTTAATCACCAATGACATTCACCGTCTATCCCAAGGATTGCTCTATTCGGCCATTCTGACTCCTCAAGGAAAATATCTCTCAGATTTTTTTCTCCTCGCGGTAAGTGCGAATGAAATTCTTCTAGATATCAAGTCGGAGATGGCTTCCGATCTGATGCGAAGGCTCCGATTCTACAAGCTTCGAGCTCGGGTCGATATTGGGCTGACAGATATCAACGTGTCTTGTGGCATAAGGAATCAACCCGCCGGTGCCATGCGCGACCCACGACATGCTGAACTCGGGTGGCGAAGCTATCAAGTGGATGTCATTGAGACGTCGGAACAGGTTGACTGGGATCATCTTCGTGTGACTCATGGTATCCCGGAAACGGGGATTGAACTCATCCCTGAAAAGACATTTATTCTGGAAATGGGCTTTGAACGTCTCAACGGAGTCGATTTCAAGAAGGGCTGTTTTGTCGGTCAAGAGGTCACCGCCCGAATGAAGCATAAGACCGAACTTCGTCGGCAACTCAAGACAGTGCACGTGGATGGCCATGCCTCTGTTGGCACCCCCATTCACGCCGATGGACGAGCGGTGGGGACCCTATTCAGCCAAGCGCGCGGCAAAGGGTTGGCTCACCTTAGGATGGATCGCCTTCAAGGCGTTCAGTTTCAAGCGGGCGATGCCACGATACACTTGGCCTAACAATCCCTCTGCGTCGATTGTTGCCGATGAGAGGTAAAGCTCAGGCCTTTATGTGGCTGTGCAATAGTTCGGCCATCAAGGGATAACCGGTGCTGCTTGCGGCCATTAGACCCTCGCTGTTGTCCAAAAGCGGCTCAATCAACCCCCCCGCTTCAGCTAGAATCAAAGCACTGGCCGGCAAATATGAGGGGATCATGGTCTCACTCCAGTAGCCATCAAGGCGTCCGCAACTGACATGGGCTATATCTAGCGATGGAGAGCCAAATAATCTCACATTCTTGACTAACGAAGCCACACGTTGGAGGCGGCCAAGCGATACCTCCACACCGTCTCCATGATCGGGGAGAGGTGCGGCGGCAACAGAAAACTCAGAAAGACGTTTTTTTTGTGAGGTGCGAATTCGCGTGTTGTTACTCCAACTCCCCATTCCGGTTTCAGCGGTGATCAACTCATTTTCCAGAGGGTTGAAGAGAACCGCGAGGACAGGGACACTCTTATGAACGAGGGCCATCGTCATGGACCAATGCGACAATCCCTGTGCATAATTGGACACACCATCGACAGGCTCGATAACCCAGATTCGTGTGGGATCGGCCCCCGGTTCATCACCTCGCAAGGGGGTGCGCACACCGTAATGCGGCGTTAGCCTTTTGAGATCATCAACAATATTCGCCTCTGTCCGCTCAATCGCTCCACGTGCATAGGCGTCGCTTCCTCGGATTGAACCGCGAAGCAAACGAATCTCTAAAAAATCACGCATTAGCAGACGACTCGCTTGGCGAATTGTTCTAATGGCTAGGTTAGTGTTCGGATTCTGGATCTTCATCCTGTCGTTTCTATCTCGCTCTCAGGTCAGTGTCCGTGACAAATTGCTAATCGTCTCTCAATGACGCCATAGGTTCCACTAGTAATTCCCAAAACGCCTGTCGCGATGGTCAGATCATGGTGCCCGAAGCGGCCAGCATTGATGAGAAAAAGCGACTTGGATCAAGCGCGCTCTTGGTATTCTCCCGTCTCAGTGTTGACAATCACTTGATCTCCGACATCAATAAATGGAGGGACCAGAATACGCAGGCCATTGTCGAGCATCGCGGGCTTGAAACTGTTGGCCGCGGTCTGGCCGGTGATCACGGGTTCTGTCTCAGCGACCTGACACGTCACCTTTTGAGGGAGTGTCAGACTGAGTGCCTCTGACCCATAAAATTCAATCGACACTTTCATTCCCTCCTGCAAGAAGGGACGGCGATCTTCTAATAGATTGGATTTCAGGTACACTTGTTCGAAAGTTTCAGTGTCCATGAAGACCAAGAAGTCTCCATCATTATAGAGATATTGCTGGTCCTTTTGCTCGAGACGTGCGCGTTCCACCCGGTCCGCCGAGCGAAATCGTTCGTTGAGTTTTGAGCCGGTGCGTAAGTTTCGTAACTCAACTTGGGCAAACGCCCCACCTTTACCAGGTTTCACATGTTCAACTTTAACGACATTCCAAAGCCCTTCGTTATGTTCAATCACGTATCCCGTTCTCAGTTCATTTCCGTTGATTTTAACCATTCTGACACCGAGCCATTGATTTTTTCCTTGACATTCGATGCTATCAAAGATTGTTTGTATAGACAATTCTAGGGGTTCTAGCTGGCACAAACGCCATGTCGTGTGTGCCAGAGGGAAAATTTTGGATGATAAGAAACAAGCCTGACTGCGCTTTTAAGCCGTGAGGATGGTTGAACGTTAGTAATGGAGATTGAGATTACCGATGGCTGATTATGACGATACCGCCTTCAATCACGAACAGGGTTCGCGTGCCCGTAAATTGTTCGCTGCCGTTGTTTTGGCCGCGTTAGACGATGCGATTCTCGATCACCGAAGATACGGCAATGGTCCCGAAGTGATTTCACGCTGGGCGCGATCTCGAGATGGTCGTGAAGTCTTGACCTGTGCTGGTATCGACCCGAATGAACGCGTGGTCGACGGTTTGATGGAATTTGTCAAAAGAGGCGTTCGAACATCGGTGGCACTCTCCCGTGAAGAGAGTGAGAGACGCAACCAGCAGCGGGCCCGCGCCGCCTAATTCATATAATTTGATGTGGCAAACCTGCCACATCGCCTCAATTTGATAGACGATGGACGCTGATTCATCAACACAGGCCCGCCAGCGACAAGAGAGAGAAGTCTCACTCCCATCGGAGATGTCATGGTCGGGATTGTTGTGATAAATTCTTAGGAACTTGGCGTTGACCTTTCAACAACAACGCTCCCGATACTAGTTTTAGCCTCTATTTTATGGAGTCGGAAAAGTCCATCGCCTCCAATATTCTGATGGAACGTCGCCTTAAACCCATCTTTCCCTCGCCGTCTCTCCTTTTCGGAAAATCCATCGGCCAACTCGTAGCGCCCCTCGCATATAACGTCATTTTTTTCATTGATTGGCTTTTCCAAAGCGATCGTTACGAATTTGGCTCCATCGAAAATCTCGTACGTCTTGCCGCAAACCTTGACCTCCGGTGATGGCCGGAATGATAGAAAAAGCATGGTCACCGGGTCGATGGTTTTTCGGTATTTTGATGATCTGATATTGAGTTCATCCTCAAATGGTGGATTGGCTTCGAAGGTGATGGGACGTCCTGATTTGTAACTCAGAACTTGAGTCTCTGTTTCTCCACCTCGCTTAACGTCCAAATGAAAGCGATACGGCACCAATTTTTGAGACCGTATCCAACCTCTTGTCCCCCCTCTAACTTGGACATCGCTTATCAATGACGCTATTCCCGTGAAAAAAAGGATCGCTGACACAGAGTATGAACTGTCATTCGAACGCGTGGCAAGCCGAAGTTCTCCAACAGGTATGGTTCTAACCTTTAGTGTATAACTGTCCCTAAATTCATTGATTTCTTGTGGGAGCGCGGGCTGGCCGAGGCAAAATAAACCTAAAGAGGCAAGAAAAACTACCCGTTTTGAGACCATTGGAATTCTTAATAAAGTATACATTGACTGTTCTTCCAAGTAATGAAGTCAATTCCAGCTCATGGTATACATCCATTTCTACTCACTTTCTATAAAGTTTCTGAGGCCGCAATAGATGAACAATTGTCAGCAATTGGCTCAGGAAATTCGGGCCGGCAATCGACGGGCCCTCTCTCGCGCCATCACACTGGCCGAAAGTACCCATCGTCAGCACAGAAACGATGCCGATTCGCTCTTTGATATATTGTCGGCCGCGGATATTCGGCAATCTCTGCGTATCGCATTTACCGGTGCCCCGGGGGTCGGGAAATCAACACTTATCAATGCACTCGGACTTCTACTGACGCATCAAGGGATGAAAGTGGCCGTCCTGGCTGTTGACCCGACTTCAGCCCACACGGGTGGATCCATTCTCGGCGATAAAACACGGATGGATATTCTCTCGCGTGAACGACTCTCATATATCCGCCCCTCGCCCTCCCGTCATATTTTGGGCGGCGTCGCCAAACACACTCGAGAGGTCATTTTTCTTTGCGAGCAAGCCGGTTATGATTTTATTTTTGTTGAAACGACAGGTGTGGGGCAATCGGAAACCAAGGTCGGTCAGTTGACGGATATCTTTGTTTTGCTTGTGGCACCGGCCGCCGGCGACGAGTTGCAGGGGGTCAAAAGGGGGATCATGGAATTGGCGGACATTATCGCCGTTACAAAAGCTGATGGGGCGTTGAAAGATATCGCCAGGCAAACCGCTGCGGAATATCAAGGCGCATTGAGATTGTTTGCCCGACGCGACAAAGACCCAGAAAAATTCCCTTTGACTTGCACCGTATCCGTTCAAGAAACGGCGACAATCAACCGGCTTTGGCAATCGGTTGTGACACTCGGTCATTGGCGTCAATCCCATGGAATGCAGAAAAAAATCCGCATCGAACAGGATTCAGCATGGATCCACTCACGTCTCCACGAAGAGATCGTCAAAGCCATTGAGATGCAAACCGATATCAATCAAAAGAGCCAACAGATTGCCCGGATCATCACAACAACAGGGACCGCATTTTCTCCCGAGGTTCGCGGCCAATTGCGCACTGCCATCGATTCGTCACTTTCCTCCATACAAATCAAATCGAAGGAGGCATTGTCATCTTGACGACGGCTTCGATGCGTTTTAAATTAGAGAATCTTAACATTTGGCAAACCAACGAGCTTTATGATGTCACGCCGATGCGAACTCACGGGCAAGGGTGGCTTGACAGGCAACCGTGTCAGTCACGCCCACAACAAATCCAAACGGCGTTATCTGCCTAATCTCAACCAAGCCTCTCTTCAATCAGAGACGCTCGGGAGAACTTTTCGATTGAAGGTCAGCGCGCACGCTCTTCGCAGTGTTGATCACCGTGGCGGTTTGGATGCCTTTCTGGACAAAGCACCCAATCATACGCTGTCTCCTCAAGCGCTGAAAATCAAACATCAGATTGCCAAAGCCCGAAGTGAGGTTTCTCCGCCCGCCGACGGTTGAGACGTTTGTATCCTTTGACGAGGAATGCAACTCATTTGATATTGACCATTCATCGTTGTTTCTACTCTTGGACAGACAGAATGGCCTGTGTGAGCGGGGCCAATCGTCCTATATCTGTTATGTTCGTCTGTCTGTGGCTTACAATGCCAAGTTTGGGAAATACCTGTGCCCTGTCGGTGGAGGATGCATATATTCAACTGGCTTTTCCAAACGCTCGGGTGGGCGCTCTTTATTTACAAATCCAAAATTCCTGTCCAGCGAGCGATCAATTGATGATTGTCAGGAGTCATGCGGCGTCAAAGGTTGAATTTCACCAAACGGTTCAAAGTGATAACGGCGTGATGTCTATGGTCAAGATTGACGGCGGGCTCACGATCCCGCCCATGAGCGAGTTAAAACTTGCGCCGGGCGGTTTTCATGTCATGTTAATGGGACTAGAATTGCCAAAAAACAATCACCATGTCGAAGTGACCCTCGACTTTGATCAAGCTGACGATATTGTGTTGACACTGCCCGTTCGCTTGAAACCGCGTTGAACGATGATGCACAAGTCAATACGATAAGGCAAGGGTTCTCTTTCGCGCCCCCGCCTAACCATCCATGTTTTGCCCTTCGACACCCGGCCTAATGATAGATCTTCAACACATTCGCAATTTCTCAATTGTGGCTCATATTGATCATGGCAAGAGCACGCTTGCCGATCGACTCATGCAATTGACAGGCACGGTTAACGAGCGTGAGATGAAAGAACAACTTCTCGACTCAATGGACATTGAGCGCGAGCGCGGCATTACCATCAAAGCCAACACCGTCCGCATCGAATACCTGGCCCGTGATGGAGAAGACTATATCCTTAACCTGATTGATACACCGGGGCACGTTGACTTCACTTATGAGGTATCGCGCTCAATGCACGCAGTTGAAGGTTCAATTCTTGTCGTCGATGCGTCTCAAGGTGTCGAAGCGCAAACACTTGCGAATGTCTATCAGGCCATTGAGGCCAATCATGAAATCATCCCTGTCATCAATAAGATTGACCTGCCGGCCGCTGATATTGGCCGCGTCAAAAATGAAATTGAAAATGTCATTGGTATTGATGCCACCGACGCCATCGAAGTGTCAGCCAAAACTGGCGAAGGCGTTGAGACCCTGCTGGAAGCGATTATCGATCAGTTGCCTCCTCCAAAAGGCCAGTTGACATCTCCTCTCAAAGCCATGTTGGTTGACAGTTGGTATGATGCCTTCCTCGGTGTGATTGTCCTCGTTCGTATGATTGATGGGGTATTGAAGAAAGGGGATCGAATTCGCATGATGTCGACAGGCGCGGTGTATCCTATCGACCGGATTGGTGTCTTCCGTCCCGATATGCAGGAATGCGAGCATCTCTATCCTGGTGAAATAGGATTCTTGACGGCTTCAATCAAACGGGTATCGGACACACGAGTTGGCGACACCATCACCCATGAGAGAAAAGGATGTGAGCAGCCGGTCGCCGGTCTTAAACCTAGTCAACCTGTTGTGTTCTGTGGCCTCTTTCCAACGGATAATGATGACTTCGAAAATCTCCGAAATGCGATCACTAAAGTGGCATTGAATGATGCTTCTTTCAGCAGTGAAACAGAATCATCGACAGCCCTTGGGTTTGGCTTCCGATGTGGTTTTCTTGGTTTGCTCCATATGGAAGTGGTGCGCGAACGGTTGGAACGCGAGCATAATCTTGACTTGATTACAACAGCGCCCTCGGTGATTTATCATGTTCACCTTCACAAAGGTGCAATGAAAGAAATCTACAATCCTGCTGATCTCCCTGATGCCGAGACAATTCGCATGATTGAAGAGCCCAGAATTGATGCCACCATTCTGACGCCGGAGGAATATCTCGGCAGCGTCATGCGTCTTTGCCATGAGAGAAGGGGAGTCCAGAAGGAGATGTCAATCGTCGGCTCGCGAGCCATGGTGGTGTACGATTTACCCTTGAATGAAGTTGTTTTTGATTTCTATGATCGGCTGAAATCCGTTTCACAAGGTTATGCCTCCTTTGATTATGTCATGACCGGATATCAACCTGACCAATTGGTCAAGCTGCAGATTTTGGTCAATGGCGAGTCTGTCGACGCTCTTTCACTGATGGTACACCGCAGCCAAGCCGAATCGAGAGGGCGTATTCTGTGCGAAAAGCTGAAGGAATTGATCCCACGTCATCTGTTTAAGGTCCCCATTCAAGCGGCCATTGGGGGACGGATTGTCGCCAGAGAAACCATCGCCGCCCTGCGAAAGGACGTCACAGCCAAATGTTATGGGGGAGATGTGACACGAAAACGAAAATTGCTGGAAAAGCAGAAGGAAGGAAAGAAGCGGATGCGACAATTTGGTCGTGTAGAAATTCCTCAACGAGCTTTCATCAATGCTCTGCGAATTGACTCTCATTGAATTGGAGAGGCTTCCCTAACGGTGACCCAAGGCAACTCCGACAATGTCATTGCCACGCTAACTCCATCGCCAATTCGTCGAATCTTTGGGATTGGTGGATTGGTCACTCTGGGCATGATTATACTTTATGTCGCCCTCGTGTCGACTTCGTCTTCACTTATGATCTTTGTCACCCTTGTCATCGCAGTGCTGCTGACTTTTGTGCTTGCTTATCGAATGTATATGGCCACATCAGACATTCTAGAGTTGAGGCGAGGGAGCCTTGTCACTTCAAGCGGAGAGCTCGTTGCTCGCATCGACAATGTCGAACGAGTTGAGATGGGCCTATTTGTGATGAAGCCCTCAAATGGCTTTCTGATTGTTTTGAAGGAACCCATGAAACGACGTTGGCAACCCGGTCTCTGGTGGAGATTTGGTCGTCGGATCGGTGTGGGAGGAGTGACATCGCGCGGCGAAGGCAAAATCATGTCAGACGCTTTGCTGCAATTGCTGCTCAACGACCACAAATCGGGGCGGAGCCAAGGATAAATGTGGGGAGAGGGCTCAAAGTTCACACCGTTCTGACAATCTTGGTGACATCCGGATCAGCCATGTGGCAACGGGGATGGATCACCGTTGCTCATCTTGTTATTGGATTTCCTTCAGTCAATTTCCACTCACATACCTTTAGCCTGATAACTATTGGCCACTCTCCTGATTGCCACAAGAAATCCCGCCGTCCGAAGATCGCCCACTTCAGGACGGCTTCTCCAAACCTCTCTCATCGCCTGATAACCAAGTCGCATTGTATCGTCGAGCCCAGAGCGCACCAGTTCAAGTTCCCCGGCGCCACGGCTGAAACGACGGAGGAATTTGGTGGAAAACTCCACCGGAATATTGGCATTCTTGAAAAGATGATTGAGTTCCTCAATAAGGAGTTGATTGCGTCCCTCTTCCTCACGCCGCTGCATTCGACCAAATCTGATATGGCTGAGATTCTTCACCCACTCAAAGTAGGACACCGTGACGCCACCCGCATTGGCGTAAAGATCGGGAATGATAATAATTCCCCGGTCGCGGAGAATGTCGTTAGCCGCCGCCGTAATCGGCCCATTGGCCGCCTCAATAATCAGAGGGGCTTTAATACGCGACGCATTTTCCGTTGAGATGGCTCCTTCAATGGCTGCTGGAAGCAAAATATCACATTCACCTTCAAGCAACTTCATGCCATTTTCAATATAGGTGCCGCCTTTGTAGCCTTTGATACCCCCATTATTGGCAATATGTTGATGGATTTCATTGACATCAAGGCCATTGTCGTTGCTGAGGGCTCCGTCTACCTCAATGATTCCGGTGATTTTGGCACCGCATTCCTCGGAAAGAAACAAGGCCGCATGGTAACCCACATTGCCCAACCCTTGCACAATGACCGTCTTTCCTTCCAAACCACCTGACAAATTGGCGGCCGCGACATCTTTGGGGTAGCGAAAAAATTCTTCTAGCGCATATTGCACTCCCCGCCCCGTCGCCTCTATTCGGCCTTCAATGCCACCGCCACCCAGAGGTTTGCCGGTCACGCAGGCCCGGGCATTAATGTCAGTGGTATTCATACGGCCGTATTGATCAGCCATCCAAGCCATTTCGCGCTCACCCGTTCCCATATCAGGAGCGGGCACATTTTGGCTTGGATTGATCAAATCCCGTTTGGCCAACTCATAGGCAAATCTTCGAGTGATGATTTCAAGTTCATCCTCTGAATAATCCGCCGGATTGATACAAAGCCCGCCTTTTGAACCGCCGAAAGGAATTTCAACAAGGGCACATTTGAAGGTCATCAGGGCCGCAAGAGCTTCCACTTCATTCTGATTGACACTCGGTGCATATCGAATGCCGCCCTTGACCGGCTCCATATGTTCAGAATGCACCGATCTGTATCCGGTAAAGGTCTTAATTCCCCCTCGCATACGCACACCAAAGCGGACCGTATAGGTGCTATTGGTCACCCTGATTTTTTCCTTTAAACCCGTCGGTAGGTCAATAAATTTTGCCGCTCTGTTGAACATAAATTCAACAGAGTCACGAAACGACAATTCGGAATGTTTCATTAACCATCCCTTTCAGATCAACCACCACGAAAATGGGTTAAAGAAATCAAATACGGCTGTGTTGTCAAATCTGGTACCGCCTCCCCGGCTTGAACGGGGGACCTCTAGATCCACAATCTAGCGCTCTAACCTACTGAGCTAAGGCGGCACTCATCAAGAATTATCAGGGTTTGGCCACCGCCGCAATGGAATCTAGGAAACCGATTGAGGGGGAATTTTATCCTTCATGAACAGAAAACTGTGCCCTTACCGTTGAGTCTTGACGAGATATTGATCCTGCGACATGACGGCTTCGGTAAGAATGTCGTGTCGTCTCGCCGCGGTGCGGGCAAATTTCAACAACTGCTTGCGTCGGCGAGCGGCCGCAAGTGTCTTGATTTCGCCATAATGAATAATCTCTGCATCATGACGGTCGGCAAGGATGATGCCGGTTTCTCTTGGCAACAATTCGTGGGGAAATTCAGAATCGACGGCCCAGAAGAATTGGTCACAATAACCAAGATATCCTTGCCATTTGGAATCGGAGAGATAATCAGCGCGCGACGATTTGCATTCAATAATCCAAATTTCACCTGATGGTCCGATCGCCATTATATCGACTCGCATACCAACGACGGGCGTGAATTCCTCAAGGGATTGAAAATCGAAACTCCACCTCAAATACCGGCATACGCTGCGCGCGAGTAATCTCCCGGCGGATAATCCTTTGCTCATGCCTGCATTATGGACAAACCTAGTCGAGCTTCAAGACATGGAGTGGTATTTTTTGAGTGTTTCTATCCCAACGGGTATTCTAAAGTGAACGGACAGGAGCCATTTATGACTTCAACCCGCAACGACAAAATGACGGTTCGTAAAGCCGCACAGGCCCGTCGGCAGGTCACTCATAATGTTGAAAAACAAGCAAGAGCCAATTTAAGACTACTCAAATGGCTTCGCGAACAAAATGACCATCAGGTGGTGGCGGGTTATTTGGCCATTGGGGCCGAAGTCAATCCTATGGAGACGATGGAACATCTCTCGGTTCATTCTCAGCACAAAATCTGTGTTCCCGTTGTTCATCAAATTCAAGCTCCTCTCAAGTTCCGAGAGTGGTCTCGGGACTGTCTCGTGGAAAAAGGACATCTGAATATAAAGGTGCCCACTTTCGGCGAATGGTTGTTGCCAACCATTATGATCGTGCCTTCACTGGCCTTTGACCGAAGCGGGACTCGCCTCGGTTACGGCGGTGGCTATTACGATCGCACGTTGCAGAAACTACGAAAAACTGGGAAAGTTAAAGCCATTGGATTTGCTTTTGCGGCACAAGAGATGAAAAGCCTGCCATTTGACACGTTCGACCAAAAATTGGATTCGGTCATCACAGAGAATGAGATGATTATTTTTAACGCTAATTCCGAGATCCAAAAATGAGATTGCTGGCCCTCGGTGATATTTTCGGGCGGTCAGGCCGAGACGCGATCAAGACTCATCTGCCCGATTTTCGCCGCGAAATGGATATTGATTTTGTCATTGCCAATGGCGAGAATGCCACTCAAGGTCGGGGGATCACGCCCGATCACGCCAATATCCTGCTGCAATCCGGAATTGATTGTCTGACCCTCGGCGATCACGCATTCGATCAACGTCACATTCAACAGCATATTCAAACGGAACCCCGAATTTTGAGACCCCTGAACTTTGCAAAAGGGGCTCCGGGAAAGGGCTCGCATATTTTTGTCGATTCTCGGGGACGCAAGATATTGGTTATGGCAGTGTTGGGACGCGTGTTTATGAAGTCTTCTTTTGATGATCCCTTTGCGGCCATAAATTCAGTCCTCAACGCCCACCCGCTCGGAAAATCAGTGGCCGCGACAGTCATTGATATGCATGGTGAAGCAACGTCAGAAAAAAATGGCATGGGGCTCTTTTGCGACGGAAAAGCCACGTTGGTTTTTGGAACCCACACCCACGTGCCGACCGCTGATCAACGGATTCTGCCGCGAGGCACCGCCTATATCACTGATGTGGGAATGTGTGGTGACTATGACTCAATTATTGGTATGCAGAAAGAAGAACCCCTTCATCGTTTTAGGACAGGCATGAGCAAGGACCGGTTTGTTCCGGCATCGGGTCCCGCAACTCTCTGCGGAGTCATCGTCGATTGCAATGAAACGACGGGACTTGCCAAGACCATTTCTCCCGTGCGGATGGGTGGCTGCAGTCTGCTCCCCTCGTTGGATTGACTTGTATGATCCGACGCGCCCCACTCTCCATTGTCATTCCCACTCTTAACCCCTCGCTCTTGACTCTATCGGCGACAATACAAAGTCTGATGCCGGCTGTCAGAAGCGACTTGATTCGTGAATTAATTATCAGTGACGCGGACTCCGATGGAATGGTTGAATTTGCGAAAGAAATCGGCGCAAAACTCATTGTCAGTCAACCTTCGCGAGGCCATCAATTGCACCAAGGGGCCCTTCTCGCTGAGGGCGATTGGCTGATGTTCTTGCATGCTGATACACAACTTGCAGGGTCGTGGAGTGAAACGGTCTGGCAACATATCCGCTCGAGCCAAGACGCGGCCTATTTTCGATTGCGATTTTCAACGTCTGGATGGGCCGCTTCATGGGTGGCCGCGTGGGCGAATTTTCGATCACGTTGGCTGGGCCTTCCGTACGGTGATCAAGGACTTCTGATCTCCAAAGAACTTTATGACTACGTTGGCGGGTATAAGCCTGTGGCCATTATGGAAGATGTGATGATGGCACAGAAATTGAAGAATCGCCTGCGGATGCTGGAATGCGAGGCGATCACCAACTCCATTCGTTATCAGGAAGACGGTTGGTTCAAACGCGGCGGGCTTAATCTCCTTCTTCTACTGAGATTCCTAACTGGAGCCTCGCCTCAATCCCTCGTCAACACTTACCAAACGAGACCAAAGAATCGCCAAACAGCACCTTAATCTTCTGCGTCCTCCTTGAATTGAATTCGATAAAGCGACGCGTAATGACCGTTCTTCGCCATCAACGTCTTGTGGTTGCCCTCCTCTACCCGCTTGCCTCCTTGCAAGAATATAATCTTGTCGGCGGTTTGAACGGTCGAGAGTCGGTGGGCAATGACAATAACTGTTCGATTCTTTGCCAAGGCAAAAACCGCCTCTTGAACCAGTTTTTCGGATTCGAGATCAAGGGCCGATGTGGGTTCATCAAGCAGCAATATCGGTGAATTACGGAGAAGGGCCCGCGCAATCGCGACTCGCTGCTTCTGGCCTCCTGACAAATATTCCCCTCGTGCGCCGCAACTCGCATCGAACCCCTCCTTCTCCCTTTGAGCAAATTCCTTCACGCGCGCGACTTCGACAGCTTGGTTGAACTCAGCCTCATCCGCGTTGCTATTGCCAAACATGACATTATTGCGGATCGATTCATCAAAGATTCCGCTGTCTTGCGCCACAAACGCGATCAACGCGCGGAGCTCAGCGATTCTAATTTTGGAAATATCATGACCGCCAATCCGAATAGTGCCAACATCAGGGTCAATAATTCGGGCCAGCAGATTAAAGACCGACGTCTTGCCAGCACCAGAGGGTCCAACGATGGCTGTAACTTGGCCAGCATCGGCGGCAAAGGATAAACCTCGAATCACCTCCTGCCCACCGAGCGTCAAATGCACGCGATCAAATTCGACATTTAGCTTCGTGTGTTCAGCCTCGAATTTGACGGGTGATTCTGGATCAAGAATAGATGGCATTGATTGAAAAATGGCAAACACTCGCTCAAGCGAGACCTTAAGATTTTGCCAGCCTGAAAAGAGATTACCTATTCGTTTCGCCGGATCGAATAGGAGCACAATTGCGGTAAAGAAACTCATGAAGTGACCCAATGTCTTCTCTCCATTGATCACATCGCTCCCCGCCACCATCAGCAGTCCAAGAAACCCAACTCCGGCGACGACATCAACCAGAAAGGGTACACTCGCGATGGCCGCTTCAATACGAACCGACGTCCGCTTGACGATGTCCGCCGTCGAAACAAATTGATGTTCTTGAGATTTTTCAGCCCGATAAAGTTTAATCTCACGGATATTATGCAGTAATTCTTCAAGCCGCACGATTATCTGGGCGTGGGCTTTTGCGGCCCGCAAAGAATAACGCCTTATGACCTGCTGCAAAATGAGTACTGGCATCGTCAGCAAAGGTATGCCCGCGACCACAATGAGTGTCCAAGTCACATCGATCGAGAGAGCCACCACAAGGAGTGAAATAATGGCAATCAGATCGCGCACACCGGGGGCAAACAGACCTTGCCACACACCTTCAATTGAACCAATGTCGTTATTGACTCGCTGAATAATATCTCCAGCCGGATTGTCTTCAAAAAACTTTTTGTCCAAACCGAGAATGCGCCGGACAAGATCACGTTGGAGATCAAACTTGATGCGCTGGCCAACGGCGGCCATCATGACACGCTGAATGAATCCCGAAAGGCCACGAATAACAAAGACTGTTAAGACCGCCAAACCAAGGAGAATAAGCGCGTCCTCTCTCTTTTCAGCGAAGACGGTGTCAAACATCGGCCGGATAAGATAGCTCAACACCCCTAGCATGGATCCCTGCACCGCCATAAATAGACTCGCTCCCAACAATCTTGGCAATTGCGGGCGAAGGTAGCTGTGCCATAACCAATTCAACAAGACGGCTGTCGGCATTTGAGAATGCTGAATCGTTTGGCTGATGAACTTCATAATCTTGTCATTTCGCCGTTCATAATAATCTCACACTTTAGCATTGATTGGGAGTTATGATTTATCAAACTTGATGGTGATATCAATTTGTCCTATCAACGGGCGTCAAGATTTATTTTCCTTCTCCTCATGAGCCTCTCATCTCACCTTCATTCTAACTCAGGACGGGCCATGGTCGCCATCCCCGGTCCGTCCGTGGTTCCCGACCGGGTCATGAAGGCCATGCACCAAGCCTCACCGGACATTTATTCCGATGAGTTTCATACCCTTAGCGCCTCTGTCCACTCTGACCTCAAACGTGTGGTTCAGAGCGAGAATATATACTTGGCAGCTTATATTGCGAATGGACACGGAGCTTGGGAAGCGGCTCTCACCAATTTGTTCAGTCCGGGAGATTTGATTCTCGTCATTTCAACAGGAATCTTCGCTGCCGGTTGGGCCCGTTTTGCCGACGCTTTGGGCATCCAAGCCGAAGTGATGGAGTTTGGTTTTCGCAACGATATTGATACCGAACGGCTAGCCGAGAGGCTTGAAGAGGACAAAGACGGACAAATCAAAGCGGTGTTGACGGTGCATGTTGATACTGCATCCTCGGTTCGAAATGATATTCAATCACTATCGTCGATTCTCAAAGACAGCGGGCACCCCGCTCTACTTCTTGTCGACTGCATCGCCAGTCTCGCTTGTGATCCTTACCGAATGGACGCTTGGGGCGTGGACGTCACGATCGCGGCCAGTCAGAAGGGCTTGATGCTCCCCACCGGAATGGCATTTGTATTTTTTAGTCATCGAGCCATGCAAGCCGGTATGGGGGCCAAACTTCGGACCCCGTATTGGGATTGGAATCGAAGAGTGAATCCAGACGAGTTCTATCAAACCTATTGTGGCACGGCGCCGGCACAACATCTGTTTGGATTGCGCGAGGCACTCGACATGATTTTGAATGAAGAGGGTTTAGAAAATGTGCTGCAACGACACGCCATCCTAGCAAAAGCGGTGTGGGCGGCGGTTGATCAATGGGGGAGAGAGGGGCCCCTTGAATGCAATATTGTTAACCGTGAAAAGCGCAGTCACGCTGTCACGGCCTTACGAGCGGGTGCTCCCTACGGTGCCCAACTTCGCCAATGGTTGTCGACACACACGGGAGTCACTCTCGGTGTCGGATTGGGGGCGGGAACGCCAGATGACCCCGAGGCTTCAGGTGCCTTCCGAATCGGTCATATGGGGCATCTGAACGCCCATATGATGATGGGAACCCTTGCTTCAATGGAAGCCGGTTTTGAAGCCATTGGCTGTCCACGTGGCCAAGGGGCAATTGAAGCGGCCGCGGCTGAAATCAAACGTTTGGAACATTTCCGGACATCGTGAATCTCTCAAGAGCCTTTTCTAGAGCCGCCTTCTCTTCATCAAGCAACGTCAAACTGTCCTTGGTTTTCTGAATGACATCGGCGGGGGCATGATTGATAAAACCCGTATTTTTGAGGCGTCCTTGCAAACCTTTCTTCTCTTTGGCAATATTTTCAAGAGTCGTCTGCAAACGACTGACTTCACGCTCAACGTCAATAATTCCTGCGAGTGGGATACAGAAAACACTCCCATCAATCGAAATGACCGCCGCGTTTTTTGGCATGACAGTCACGGTAAGAATTTCAGATAGACGGGCAAGTGGTGAGATCAAAGTCCAAAATTCCTCACAAGTTTGTCTCTCTTTTTCAGGCACATCAATTTGAAGAAGGCTCAAAACCTCTGCCGGCCGCACCCGCATCTGCGCTCTCACTGAGCGAATTTCTTCAATCAGTTTGATGATCCAATTAATTTTTTCCTCAGCCCTCTCATCAATCAGTTGAGTGAGATCATATTGCGGCCAATCCGTGTGAACGAGAAGTTTATCTCGCTCGCTTTTCCCCCATAATTCTTCGGTGACAAAGGGCATAAACGGATGCAAGAACATAAGACACTGGTCGAGAACCCAAGCCAGTGTATTGCGCGTCTCTTGGACGAGGAGTGGATTTTTTGACCTAAAGAGAGGTTTAGAAAACTCCAAATACCAGTCACAAACGGCATTCCACACAAAAGAATAAATATCGCTCGCCGCCTCATTGAAACGGTAGAGTGCCAAGGCTTCAGAGATTGACTCTCCAACTTTGGCCGTTTCAGCAATGATCCATTTATTGACCACAGATTGCGTTGATGCGGGATCAAAATCGGCCTCAAGATGACAATGATTGATTTCGGCAAATCTTGCGGCATTCCAGATCTTAGTTCCAAAGTTGCGATAACCCTCCACGCGCTTTTCAGAAAGTTTTAGGTCTCGTCCCATCACCGCCATTGAAGCCAAAGTAAAACGAACCGCGTCAGCACCAAATTTATCAATCAATTCGATGGGATTGATGACATTACCCACCGATTTCGACATCTTCTGTCCCTTTTCGTCTCGAACCAGTGGATGCACATAAACTGTATGAAATGGCGCCTCGCCCACCAACGCGAGTTGCATCATCATCATTCTGGCGACCCAAAAGAAAATGATGTCAAAACCCGTGACCAATACATCTGTTGGAAAGTAGCGTTTGAAATCATCGGTCTCCTCGGGCCAGCCGAGAGTCCCAATCGGCCACAATCCGGAGGAAAACCAAGTATCAAGAACGTCTTCATCACGCGTTAATTCGCGCCCCTCTGCCAAAATTCTTGCTTCCGTTTCGTTGATCGCACAATATTCTTTTCCCTCACGATCGTACCAAACGGGAATTTGATGGCCCCACCACAGCTGACGCGAAATGCACCAAGGCTCAATATTCTCTAACCAGTCAAAGTAGGTCTTTTTGAATGACGCTGGAAGTATTTTGGTTCGTCCCGATCGCACCGCCTCCAAAGCCGGTTCGACCATTTCTTTGGCATCGACAAACCACTGGTCTGTCAAATGAGGCTCAATTACGACTTTTGATCGGTCACCGTGCGGGACAACATGTCGGTCATTGTCTTCTCCATCAAGCCAACCTTGATCTTTCGCCAATTTAATAATTCGACGACGCGCTTCGTATCGGTCTACACCATGCAGATCCAAGACATCTTCATCAGGCTGGCAATCTTGAAGGAATGGAATGTTGTCCCGCAAGTTCATCGTGGCTTTGCTAGACATAATATTGATCGGCGGCAGATGACAGCGTTGACCGACTGCCCAATCATTGAAATCATGGGCCGGTGTTATCTTCACAGCTCCCGATCCCTTTTCAGGGTCGGCGTGGATGTCGGCAACGATGGGTATGGAGCGATTGACAAGAGGTAGTCGCAAAGTCTTGCCGATCAGGCCTTGGTATCTCTCGTCGTCGGGATGCACGGCCACACCCGAATCTCCCAGCATCGTTTCGGGCCGGGTAGTTGCCACAACGAGATAATTCTGTCTTTGCCATCTGACCACTTCACCGCCATCTTTATCTTTGATTGGGAAATCAAATTCGAGTCCATCTTCCAATTCGTAGCGCAGCCGCCAAAGTTTGCCATCAACTTCAATCTGTTCAACCTCAAGATCAGAGATCGCGGTCTCAAATTCTGGGTCCCAATTGACCAGACGTTGTCCCCGATAAATGATGCCCCTTTCATAGAGTTCAACAAAGGCTTTCAGCACCGCATCATGAAAGCCTTTGTCCATCGTGAAACGATTTCGTGACCAGTCACATGAGGCGCCCAGCCTTTTGAGTTGCTCAATGATGGCACCGCCCGATTCCTCTTTCCACTGCCAAACCTTTTTCAGAAATCCCTCACGTCCTAGTTCTCGACGTGAGGGCTCCCCCTTTTCGGCCAAAGCCCGCTCCACAACCATTTGTGTCGCAATACCCGCGTGGTCCTGTCCTGGCTGCCATAGGACATCGAAGCCTCGCATCCGGTGCCAGCGAACCAAAATATCTTGAATGGTATTATTAAAAGCGTGCCCCATATGGAGAAGGCCTGTCACATTCGGCGGGGGAATCATGATGCAATAAGAATCCGCCTTGTCTGCGGCGTTTGCACCGGCTCGGAACGCCTCGACCTCTTCCCATTTTGCCGCTATGCGCGCCTCAATCTGGCTGGCTTGGTATGTTTTTTCTAATGGCATCAATTTTCCGTTTGCTGGGCGTCCACACAAAAATCACAAATTAACCGATTGCCATCCGCATTTGAAGCCTGCCGTGCCCATCACTCATAACGTCATAATGATTTTGGCTTTTCTTGATGAAACGAATGTCTTTAACCAACCCACGGAAGAGTAGAACACTGGACATTTCGCAGTCTTTAACCCTCACATATCACCTGACGAGATGATGTCGGACCTCCCGAGATTGGGTTCCATCTCTCCTGTTAATCCATTTTTTGGTATCGCGCCTAGGTTCTATATCACTAAGGTTATCCGCCATCCCGACGCGCTGTCTATTCGGTGCGAGTCCTCTGCAAAATCGTTTCAATCAGTTGTTGACGCTTTTGTATTCTCGGCCCATCTTTCACTTTGTTGAAATTCACATTTGGGTCGTAGGATGGGATATCGAGTCCAAGATGTTGAACGGTCATCAGTCCTGCCGTTTCCAACAAAGCATAAACCGCCATATCCTTATCTTTGATTGACGTGACAAGGTTGGTTCGCGCTTCCTGAAGCCTCTGTTCAGCATTCAGAAGGTCAATGATGGTGCGCGCCCCAAGTTCTGCCTCCTGTTTGATTCCCTGATACGCCAATTCAACCGATTTGACTTGCTCCTCGTTGGCCGGAATGAGCGATTGTGCGATTTTGAGCCGTGCCCAAGCAATGGCCACATTTTGTTTTACCTGGCCTGCTTCCTGCTGCAAGTCAATGGCGGCTCTTTCTGCAAGAGCCGCCGTTTGACGCAACTGCGAGTCGGCTCGTCCCCCTTGGTAGAGCGGTAAACGCGCCGAAAGCGAGACCGAAAAAGAATCCGCTCCATCACCGAGAGAATCGAGATCTCTCTCGGTCCCAATACGAGAGCCAAGGACGATGCGAGGATCATTAATCGTCTCGAATCGCCGAAGATTCAAACGGGCGGCCGAAACCGAGTGTTTTAACCGCTTGATTGAAGGATATTCTTGAGCGGCAATCTCTTGCGCTTCTTGCAGACTAGCAGGGATTGAGGGAAGAGGTGGGGTGGGTGCTAGATTCCGAGGCGCGGTGCCGGTGGCCAATACGAAATTGCGTTTGGCGATCTCTAATTCACCACGGCGCAGATAAACTTGACTTTGAGCCGCGGCGCGACTGGCCTCGACTAAACTAACGTCCGTTTTGGTAATCTCTCCTAACTCAAAGCGACTTTCAGCCGCTTCGAGTTGCGCTTCCATCACTCTGAGCGCACTCTCGGCTAACTGTAGAATTTCAGTCTGCCGCAACACATCGTGGTAAGCCTTCACCGCCGCAAGGAGAACGGCCTGCTCTGCTTCGACCAACGATTGCCGCAACGCGAGCACGCCCTGCCGGGCCGCTTCAGTGGCAAGTTTTGTGTCGCCTCCATCATAAATCGTCATTTCCATCAAGAGTTCCAACGTCGCAGGTAATGATGTTGAACCTGAACGAACGCGCGTCACCGAGTGAACTGAATTTCTGTATTTGGCCGCCACAGAGGCCAATGCGGTGAGACTCGGCCGCATGGCTGCTAAGGCTTGAGGGACGGTTTCATCTTGGGAGCGCAAAAGCGTCTGAGTCGATTCGAGCAGTTTGCTGTTCTTGTAAGCGGCCACCATCACGTCGGGCAAGGTTTCGGCATGAAGATCGCCAAACCACAAAGCGACGAAGGGAATCAGGCGCAGTGCACGCCAGATTTCTCTGCCAATCCGTTTTGATAAGCCCACCGCGACGACGCAAGACGCCACCTGAAAAGCCATGATAAATTTTTTCAATTCCCCTCACCAGGCCAATACGCCTAGCTCCCCATCAACGCACACGACAGTTTACCAACTCAAAAATACACATCCTTTCAGAAGACAAACTCCCCTGCCGCCCTGAATTTTTTCAACAGCGGCGCGTTGGCATTGAATACCACACGCCAACTGAACTGTCCACCTCGCTTGAAACCAACCCGACATTCTCCTGGTATCTGGTTGGAAAATATACAGACGATCCGGCCCCCATCCTTTAATTGCTCACAGATTTCATCGGGCAAGACACCCACACCTCCTTCTATCACAATCACGTCATAGGGGGCATGTTGGGCCGCCCCTTGGTGCAATGGACCCTTGACCGCCACCGCATTATCAACCGAATGGGCCACCAAATTCTGCATCGCCGCCTCTGCCATACTCTCATCTTCTTCAAGTGCGACAACGGCTTCGGCAAGTCGAGCAATCACCGCTGATGAATATCCATGACCACAACCAATATCGAGAACGAATTCGTCGCCCTGAATACCCACTTCATTGAGCATCTTTGCAAAGACCCGAGGATCAAGTAGCGCCCGTCCTTCACCAAGGATTAAGTGATCTCCAAGATAGGCAACCGAGCGCAAATTGTCGGGGACAAAGGCTTCTCGTGGACAGTTCAACATCGCTGATATGATGGTAAATTTTGTGACATCAGCCGGTCTCACCTGGCCATCAACCATGGCGATCCTCTGGGCCTGATAATCGGAGTCGTTCATTGGAATTTCCATCACGTTTTAGGCGGGTTCATCACGCCGATTCTCTAAGGATAAACCTTCAATGCTCGATTCAACAATCAAAATTTGTTGATCACGATATCGTTTGAGATAGCATATCTTTGTGAACTAAGTTCTTCTCAATGTACGATCCTTGCATGAACAATTCACAAATGTCTGGACGATGCTCAATCAATTCTTGTTTGACTAACCGATCGCGCCATCTTGTCCACTTCGTGGGGCAAATGATCCGTGTCAAGACCATCAATCTGCGCCTTCTTGAGATGGTTTCAAAAGACACAAAGCTGCCTAATTCTTCGTCCATTGCGACACAATGAAGAATGATTGTGACATAAAGAGGCGATGCCAAACCCGTCACGGGTTTGGCCGAAGGCTAAAAAATCCGGAGCTGATAACTTTTCAGCGAACGGATCAGAACCCCCATTTGGTTTTGGCGGCTAGACCGTGATGCCACTTCTGTTCAAAGGCATATATTCAGACAGACCACATCTTATCGCCAATTTATCACTCGTCGGGCAAGATTGACAAAATCTCGTCCTATCCGTTGATTTCCTCTCAATCCGGTAAATTCTTAAAAAACTCCAATGCTTCAGGATTGGCGAGGGCGTTTAGATTTTTAACGGGAATGCCGTGGACAACATGACGTACCGCCAACTCAACAATTTTCCCGGATCGTGTCCTCGGAATATCAGGAACGGCGATGATTTTGGCAGGGACATGACGGGGTGACGCGTTTAACTTAATCTCATTTCGGATTTTGGTTTCAAGGTCATCTGACAAATCGCATTCATCTCGAAGGCGCACAAAGAGAACGAGTTCAGAATATGCATTGTGAGTGCGCTCAATCACCAGAGCCTCAAATACCTCTTCGATTCTCTCAACAGGTCGGTAAATTTCAGAGGTGCCAATTCGCACACCTGCTACATTCAGGGTGGCATCTGAGCGGCCATAGAAAATCACCCCTTCATTCGATGTCAACTCAGCCCAATCACCTTGCGTCCAAACGTTTGGAAATTGGTCGAAATAAGCCTTTCGGTACTTCTCGCCGTCAGCGTCGTTCAAAAATTCTATCGGCATTGATGGATGCGGTGAAAGGCATACCAACTCACCCGGTTTACCTGTGACAGACTCTCCCGTTTTATTGAAAATATGGACATCCATACCCAGCATTCGTTTCTGACATTCGCCAACAAAAACCGGCGCGATGGGGCAACCTCCCACAAAACATCCCAGAATATCGGTTCCCCCTGAAATTGATGACAGACAAATATCCCGCTTCCATTTGGCGTAGATATATTCAAAACTCTCCCCCGACAGTGGCGAGCCAGTGGTCAAAATGGTTTTTAGGGATGAAAAATCGTGAGTCTCAACGGGCGTGACTCCGGCCTTCGCACAGGTATCGACATATTTGGCCGAAACCCCAAAATGGGTCACCGATTCTTTAGCCACGATGTCAGGTAGGCGCTCGAGATTTGGGTGCAAGGGTGAGCCGTCATAAAGAACAAGTGACGCTCCAGAGGCGAGGGCGCTGACCATCCAGTTCCACATCATCCATCCACAGGTGGTAAAAAACATCAAGCGATCACCAGCTCGGATATCGCAGTGCAATTGATGTTCTTTAAGATGCTGAATGAGCGCCCCACCAACACCATGGACCATGCATTTGGGTAAACCCGTCGTTCCCGATGAAAACATGATAAATAGCGGATCATTGAATTTCGCTCTGTGAAATTCAATCGGGAATGTTTCTTGCCCCTCTCCCAATTTGATCGCAACGCCGGGAACCTGTCCTTGGCACTCATCTCCCGAATATGGCAGCACGAACAGTTGTTTCACGCTCTCCATTGACGCGACGATCTGCTCGGCACGTGGCAAGAAATCGTACCATCGGCCATTATAGAAATAACCATCGGTGCAGAACAATAATTTGGGCTCTACTTGGCTGAATCGGTCTTGAATGCCACTCACACCAAAATCGGGAGAACAGGACGACCACACAGCGCCAAGTGATGCTGTCGCTAGCATCGCGGCGATGGCTTCTGGGGTATTGGCGACAATCGCGCCGACACGATCGCCAGCTTGAATCCCCTCTTGTTTCAATATCGACTGTATCTGTGCGACTTTCCTCTGCAGCGTGGCCCCATTCCATCTGCGATGACTGCCGTCTTCACCATAGAAGATCAGTGCATCACTGTTTTCATCAACTCTTTTGAGCAGATTCTCCGCATAATTGATTTGGCCTTCGGGAAAGAAGCAGGCCTCCCGTAACTGATTCTTGGCCCCTTGCCACAGAATTTGGGAACCCGGATCACCAATCACTCGGCAAAATTTCCACAATTCCAACCAAAATGTTTCAGGATCCGATATGGAGTATTGCCACAATTGATCATAATCTAATCGTTCACCGTCAACGCCCACTCCGATGCATCGCATAAAGTCGGCTAGACGAGTCTCCGCCGCTCGCTTCTCAGAGGGTTGCCACATTGGGTTATTCATTGGCATTGACGATTCACCCGTCTTTTTTGAAGCGTAAATCATATTCGCTCCAACGGTGGAGAGAGCCTTTACTTCCAGTTGGAATTTTCCAGTTTGTCTCGGGCATCCGATACCTTATCTCAAGTCTTTGATTTTCTCTCGAATATCAGAAATGGCATTCCTTTCTTCGGCAATCCATCCTTGCGCCCGCGAGATGAAACACTCAGACTTGGATTCATTAATTTGACTATCAAGTTTGCTGATATTTTGCCATTTTAAATGCATTAAGTGGACGACAGGAACTATGCTTGGCATTGTAAGAATGGTCTACTTTGACTCTGATTTTTTCAATTAATCTGTAAATTATTGGTCATCCCACAACAATCTAGTGCTATGATCGTTTTATGGATTCTATTTTTCTGCGGGGTGTGATTGCATCGCTCCTAACAAAAGCCGCACAGTTTTCAACGGGAGCAGAACCTCAATGGCAAAGAGCAAGCAAACACAGGTCGTTCTGAGAGAGGAAGGCCGGAAGCGTCTCGAGAGGATCAAATCCGATCCGCATTTGATCCACGGGGGCAGTCGTGAGCACATTGTACCGCATTGTCAAACCATACAGGCCATCATCGCGGCAAGTGGTGGTGGCATCAACGTTCAAGACCTTGTGCGACTCGATCAACTGACAAAAAAGGAGCCCTGATTGTCCACGAGCCCGACACGATTTGCCGAGGCGCGCACAGTCAACCCATCAACAATACAGGTTCCGATGGTAAGCCAGCTTTCCTTGCGGTGCAAACCCAACAATGGGGCACCCGTCGCGGCATTGAGTGTCTTTCTGCATCCCTTATGCTGGCAGCGGCGCAAACCCCGTGCTTTACCTTTGAATATGGCACCGGGTTTGTTGCAGTGAGGGCATTGACGATCTCTTCACCTACGCCCGCCTCAATGGCGTCCAGTGGCGCAGATGTCTCTTACCCGCTCAGAAACACGGCTTCGGCTTGTAATATCTTGGCCGGGCTGAGGATATCTATCCATGACAGCCATCTGAAATTGTTTGTGATCTATTGCATGCTATCCCTCTGTAACAGAGAGAGCCTGCCGTAAATGCACACAATTTGTAAACTAAGCCTTGCCAAAATTACAGGAAAAAAACCGTAGTGCTCATTCAGCTCGCAGTTCTATACATTTCACGAAATACCAGTTCAGTTCTTTTTCAAGTAGTCAGAAAACTCGGTAAGCCGTGATTTGCTGATGCTCAGTTTTCTGCCATCGCTTAAATGAACCTTCGGCACAGTAACATTGGCATCAACTTTTTTTATTGCCGATTTAGCAACCCAATGCGACCGATGTATTTGAAATCCCGCTATAGGTTTCACTTGTTCAATGGCATCGCTTAGTCGGAACTTCCATCTGATCACCCGCCCCTTTTCTCGTCTAACGCACTGAAACGCAACGGCTTTCCGCCACCGGAGGTGTAGATTAGTTAGGATTTATTCTTACATAATAAAGCCCTTGACATAAACCTAAAAAAGCATTATATATTAGATTAACAGGAAGTAAAAACTTACATAAGCAGTATGTCTATCCGAATCGACGTGATCCCCAACCAGTACGGGACCAAGGCCGTCCTCCTCAGGAGGACATGGTGCGAGGGACGGCGCGTGCGCCA
>JAJEBG010000023.1 GCA_022824005.1 Paracoccaceae bacterium
GATCCGCTGGCGGTCGGTGAAGTTCCTGCCGGCGCCGGTGTGCCAGTGAGGCCGGCCCGGCGCGAAGTTGAACCACAGCTTCTCGGTGACGACGCAGGCCTGGTTGCTGACCTGGATCTCGAAAGAGCGCCAGTCGGCCAGATGCGCGTCGTAGAGCCGGGAGGGATAGCCGGAGACCATCACCTGGCACGGCAGCGACTTCAGGATCTCGAGGAGCGCGAAATGGTCGTCGTCCGTGTAGTCGAAGCGGTAGCGGCGTTGCGACCTGCGCGTCGACTGCACGTAGGGCGGGTCGCTGTAAACCAGCTCGTCCCCCTCGAACGGAAAGTCGGCCAGGAACCCGTGGCAGCAGCCGTGAACCAGTTCCACGTCATGGTCGCAGCGGAACCCGTCGATCGCCCGGCGGTTGAGATCGATCCCGATGTTGCGCAGCGCTGGCGGCTTGCGCTTCATGATCGCGCCGCCCCCAAGGTGCGACTCGATGAAGACGCGATGCCGGGGCATGGCGCTCACGATGGCCTGGCATAGACCTGGCGTCGCTTTCGACCCGAACCATGCCCCCATCAAGACGTCCTCCCCGAAAAGATCGATCCCGAATCGGACATAGAATGTCAGGTCTATAACGTTAAACGGAAATCCACGGCACGGCAGACGGGCCGCTACCGAAATCGGCACAGTCGGGATCGTCGGTCGGCTCGAACAAGCACAAGGCGCTGGAGCGCGTCCCGCGAAAACGCTTCGGAGCCGTCGCCAAGGGTCGGAAAGGAGAACCCGGGCTGACGACCCAAACGGGTCTCGCCGACCGCAAACCGCACATCCGGCCTCGGCAGAAAATGGTTGACGATGAAAAGAGAAAGGGCCTGATCCGAACGACGTGAGGCAGAAAAATCAAAGCTCAAGTGTGGCCCGAGCAGTTACCTAAATTCTTCATTTAAGGGGGCCCCGCCCACCAGTACGCCATAGTTGTCGCGCATTTGCAGCTCAACCAAGCGGTCAATGACGATTCTCATATGGGGCATCGTGGTTGTCAGGAGGGCTGACACTCCGAGAATATCGGGCTTCTCAGTTTCAAGAGTCCCAATGTAATTTTCGACCGGATTATTGATGCCAAGATCAACCACGTCGAAACCCGCCCCTTCCATCATCATAAATACGAGATTCTTACCGATATCATGAATGTCACCCTTGACCGTAGCAATGACAATTTTTCCCATTCGGAGGGGCCCCGGTCTCGATCAGTAAAGACTTGAGGATCGACACGCTGGCTTTCATGGCATTGGTGGCGAGTAGGACTTCAGGAACAAATAGGATTCTATCTCGGAAATTAATGCCGGCGATCCTCACTCCCTCAACGAGGGCTTTGGTTAAGATATTTTAGGGTTTCCAATCGCGCTTCAACAGAATGTAAACGCCGTCTTCAATTTTCTCCTTCAGACCATCATAGAGGTCGTCATGCATTTGAAGAATCAATTCTTTGTCATTGAGTTCCGAGAGAATGAGATCATCATGAGTATCTGTCGACATCACAGGCTCTGTCTGTTGCTATCTCCCTTGTCCCATTTGCGCCTCGGAGGATTTGCCATGATTATTCAACAAAAAATTGTCCGGTACCAAATTTTGGATATCGTTGACCATCAAGAGGGCCATTCGTGAGGTCTCGTTATGGTGTAGATGTGTCGCCAATTGCCGGTTGTTTGGCGGCCAATTGACGAATGCGGGCGACCATGGACGCTAAACCGTTGGAGCGTTGCGCGGTCAGATGGTCGCGCAACCCCAAACGACCGAGTTCGGCGTGGGCATCGATTCGCCCTACCTCATTAAAAGGAACGTCGTTATAGAGAGCCTGCAGGATGGCGATTAAACCTCTAACAATCATCGCATCACTTTCTCCCCTGAAAGTGAAGACTGTCTGTCCGGCTTTTTGGCAAATCTCCGGGAAGATCCAGACTTGACTCGCGCAACCTTCAACTTTGGTGCCTGAATGCCGATGATCGTCGGGTAAGGGTTCGAGCGTCTTGCCGAGATCAATGACATATCGGTACCGGTCATTCCATTCGTCAAGAAACTCAAAATCATTGACGATATGTTCAAACGCGTCTTGGGCCATCACTTATTCCTTACATCAATAGGTCAAATGAGACGTCTTGATTTATCATCTACCCGATGATATGTCATCTTTGGTCTGATGGGTCGCCTATTGTTGTCTGGTAGCGTCCAGACAAATCCATCGTAGTTTACAGAGGAACAAAAAAATGAAGAAATTTCTTGGTCTATCCATCCTCTTGATGGGGCTTGTAGGATGTTCGGGCATAGAAATGCCGAGCGTAAACCCCATGAATTGGTTTGACCGTGAAGCCCGGCAGCCGACGCCAACCGAAACACAAGAAGTGATCGTTGTGGACAACCGCGAACTTTTGCCTCAAGTGACAGAAGTCTCAAGACTGCCTATCTCAAATGGGATGATTCTGTTGGCAAAAGGTTTGCCACCGACCCAAGGTTTTTGGAGTCCAGTTCTTGTTCCGACCAATAACGAACTCCCTCTGGATGGATATTTGAATTATGAACTTCGGGCTACCGGTCCTACTGATCAAGTCGTTGAAGGATCGGAGGACAGTCGAGAATTGCAGGCAGCCCGCACCATTACAGCTGACAAGCTTAACGGCGTGATTGGCATTCGGGTAATCGCCCTGGCCAACAATATGACGATCACGGTCGAAGGTTGATAAGGTGAATTTTATCTTGCTCAATGGTGAGAGCCGCCTCACCTCGGCATAGCAATAAGGCGTCTTCTCCAAACAATTCACGACGCCAACCCTTGAGGGGTTTGGCTTCAGGATTGCCGGCCGCTATATCTTGAAGATCGTCCACTTTGGCGATCATTTGTTCGGCCACTCCACAATCTTGAGATTTCATTGTCAAGAGCACCTTCAATAGTTCGATGTTGTAGGGTGTGCGGTGCTGGAATGGCCTCTTTTGCTGATCCTTGAAACAGGTCTCATGTGACTCGGCCCATCGCAGGACGTCGAGAACCTGTTTGTCGATTTGAGTGCGTCGTTTCGATCGATCAAAGGAGCGCACTTCTTTCAGTTCTGCGATTGATGTCGGCATACGATGGGCAATTTGACACAAGACCTCATCACGCATAATCCAATGACGCGGCACATTCTCTTGTTGGGCTTTTTGTTCGCGTAGTTTGGCCAATCCGTAAATGGCCGCTTGGTATAGCGGCTTTCCCCTCCGTCCTTTTACCTTCTTCCATGCGTCATCGGGATCGGTGATATAATTTGACGTTGAGGTCAACGCAGCCAAGTCTTCCTTGATCCAGGTTATGCGCCTTGATTCCTCGATTTTTTTCTCAATTTTAAGAAAAATATGACGCAAATGATCAACATCAGCGGCCGCGTAGCTGAGTTGGCTAGCCGATAGAGGGCGACGGCTCCAGAGGGTCATCGTTGAACTTTGGTCAGGTGAGATATTCAATAGACCTTTTACAAGCCCAGCGTAGCTCGCTTGGTATCCGTATCCGCACACGCGAGCCGCAATTTGCGTATCAAAGACGGGTTTTGGCAAATCACCCAATTCTTGGTAGAAGATTTCCATATCTTGATGCGCCGCGTGCATGACCTTGATCAACCGGGGATTGGAAAAGATGGATTGAAGTGGTGCCAAGTCCATATTGGGCGAAAGGACATCAAACAGGGCGATTTCATCATAGGACTCGGAGAGAATGGCCATCTGTAAGAGACACAATTTGGGATAATAGGTGTTGTCACGAATAAATTCTGTATCCATCGTGACAAATCGGCAGCGATTCGCCTTTTGACAGAAATTTTCAAGTTCCGCCGTGGTTTTGAAAAGGTGAAATTTTGCCAAGAGTTATCCCGTCTGAAGCCGACCGTTTCATAATGTTATATGAGATTGATTGAGAGAACAGGTTGAATTTTGCCAATTGTATTCTTGCTAAACGAAAGATTTCTTATTGTTTATTTTCAATTGTCACAAGAAAAGCCCTTAGGCTTCGATTCTGCAGTGAGGTCAAGAAATGCGTGTTTTGATTCAAAGAGTCGCCTCGGCTTCCGTCGAAATTGATGGTGAAGTCATCTCGCAAATCAAACAAGGATTGTTGGTCTTTTATTGCGCGATGAAAGATGACTCGGTTCAACAGATACCGCCGATGGCGCGCAAAATTACCCATCTTCGGCTCTTTTCTGACAGCGATGGAAAAATGAATAACTCCCTATTGGATGTCGCCGGAAGTTGTTTGGTGGTCAGTCAATTTACCCTCGCGGCCGACCTCTCACGTGGTCACCGGCCCAGTTTTTCAAATGCCGCCCCTATCAAATTGGCCGAATGCTTATATAATACACTCATTGACGAATTACGTTCCTATTGCCCCGTTGAAGCAGGGCGTTTTGCCGCTGATATGCAGGTCAAAATCAACAATGATGGCCCTGCCACGCTGTGGCTAGATTTCCAATAGAGGGTTTAGACTTGCGTCGGCACCACTCACATAGGGAGAGGTTTCTGCGGAAAAAAAGGCGCAATCGCGTTCAATGGCTGGGCACGGCGATCTTGGAATTGCGCTGATCCACGGCGGGGGTTCGCATCCCAATCCATCCTCACGGGCCATCTGTGCTCGATCAACTGGACGAGGCTCATTTTCATCAACCGCATCGGCAGGAACAAGGTACCCCACGCATTCATTGTTTTTGAGAATTGCCATGGGTTTACCAGATGCCTTGTCAAAATCCTTCGTAGGTTCGCGCAGTTCGGTGATCCCAACAGTACGGTCGGTAAGAAGACGTTTCATCAGATTGCTCATGTGTGTGAATAATTCCCTTTCAAGAGGTGGAAGAGACGCCCAAAACGCTTCGGCAAGCCATTCAAAGGGCTGCCAGTGCACAGTTTGAGTTGCGGTATGTTCCCTTATCACAGCACTGGTTAACTATTGGTATCCTCGTCCCCGAACAGTTGGCGAAATACAACCAGCGACGCGGGCTATGCATTGCATGATCCCTGCCAGAATCTTCCTGACGGTCACAATGCGGAGGTGGGGAGTAAGCACAATGGCTGTACTGGTTAATCTTTCGGACAATTTTGCCCGCCATATAGAGTATTTCTTCAGTGATCTGGGAAAGTCGTGTCTTGAAGCCAAATCTCTGGTTTCGGCCGCCTTGCTAGCTGTGAGCTTGGTTCAGAAAACCCTGTTTTCAAAGTGGATCAAACCCTAAAGGTGCACAAAATAAAGCATAGAAAATCAGCGCATAGCAATGTGATTTGAGAGACCGAAAAAGAAACAAGGCTTAGCAAATTCATGCTAAGCCTTTGTTTTTGTTGGCTCCGGCGGTAGGGATCGAACCTACGACCAATTGATTAACAGTCAACTGCTCTACCGCTGAGCTACGCCGGAACATCGTCAAACTGTTATCTGACACATCTTTGTTTGTCTACTCTGTTTATCAAGCCAAAGGGCAAAAATACTTGGCATGGAGATGCGGCATCGTCGTGGTCTTAACCAAGCCCCTATTCATTAAATCAATGAGATGTGCCAAAACCGTCTTCGTGGCCAATGGTTTGAGAGGTGGCGGCAAATCAATATAAATTTTTGTCACTAATTCTTGTGGTGAAAGTGTATGGCCACGCAATGCCGAGAGTATTTGCTCTTCGCGCTCGAGCCGATGTTCTATCTGAAATTGAATCATCGCTTGGGGATCGTCAATTGGCCCACCATGACCAGGATAAAGCACGCTCTCCCCCCGCCCCTGCAACTTCTTCAGCGACGCGATAAAATCAGTCATGTTGCCAAATGGCGGAGAGATGACCGACGTTGACCCATTCATAATGTGATCCCCCGTCAGAAGGGCACGACCGTTGGTGAAGGAAAAACATACGTGATCCTCAAGATGACCGGGCGTCCAAATCACTCTAATTTCCCAACCTTCATCGCTTTGAATGATGTCATCATCGTCAATGAATTTGTCACAAACAAAGGTTGGGTCAATCCCACTTCCTCGCCTATCTTGCTCATCATAGGATAAGAGCGATCGTTGTTTGTGATGCGCATACACGGTGGCATCAGTCAGTTTTTTGATCTCGTGTGTCAATTCTGTATGGTCAATGTGGGAATGAGTCACAAGAATCTTTGTGAGTCGTGCATCGCCAATAGCGGCGCGTATGGCATGGAGATGGGATTTTAGATTGGGGCCCGGGTCAATGAGAGCAATTTCGGATTGTCCGATAAGGTAGGTATTGGTGCCGGTCAATGTCATCAATGACGAATTAGGGGCGACAATGCGCCGTAGCATAGGTTGAAGTCTTACCGATTGACCGTGCTTTGGTCTAAATTCACGGTTGAAGGGTGACGACAATGAGGCGGTTCCAATCCAATTCACAGATTAAATGATTGACCATTTGGCGTTATCCTTTCAGGCATGAACGCAATACCGGAGAAAGTCAATATCACCAGAATTAGGTTAACCCACTCAATGGGAGGGAGAGAATCATCTATGGTCAATCAAATTGACGCGCCTCGGAGAATCTTATCTGTCTGCCATCCCAATTGGCATTTGCATTGGCCGTTGGAAGTTCTCATAACTGACGCCATGGAATACCCCTCTCACTTTCCATCCTTGCCGAACGTCAAAAATTGAGCTCTCACCTTTGCTAAAACCCAACTCAATCAAACCTAATTGGCGAGCGTTGCGGATTCCACCGCTATCAAAGGGGCTAAAATTTATTCTCCCCAAGGGATTGCGCGGACGCACGGTCATGATCCTGCTTTTTCCAGTGATCATGATTCAAATCATGGTGATCAGTGTCTTCATTCAACGACATCACGATCGTGTGACCCGCCAAATGGTCGGAAATATCGAACCCCATATTCGCTTGGTCCTGTCACAAATTAGTTCCGCGACCAATATTGATGAGGCGGCGAAGTTGATCACACCCATAATTGTCACAAACAAATTCGCGGTATCTATTGAGACGGAGGTTGAAGGGACAGACAAAGACAAGAAAGTTTTTTATGATCTCTCGGGACGAATTGTCATTGATGAAATCAAGAAGTCTATTCCGAGTGTCAGATCCATCGATTTGCTGCATCAGGGTGGCCATACTGTGCTGATTCGAGCAGGAACGACTCTGGGTGAGGCCCAAATTGTGCTGCCACGCTCGTCAGTGTCGCCCGCCAATCCACATCAATTGCTGGTGCTCATGGTGATCGTGGGGTTCTTTTTGACGTTGATCGCTTATGCCTTTTTGCGCAACCAATTGCGTCCCATCATTCGCTTGGCCAATGCATCAAAGGCGCTCGGAAGAGGTGAACATTTTGAATTGTTTCCTTCAGGGGCCACAGAGGTGCGGGAAGCCACACGGGCGTTCCTTAACATGCGAGAGCGAATTGAAACCCATATTGAGCAGCGAACGCAGATGCTATCGAACATAAGCCACGACTTGAAGACACCATTGGCTCGGTTGAGAGTGGGTCTCGAACTGCTCGGTCCATCGAAAGAGACTGATGAATTGATCGATGACGTCAATCATATGAATCAAATGGTTCAGGAATTTGTTGAATACAGCCAGTATCAAAAACTCGAATCGGTTGTTTCTGTCGACGCCTTTCGTTTGGCGGAAGATATTTGTCGAGATGCCCATATTCCCGGCCGAACATTCTCAACCGACATTGACTCCCAATTGCTTAAAAATGTGTCGATTAATGTCCGCCCGATGAGCATTCGAAGAGCCATTCAGAATCTTGTTCAAAACGCCTTCGGTCATGCCCGCAAGGTTCACGTCACCGTCACGATTCGCCAGAATAGATTGTGTTTTATTGTGGAGGATGACGGCCCTGGAATTCCCGCAGAATCGCGGTCGTTAGTGGTCCGGCCCTTTACGCGACTGGATACGGCCAGAAATTTAAGCCATTCAGGCGGAGTGGGTTTGGGACTTGCCATTGTCGAAGACATCGCGGCGAGCCACGGCGGCTCACTGGTTCTTGATGCAAGCGCCGATTTGGGTGGGTTGATGGCTATGGTCTCGCTCCCGCTGTCTTCAGAAATGATCGGAACGGATTGATAAAACATCAGTTTTATGGCGACAGAAAAAACTCACGGCAAGGAGTTTGGTAGGCCTGGAGGGAATCGAACCCCCAACCAAAGCGTTATGAGCGCTCTGCTCTAACCGTTGAGCTACAGGCCTCTAGGGGAAATGTTAATGAGTCAATGATGATCGGTCAAGTTGTGCGTCAAGAATGAGAATGAATCTGCTTTTAAAAACTCAATCACCTATCCAACAAGTTCCATCCTAGAGAAAAAGAAACTGATTTCGACCAAAGCATTTTCACGAGAATCGGAGCCATGAACCGAGTTTTGCGTCAGTGAAAGCGCAAAATCTTTACGCAGAGTCCCCTCCTCCGCTTCTTTGGGATTGGTCGCACCCATAAGTTTTCGGTAAGCATTCACCGCATCCTCGGCCTCCAGAACTTGCGCCACAACAGGTCCCGACGACATGTATTGAGTGAGTTCCTCAAAAAAGGGTCGCTCGCTATGGACGGCATAAAATTCTTCGGCCTGTGGCTTCGTCAACCACAGGCGTTTTTGAGCAATGATGCGCAAACCTGCCTTCTCGATTCGCGCATTGATATCTCCCGTCAAATTGCGCTGTGTGGCGTCGGGTTTAATCATTGACAGGGTCACTATTTTCTTGGCGCGATGAACGTATTCACTCATTTTGATGCCTTCCTTATTGAATGATCATTTGTGGGCGTTAACCGCCTGTCTCATAGCCCCTTGTCAAAGAGTTTCAAACCCTCAAACTTCCATGGCAACAGTAAATCGATGTTTCCCCTGCTTCTCGAAGGCAGATGATGATATTCCCTTAATGCGTGACTGATCACCTTTGGGATGAGCGGACTCTTTCAATGGAAAAGTTTGATCTTATGAGATTGATATATCTTCTGCTGCTCGCCGTTGCGGTCGGTGGCTTGATTTACAATCAATTCAGAGGCCGGTGGGGAGAAGCCTTACGTATTACGATCACTTGGCTTTTGATATTTATCGCCGTGATCGCTGTTTATGGCCTTTGGGAAGATATTCGAGAGGCGTTATCGCCGAGTCAATTCACCGTGGCGTCGGATGGGGTTGTGTCTTTGGCACGACAACGTGATGGGCACTTCTACATTGATCTGGTCGTCAATGGTCAGGAGACTCTTTTCCTCATTGATACCGGCGCGAGCGAGGTTGTGTTGAGCCGTGAAGATGCCGTCAAAGCCGGTGTTGATCTCGACGATTTGCGTTATACTGGACTGGCCTCTACGGCCAACGGTTCGGTGAAAACAGCCCGCATTTTACTCGATGAGTTGGCTTTAAATGACATCCTCGTCCAGCGAAGAGTCGAGGCTTTTGTGACAAGCGGTGAACTGACCATATCACTCCTTGGGCAATCCTATCTTTCGCTGTTCGATAAGGTCATCATTGAAGACCATGTGATGACTTTGTACGTGGAGTGAGGATTCATCAGGTGGGAGGATAATTTTTTTCGACCTTTTTCTGCCACTTTCTGTCTTCCTGAGCCCAATATTGTATCGGAATACCGTCGCTGTCTAATTGTGACCAATGTTGCCGTGCCCAAGCCATCTCATCGTCGTAACGATGACGAAAGATAATGGAGATGCGCAGAAATCGCTCGATTTCTGTGGGGGGCAATGGAGCCTTGTCGAATAGAACCAAAGAGGCCGCGTCATTGAAAACTTGATTCTCCGTGGTCAGCAATATGGGCTGGTCGGAATCGAACTCGCCGCCAGATTGTCCGTGCGGCAAAAAACTGTCCTTCGGTTTCAGCCAAAGTTCGCGATCAAGTCCTTCAACCATTTCTTTAGAGCCACCATGCACCGACACGCGCCAACCTTTTTGGTACAAGCGCGTGAGGAGGCGACGGAGATGATCAAAAGGCTCATTATCGAGGATCTGATAAAAATAAACTTCGCTCATCGTTCCTCATAATGGTTTAGAATCAACTGATTGATAGTTTGAATTCCCCAACCCGTGGCCCCACTCGGGGAGAGTTCAGTTCCCCGCTGGCTGAGGGCGACACCGGCAATATCCAAATGTATCCATGGCATTGTGGGTTTGACAAAACGTTGAAGGAAATGAGACGCCACACTCGCACCCGCCTCCCGTCCCCCCACATTCTTCAAATCAGCGATACGAGACTTCAATGATTTGTCAAATGATGGATCGAGTGGCATTCGCCATGCCTTTTCCCCAACCCCATGGGCGGCGGCAAGAAATTCAGCGCAGAATTTATTGTGATTGCTGAATAGGCCGGCAAATTCTGAACCCAAGGATACAATAATGGCCCCTGTCAAAGTGGCAAGATCGATGATCCCGAGGGGCTCATATTGGCTCTGTGCGTACCAAAGCAGATCGGCCAAAACCAAACGACCTTCAGCATCTGTATTGATCACTTCAATCGTATCACCTTTGAGCGAGCGAATGACGTCGCCGGGACGTTGAGCCTGACCGCCGGGCATATTTTCAACGAGACCAACGATGCCAATTACATGGGCTTTGGCCCCTCGGCGAGCGATGGCTTTCATGACCCCGGCTACCGTGGCGGCTCCTGCCATATCCATGGTCATGAGTTCCATTTTGGTGGCGGGTTTTAACGAAATTCCTCCCGTATCGAAAACGACTCCTTTGCCAGCCAGAACGAGAGGAGCACTCGCCGCCCCTTTCCATTCCATAATGGCGACATAAGATGGATTCGTCGAACCTTGTCCCACGGCAAGAAGAGCCCGCATCCCAATGTTTTTCAACTCATCTTCATTGAGGATTTTCACTTCAATCCCATCATCCCGTAAGTCTTCAAGACGCGAGACAAATGAGTCGGTATTGAGGATATTCGCCGGTTCATTCACCAAATCACGTCCGAAAATAATGCCCGCGGCAATGTCGAGATGGGGTTGACACTTTTTCTTCGCGGCCTCTGGATCACGGACGCAGAAGGTCATCTCAGTGGTTTCGTTCTTCTTGTCATTTTTATGACGATCAAACCTGTAGTCTCGGAGTTTGGCCCCGAAAACAATGTCCTCCAACCGCCGACAACCTTGGCATAAAATCAGTGAATGGGTATTTGAAGCCTGCTTGGCGATACTGGCACCGGCCCGTTGAGCCTCAAATCGCTGTGCCGTTCTGTCGAGCTTCATGATGACAAGTTTTTTGCTCGCCAGACCGCTTGGAAATTCAAGACTCAACGATTGACCAGGTTTCAATTTTGTGAAGGCTTCGCTGCTCGCGGCTCGCGAAACAGAGCCATTGCAAGCCTGGTCTATCGGGTGCGCCGATGGAAAAAGTTGTCCATCGGATTGGGCAAACAGCACAATATGACCCTCATGGCGAAGAATTTCGTTTTTTGTTGGAGAGGTAAATCGGATGCGTTCAGAGTCAGACAATTTTGATATTCTCCCTAGTCGACCTCAATGTAGTCAATCCCAATCTCATCGAGATAAACAAAATCAAGTTACCATCCTTTTGATCTATCTGTTAAGTATCAAGCGCAATGAGGGCAATGGGCAATTGGGGGCGGACTTGCGGTGGTAAGGTTTGACTTCTACGTCATTGAGCGGCAACTCAAAATTTTTGGATTGCTGGTTGGGACCTTGGTGGCCGTCCTCTGGATCAATCTTGCGGCGCGTGGATTCGCTGACTTTTTATCTGGCTCGCAAGCGATTCGTCTCCTTTTAGTTTATATCTTCTACGAACTGCCACCTTCTCTTTATCAATCGCTGGCTCTGGCCGCCTACGCGTCAACAACCTACGTCTGCTACCGGCTTTTTGTCGAGCGCGAACTATGGGCCATGCAATCAGCGGGGGCCTCCCCGGCTCGATTGATGCGGCCTTTTCTTGGTTTTGCCGCTTTGATCGCCGTTCTGGCAACCATCTTGGTCCATGAAATATTGCCAGACAGTTCGGCGCAATCCGCCAAAATCAAAATTCGCCTCCAATCAGATATTTCCCAGTTTCGCGTGAAACCTAAGCAATTCCTCTTTCCCACCGATGGCGTTGCCATTTTTGTCGGCGATGTGTCAGACCAAGGGGAATTGAAGAATGTCTTTATTCATACCGGTAGCGATTTAGATACAAGACGTGTCAGCCATTTTGCCAAGACGGCTCGAATGACAAAATCAGGGGGAGATACGCTCTTTGAAATGAGCGATGGGACGACGCAATTGTGGGACTTAAAGGACGATGCCATTCGATGGCTTGAGTTTGAAATGATTCGTTTCAATGTCTCCGAACTTGCAGAGGGATTGGGCGGCGCGCCTAGTTTGGCAAAATATGCGACAAGTTTGACCCTGCTCCGACAATTGCGAGAGGATGACATAAGTGAAATCGAGCGACACAGAATTGGCGTCGAAATACATCAACGTATCGCTTATGTGATGGCGGCGCTCCTATTTCCGATCATTGGGGCCGCCGCGCTCATATTAGGTGCGGCCTTGCGGGTCCGATTGTTTCTCCCCATTCTCGCCTCTCTAGGGGTCATTGTGTCGCTGTTTTTGTTGGGTGAGTTTCTTGAAGATTGGGTGTTGGTGTCAGGCACGACGGTTCTTCAACTCTATATCTCGCCCTTGATTGGCGTTTTATTGACGATCATGATGACCATGATGGCCGTCAATTTGCGACAACTCATGAAATTAAATCAATGATTTTTTACACCTTAATGATCCGAAGATTTCTTGTCGCCTTGGGTATCATCGGCGCTTCGATATTTCTCTTGGTGTTCCTGTCTGAATTTCAGAGCAAATTGTCGTCTTTGACGAGTCTCGGTGCGTCCAATGGCGAGGTGGCGTGGTTATCAGCGATGATTACCCCGATCCGTATGCACAGATTGATTCCCATGATCTTTGCCATCGCCGCGCTATGGATGTCGGTGCGAACGCTGCTGTCGCATGAATATACCATTGTTCGGGCTTGCGGCTCATTAGGCAGCAAAGCGTTGCTCTTTCCCAGTTTGGCGGCTTTTGCCGTCGGCGTGATTATGACGATCTTCATTGGGCCCTTAACGGCCTATCTAGCCAAGAGCCACGCCCAGCAAATCCAGTTGCTGAAAGGCCAACGAACCGAGGTTTTTGTTGAAAGTGGAGGAAATGTGTGGTTCCGCCAAGTGCTTGATGGTCAGCAGACCATTCTGCGCGCCGCCCGCACCGATCAAGGTGTCCGGTTTGAAGATGTGAATGTCTATATCTTTGACGACAATGGACAGCCCTCAAAAAACATTCTGGCCGAGAGTGCTGAATTGGTGGATGATATCCACGCCGTTGCCATAGATAATCTGCTCTCAACAGGGCGTGCTGCGATAGCGGAACCAGGAATGTGCCTCTATAACTATAAGCTTTCGAACTTTAATGACATGGCGATGCAATCGGACTCAAATGTGCAACCAAAGATAACTGAAGTGGGTTGTTTTGCTTCGAGTTTAACGGCTGAGCAAATTGGTGAAAGTTTTGATCCCCACTTCCACGTCTCGTTGTGGCGTTTACCGAAACAGATAAAAAGGCTTGAATTTTCCGGATTTTCTGCGACTAATCATAAGATGCATCTCCAGATGGAATCGGCGAACCCCTTTCTATTGGCAGCCATGGTCTTGATCGGTGGCGGTTTCACCTTGCGACATCGTCGACATATTCAAGTCGCGAGTTCAGTGCTTTTGGCGGTCATCAGTTCATTATCTGTCGTCTTCCTTCGTGAGTTTGCGCGAATTGCGGGAGAAGTCGAATCCATTAATTTTGCCATCGCCGCATGGGGGCCGGTGGTCTTTGCCACAGTGATGGCCATCGTCTTATTGTCTTATCAGGAAAGCCGTTGAATGCGTGGATTTTCCACAACATTATGTCTCTGCTGTTTATTTCTCATGGGCCATGTATGGGCCGATGAGCGTGCGTCCATTGTCGCCGACCGTATCAGCTATTCACGTGAGGCAAACGAGCTGCTAGCCGTCGGCACAGTTGAGGTCTATTTCAGGCAATTTGTCCTGCAGGCTCATCAACTTCGCTACAAAGATGGGATTATCAACGCCGATGGCCCTCTCATATTTACCGATGGCTCCCATTCGGTGGCCGTCGCCGACTATGGTCAACTTGATGAGAATTTTAAACGCGCTGTGCTGCAAGGTGTTGAAATATTAGTCAATAATCGGATTCATGTCGCGGCCAGTGAAATGGCGACGGATAGTCCTCGTTACACATTGTTACGAAATACCTATGTCACACTCTGTCGTACATGTCAGAAACAGAAGACACCACTCTGGCATTTCAGCTCCCGCGCCACCGTGATTGATCGGCAGGAAGAACTGGTGCATCTTCGTGACGCGCAATTTTTCTTGAACGGCACTCCCGTTATGTGGCTGCCCTATTTGCGACTTCCGGCCACAACGGCCAAGCGCAAGAGTGGTCTTTTACCCCCAAAAATTGAATATTCATCGTCTCGCGGTTGGAGTAGCAGTCTCCCTTATTTTCAAACCTTGGGCAATCATGCCGATATCACGCTCGCTCCCTTGATTAATAACCATTCCCACCATCGTCTTGATGTTGAATTTCGTCGCCGCTTCTCGCGAGGGCAGTTGACTCTCAAGGGTTCGGTAACGCCCGAGAGTGAAGGGCATCTGTCAGCCGAGGGCCAATGGGGTATTGGCGATGACTTCAAACTGACCTTTGAGGGGACTGAGCTTTCCCAACCCGACTATTTTCAACAATCGGGAATCTCAGATGATAATGTTCTCCTCAACAGGATAGGAGTGACACGCCGGAAGACGGCGTCATATTTTGAATACGAAACCCGACAATTGATGATTTTAGACAGAGAAACGCATGACAATTCACACCCCCATCTCGTTCATGAGTTGGGTTGGCGGGGGCGAGTTTCACCGACCCAATTAGGGGGCCAAGTGAATGTCGATCTCCAGGCTCTATATGTGGGGCGCGAGCCCCCCGAATTCCAAGGTCGCAACAGCTTTTACTCGCCACGGCAAGTCCAACGTTTTTCTTCCCAAATCGACTGGCAACGACGATGGCATTCTGATTTTGGTGTGATTGTCACTTCAACACTCTTGGCTTCGGCGCAGAGCTATCACCTATCCCAAGACGCCGCTCTCACCGACAATAATGCTACCCAATTTTCAGGCGCAGCCGCCCTTGACTTCAGTTTACCGATGGTGAGATCGGTTCACGATCGTGATGAATTTCTTGAACCTTTCGTGTACATCGCTTGGTCACCTGAATTCAGTGACCCGGATGAGACCATTCCCAATGAGGACAGTCGTCTCGTCGAGTTTGATATGACAAGTTTGCGATCTGTTGATCGATTTGCCGGTCATGATCGACACGAGGTCGGCACCCGCATCAGCGCGGGAGTCAAACATACCACAAGGGTCGAGAATCGCTATGAGTTGGAATTGGGTTTGGGACGAATTTTCCGTGACCGGGATCGTGGGCAGTTTACCGAAGCTTCAGGTTTGTCCGGCTCAGTTTCAAACATCGCCGCGTCCGCCGAATTAAAAATTGCTGATAGGGTCAGTCTTAAACAGAGTTTGTTGGTCGATGACGATTTGTCAATTTCGATGGCTTCGAGTCGCTTCGACTATCGGTCCAAGAGATTCGATTTTGATTTTGGCTTTACCACGCAAGCTCAGGATTCGGACGAAGGGATGTCCGACAAAACACGTTCGTTGATCGTCGGTGCCGGTTTAGGACTGAAGAAGGGCTGGGGATTGGTCTCCGATGCCAGTCTTGATCTTAATCGTAAAGCCGAGAGTAAAGTCGGTTTGAGTCTTGAATATCATCATCAATGCCTCGATTTATCAGCTAAAATTGAGCGCACATTGGCCAGTGATACTGTTATGGAACCCTCAAATTCATTTAGCGTCCTCGTCTCACTTGGAGATTTGAGTTCGTCGGCACCGAAATCATCGTCCGCTTGTGTCGGCGGATAACCCATCTGGAAATTCCTTATGTTACGATCCATTATTCTCTTTTGCTTGACTCTGACAGCGGCTTCGCTTGGTGGAGTTCAGGCTAATCCTTTCAAAACGGCCATCTCTGTCAATGGGGTCGGAATCAGTCATTACGAAATTGATCAACGAAGTCGTCTATTGAGGGCCATCGAGACGCCAGGTGATCTTCAAGCCAAAGCCAAGGAGGCGCTGGTCTCAGAAGCTCTCTTTCTTGAAGAAGCGCGCCGATTGAATTTTTCGGTCACCGATGAGGAACTTGAAACGGGTATCACTGAGTTTGCCGCACGGGCCTCCATGGACGCCAATCAATTCCTTGAAGCCATCGCCACCTTTGGGGTCACAAAAGAGTCATTTGACGTTTTTGTCCGTGCTGGTATCGCGTGGCGAAAAGTTATTAGTGAACGATTTTCCAGCGAAGTTGAGAAAATCAATATTCTTGATGTCGAAAGGGCTTTGGCGTTTGAACCGGCCCCTACCATTACAACGGTTCGGTTGTCAGAAATTGCGCTCTCGCTGCGACCGAGCGCGGCCGAAAGAAGTCGTCAACTGGCCGACCAAATATATCGCTCGGTGACGTCAGCGGCAGAGTTTGCCGAGGTCGCCCGTTCACTGTCTGTGGCCGATAGCCAGCCGGATGGGGGCGCGATCGGTTGGGTGCCATTGTCCCGTTTACCAAGCAATGTGAGTTCAGCGATCCAAGTCACCTCGGTGGGGCGAATGACGCCACCTATAGAGGCGCAAACCGCTATTTTTCTGTTTTTTAAACATGAAATTCGCGAGGAGAAGGGCACTTTGTCTCCTGCTGTCGTTGAATATGCCATCTTGCGCGCCGCGCCCACGGGAGAACGAAGCGCTCGGCAACAAGCCATGGCGGTTTTAGCGCGAGTTGATACGTGCGATGATTTGCGCTCAGTCTCTCGGGATTTTCCCAGCGGCTATTATCGGCAAAATTTTGTCGAGGATAAAGATAACGCCACCGCCTATTCTATAAGTTTGGCACGGCTTGATAGCCATGAATCAGTGATCTTGCCCATTGCCAACAGTGACGCTGTCGAAATCTTGATGCTGTGTAACCGACGCTCTTCACTTCCCGATGAACAACGTGAGCCGGTTCTCAACCAGAAACGGAATGAAAAACTTGAGGATTATGCTTCTCACTATCTCGATAATCTTCGCGCCACGGCGATCATCACAGAAAATTGATGATACAACCCATTGCCCTCACGTCAGGAGACCCGGCCGGAATTGGTATTGAATTGGCCGCGAAGTCTTGGCGCGCATTACGCGATGAATTGGCGTTTTTCTTGATCGCTGACCGCGACCAAGTGCAAAAAATTCTGCCCAATACCCCTGTTTTTGAAATCACAGAACCCGGCCTTGCGACCGATACAATGAAGCAAGGCTTGCCTCTCCTTCACCGTAAATTTCCAAGAATTGTTGAGCCCGGCCAGAGCGCGATGGAAAACGCCGCTGCCATTATTGAGGTGATCGAATTTTCTGTATCGTTGGTTGAAATGGGCGCAGCCGGTGGAATCTGCACCAATCCGGTCAACAAAAGAATACTGCGACAATCGGCCGGTTTTTCATTCCCGGGTCAAACGGAATTTCTGGCCAAACTCTGTCAGCGTCAACGCGCTGTGATGATGCTCTCATCCACCGCTCTCCAAGTGGTACCTGTGACCATCCACCTCGCGCTCAAACACATATGTGATGTCTTGACGATTGACTCGATTATCGACACCGCCACCATCACCGATCGCGCCTTGCGCCAAGATTTTGGACTGAAATCACCAAAAATTGCGGTCGCGGGTCTTAATCCTCACGCTGGCGAAGAAGGTGAATTTGGTGATGAGGACCAAACCCTTGTTCAGCCAGCCATCCAACAATTAGCCCAAAGAGGTCTGAAGATATCTGGCCCCTACCCGAGCGATTCTCTGTTCCATGATGAGGCTCGAGAATCTTATGATGTGGCTCTATGTATGTACCATGACCAAGCGTTAATTCCGCTCAAGACTCTTGACTTTTATGGCGCCGTTAATGTGACGCTCGGCCTTCCCATTGTACGAACCTCGCCTGATCACGGCACCGGTTTTGATATTGCCGGTAAGGGCATGGCAAAGGCGGAGAGTTTGATCAACGCCCTTCGTATGGCCAGAGATATTGCCAATCGTCGAAAGGGTTGATCTTGGCTCCCCTCCCGCCGTTAAGAGAAATTATTGCCAATTATCAGTTATCGGCGCGCAAGAGTCTCGGCCAAAATTTTCTGCTTGATGCCAATCTCAATGATAAAATTGTGTCGTATTCCGGCCCTCTCCATGGCCATGATATACTCGAGATCGGTCCGGGTCCGGGCGGGTTAACCAGAAGCCTCGTGAAAGCCGGGGCGAGACGTGTTGTCGTTGTCGAAAAGGATGACCGTTTTATCGCGCCATTGAGAGAACTCGCATCCTCAATGACCAATATCGTGGTGGTGCATGGCGACGCGTTAAAGACAAAGGGGGTCGAAAAGAGGCTGCGACCGCCGGTGCGAGTGATCGCTAATCTTCCTTTCAACGTGGCCACGAAATGTCTCGTCAATTGGCTCGAATCTGAGCCTTGGCCCCCCTTCTGGAAATCATTAACGCTGATGTTCCAAGAGGATGTGGCCCGCAGGATTGTCGCCAAGCCGGGCGATTCGGCTTTTGGACGCTTGTCTGTTCTCTCTCAATGGCGAACTCGGGCGCGTTTGGTCATGCGAGTTCCGGCGACGGCATTTGTCCCCCAGCCGAAGGTCAACGCGGCGGTGGTGAGAATTGACCATCCTCGAGCCTTGCGCCCCGATGACCCATCAATCGTCGAGTTGACGCAAGTGACGCGGTGGGCTTTCGGTCAACGCCGAAAGATGCTTCGATCAAGTTTAAAAAAAGTGGATTCGGCCATTGATGACCATCTTCAATCAATCGGGATTGACCCTTGTGCCCGACCCGAAACTCTTTCAACGGATCAATTTTGTGCCTTGGCACGAACTCTTTTTCGGTCACCAATAAAATGATGACTTAAGAGGTCAGCAAAGACGAAGATGGCGGTTCTTTAGTGGGATAATTCAGCTCTTTGCTAACATTTCCATGGCTGGTTGCGGCGTTTCCGTTGGGTGAGCGATCCACCGTTTGTTGCGCCATATGCGTAGCACGCCGAGCCTCCAACTCTCGAGTTGCCTCACTGAGCAATCGAATAAAATGTTCCGCGTGCTGGGCGTGATTTTCCGCAAGGACACGATCACCGGCGAGATAAGCATCTCTCGCGAGTGCTTGATATTTATCGATGATTTGCTGGGGATTGCCGCGAACCTTGCCTTCAGGCCCTGAGCTTTCATAAACGCGACTGACAATGTTGCCATTGGGACGCCGATGGCCTTTATTGCGCATTCGTGGTTTGTTAGTTTGTCTCATAATATGTGACGGACACCGAAGATTAACGAGATAAGATTGATCCGTTCTGTTTGGGTAAGAGCGTGAGTCTCAACGGTTCGCAATGTAAGTTAGGGGATCAATCATCAAGGGCAAAAAATGCTCTCACCGATGAGTTCATTTCTCTTTTCCACCTCCCCTCATATATTGGTCGTATGAAAGAGTGAAGGGGTTTCGAAATTAATTGTTGAAGTGAGACATTTACGCAACAGTTCTTGCCGACTTAGCCGCGAAAATAAAGGTTCAAGTCTTGCTCGTCGATTCAATTTGAGGCTGAGATAAATTCAAGAGCGCGCACCCGCCCGTCCAAATCTTGGTGCGCCTCCCAGAGTTTAAGGCCCGAGGCGCAAAAGATCGATTCAACAGATGTTGACTGGCCCACACCGATCTCGACGATGAAATGCCCACCATCATTAAGATGCGAGGCCACGCCTGGGGCGATTTTTTTGAAACTTTGCAAACCATCTCCACCAGATGTCAGCGCGTGTTTGGGTTCCCAATTCTTGATGTCGGGAGGCAAATCTTGGTAATCAATGTCGGAAATATAAGGCGGGTTCGCGACAATGACATCATAGCACGAGAACACAGAACCAAACCAGTGGCCACGGCAAAACTGAGCCCGATCTTGGCAATTGAGCCGGGTTGCGTTTCGCCGTGCCACATGAAGAGACTTTTCACACCAATCAACACCTAGACCTTGAGCGGTTGAACATTGAGTCAAGATTGAGAGCAACAGACATCCGCTGCCAACCCCCAAGTCCAAGACGGAGTTCGGCTCGCAGGCGATGGCGCGAGTGACCAACAGTTCAGATTCGGGTCGAGGATCCAACACATCGGCGTTGACTTCGAATTCATGGGCGTAAAACCATCGTTTGCCAATAATTTGAGCGACGGGCTGCCTCAATTCACGTTGATTTGTCCACGTCTCAAAAAGCTGCAAGCATGGCTGACTCATGGACTCGTCGTGTAAGGAGGCAAGACCCTGTCCGCCGCAAGCGCGGCTAGCTTCGTCCATCAATTTCCAAACATCAGTCTCGGCGTCCGGTACATCGGCCTCCTTTAGGCGTGTGATAGCTTGGGATACCACCTCACGAATCAAGGGTTTCATGAGGCGCTCCACTCCGCTAGTCGGCTCGCGCGGTTGGCCGCAATTAACTGATCAACCATCTCATCCATTTCCCCTTCCATGAATCGAGTTAACGAGAAAAGCGTCAAGTTGATACGGTGATCGGTGACGCGGCCCTGGGGAAAGTTGTAGGTTCTAATTCTCTCAGAGCGGTCACCTGACCCAACTTGTTCTTTCCTTTTCGCCGCCCTTTCATCAACGACTTTGGCGCGTTCCAATTCGAATAATTTAGCCCGAAGAACCTGCATCACAATTTCCCGATTTCGATGTTGTGATTTTTCCGAGGACATGACCATGATGCCTGTCGGAAGATGCGTTACCCGAACCGCCGAGTCCGTCTTGTTGACATGCTGACCACCGGCACCACTCGCGCGCATGGTATCAATTCTGAGATCAGAGGGAGAAATCTTAATCTCGACATCGGTGGGTTCTGCTAGAACGGCCACCGTCGCCGCCGAGGTATGAATGCGGCCACTCCCCTCGGTCGCGGGGACCCGCTGAACGCGATGGACACCCGATTCAAATTTCATCCTCTCGAAAACACCGCGGCCGCGGAGTTGAAATGAAACGTCACGTAGGCCACCGAGCGAGGAAGGACTCATGTCCAATTGTTCGAATTTCCAACGCCGTGTTTGCGCGTATCGTTCATAGAGACGATACAAATCTGCGGCAAAAAGGGCCGCTTCCTCGCCGCCGGTTCCGGCCCGTATTTCGACAATAGCAGATCGCTTTCCATCCTCGTCACTTCCCAAGAGGGATGTCTGCAAATCAAGAGTCGTTTTTTCGATCGCTTCTTTGAGTTTTGGCAGCTCTTCCTCAGCAAGAGGTCGCAATTCTGTATCCTTCTGCATCAATTCAGCGGCGGCGATATCTTCGGTTAACGATTGATATCGGCGAATGATGCCCACCACTTCATGCAAGTTATTGAACTCGCGCGCCAACGCCGCCACTTGATGCCCTTTGGCTGTTTGCAATTTGATTTCCAGCTCAGCATACCGGGCGGCAATTTTCTCTAATTTTTCCAACGGTATCATGGTCCGTCTGATGCTCCATTTTGATCACACGTTGACCGCTCGGTTGCGATCACAAAAATCATGGAACGCACAGCCATGACAAGATCAAGGCTCCCAAGCGGTGAAAGAAGTGAGTTCCTTTACGCAAACGGGAGCCATCGGCATCTTCTCGCGTGGTATGGCTCAGTCGATATTATATCCCGCGTGTGATGGGATCCCACCTCTCGTGAAATAGTCGATCAATCGTTGTCTTATGAGACCTTGTTTGACAAGAGGCGTCCCGCCCTTAATTGTCAATGACAGCCCCTATGTTTGATTTCAGCTGATCTAGGCGTGCGCCTCGGCTTCTTTCAACTCAACAACTTTCTTCTCGACAAGTTCAACCACATGATCAATCAGTTGATCATTTGACAACTTATGTGAAGCGGCCCCTGAGACATAGATCATTCCTGCGTCTTTACCGCCCCCAGTAAAGCCAAATTCAGTGAGCAAGGCCTCGCCAGGACCATTGACGACACAACCAATGATGGACACCGAAATCGGTTCACGAATATGAGCGAGGCGCTCTTCAAGTTCCGAGACGGTGGCAATCACATCAAATCCTTGACGGGCACAACTCGGGCAAGCAATGATATTGACGCCCCGCCGACGCAATCCCAATGATTTGAGAATCTCAAAGCCCACTTTAACTTCCTCGACAGGGTTGGCTGACAGACTGACGCGAATGGTATCGCCGATTCCCTCCCACAAAAGTGTGCCGAGTCCCATCGCTGACTTGACCGTGCCCGGCAAGTAACTGCCCGCCTCAGTGATGCCGAGATGAATGGGCGCATCCGTCTCTTTTGCCAACTTGCGATAAGCCGCGACCGCCATGAAAATATCAGACGCTTTGCAACTGATCTTGTAATTCATAAAGCCATGATCTTCGAGAATCCGAATATGGTTGAGACCCGATTCGACCATCGCGTCGGGACAGGGTTCACGGTACGATTCAAGAAGATGTCTTTCCAAACTTCCCGCATTGACGCCGATACGGATGGCGCAATTATGGTCAATGGCGGCCGAGATCACCTCCCGTACACGATCATGTGAGCCAATATTTCCGGGGTTGATACGCAAACACGCCGCCCCCGCTTCAGCCGCTTCGATGGCACGGCGGTAATGAAAATGAATGTCAGCAACGATCGGAACCGGGCTTTCTTTGACAATCGTTTTCAAGGCTTTTGATGAATTCTTATCGGGGACCGAGACGCGAACGATATCCGCCCCGGCCTCGGCACAATCTTGTATTTGCTGAACGGTCTGTGAGACATCCGTCGTCAACGTGTTGGTCATGGTTTGAACCGCGATGGGCGCATCACCACCGATCGGCACCTGTCCGACTGAAATTTTACGCGATTGTCGCCGACTGACGTTCCGCCAAGGACGAATCGTATTTTCTAGCATGTCACCCGATCTCTAGCCTGTTGTCACCAGATTCATTCTGCCTTGAAGACGTTCCAACCAATATCAACCAAATCACGTGGAATCTCGCCAATAATTGGGTTCAATGTGGTTTTGATAGCGGCCGTGGTCAAGCGCATATTGTTGATCACCGATGTGCCTTGGCCAGCCGGTCCGTAGAGTTCACCGTCAACAAGAAAATAAATCGATCCAGAATTTCCGGCTCGCAAACTTAAGTCAGTTTCAGACGGTGGGATGTGATATTCGTCACCGGCAAGAAGTGTGCCTTCTTTGACCACGGATCCATCGGCCGCCGAGACGCGAATCCACGCTGATCGTGAAGGAACGATGGCCAAGGTGGGGATTTTGTCTGTCTCCACGCGAGCGGTTGTGACCGCAAGGTCTTGAACCCGTTCTGACGTTTGTACCGATGGCTGACTAATCTCAGAATAAATACTAAAATCTCTTGGGCTCAAATTGCCGATTCGTTGCTCGTCCAGCCTTGACACAGTGTCGCCAATTGAAGTCTCGAGGGAGCCAGAATTTGTAAGTAACGGACTCTGAGCCGGGAGGCGGGTTTCATCACTAGATGACTCGGGCGCGAGATAAACACTTTGTCTCGCTTCACGTATTTCATCGTAAACCGTCCATAAAACATACCCGATCCCTGCCGTCAGAGCGAGGATCAAGATCGACGATGAAAAGGTCTGAAAGAATCGTTTTTCGGAATCCACCACAGAGGTGACACCACGATGTATTTTACCTTGACCCCGAATGGAGTAACGCAATGCATGGACAAAGGCCTTTGTTTTATCGCTATTTTTTTCCTCAGCGGCCCGCACGGTGCCGGGCTGGGCGACAAAGCCTGATTCATCGCAGAAACGTTGGTAGGCCTCCTCTGGGTTCATCCCTAGATATTTGGCGTAGGTGCGGACATGACCGGGAATGATAAATTTGGCTTCGATGCTGTCGATATCGGCTCGTTCAATGGCGTCAATGAGATGTGCCCGAATGTAGAGTTCACGCTCCACATCCATAAACGATTTCCCCATCGTGGCCCGGCGGCCCCGCATGTCATCGCCGAGCAGAATCTCATAATCGTTAAAACCACGAAGTGGTTTGTTTCCGTCAGGCTCAGTCATTTCCCGAACCCCATTTGCCCCATATTCTTTGTCCTTATATCACATGTGTGAGAATATGCAAATTGGGACTTGACGATGATTCCCAACAAGTTGACGATCACAAATCTAGCCTTCGCTCACGGGCAATGAGGTCTTCAATTCAATGAGGCAAGCCTAAGATTTCGGTCATCTTGGATAGGATGAGGACATGTCTTGGCGGGCGAGAGGACGAATTGGACAGCCACATTTCAATGTCGCGGTCGGATTCGAGAAGCAGGGCTTCAAGCGCCGCCACCTCGTTGATGTCATCAAGGGGTGATGCGTCGATAAATCGTTCAAACAAAACACAAAGTTCGAGAATACCCCGTTGTCGGCCGCGAATACGTAAACGTTGACGACGGATATCAAGGGGGAGTGGCGCGGCCATCTTTCAAGGAACGGCAATCGGAAGAACTGTTGTGTTCTTAATTTCTTCCATTGATAATAAGGCTGTCACATTGAAAATCTTCACTTCAGAAATCAAAGCCTGATAAAATTTGTCATATTGCCTCGCGTTTGACACCCGGACCTTGAGAATATAATCAATGTCTCCCGCTAAACGGTGCGCCTCAAGAACTTCAGGTCGATCTTTCAGCACATGAAGAAATTGATTCTGCCACGTGGCATCATGTTCCGAGGTTCGCACAAGGACAAAAAAACACGCTTCAAGACCGAGTTGCTCGGCATCAAGAATGACCGTTCTTTGACGTATAACACCGGCTTGGCGTAACTTTTTGATTCGTGCCCATACGGGTGTTTTTGACGATCCCACCTTCTTGGCAATATCTTCTAGAGACTGTCCAGCGTCGCTCTGCAACTCATTAAGAATTTTTCGGTTCAGCTGATCAAGTTTCATGACGAATAAACTCTTCTATTAAAGGATAAATATATAGAATTGTTTCATTATTTTGACTGAGAAGGCAAGCGATTTGGAATTTTTTTCGTAAGTTAAAACTCTGATGATCTATTTTGATATGTTGAATTTTTTCTTGCCAAAACCTTTTGAGATGCTATTCTTATTCCTAGTTTTTTTTGAGATCAATAGGGACAAACAATGATGACAAAGAAATGGGCCGTTGCCAGTGCTGTGATTGCCGCGTTCGCGGCGCATGCGGTGCCCGCTGTGGCGGCCGAAAATGAGAAATGTTATGGCGTTTCACTTGCCGGTGAGAACGATTGTGCAGCCGGCGCGGGCACCAGTTGTGCGGGAACATCAACGGTTGATTATCAGGGGAACGCTTGGACTCTCGTTCCGACGGGCACGTGTGTGACGATGGAACTCCCCGATGATCGGCAGGGCTCGCTCACGGCTCTGGACCGCGATCTGCCCTCCTGAACATTTTAGGTCTCACGTCGCCTCCCTTGTGAGGCCAAATTCATGTCAAACCCTCGCACATTCCGGGTGCCATTACCCAAGGCGCCCGGAGTCGGTTTCAAATCGCAGCATTTTCAGGACATTATTGACCAGCCAGGGGATGTCAAATGGCTTGAAATCCATGCCGAGAACTATATGAGTGACGGGGGCCGCCCGCTGGCGCAATTGCGTTACCTGCAAGAGATTTTTCCCATTTCTTGTCATGGTTTAGGTCTGTCGATTGGTGGCGAAGAGAAGCTTGATTCGGACCATCTAGCGCGTCTTAAATCCCTTCATGCGTGGCTTAAACCGGCGTCTTTTTCAGAACATCTCGCTTGGTCGAGCCATGAAGGACAATATCTCGCTGATCTTCTTCCCCTACCCTATACGAACTCTACGCTGAAAAGAGTGAGCCGCCATATTGACCAAGTTCAAGAGACGTTGAACACCATTATGCTGCTCGAAAATCCTTCCACTTATCTTGACTTTGACGAGACGACGATGAGCGAAATTGAATTCCTCACAGAACTCGCGCGGCGTACGGGATGTGGATTGTTGTTGGATATTAACAATGTCTACGTGTCCTGCGTCAATCGAGGAGGGAATGCCGAAGATTATATTTGTCAATTTCCTCACCACTTGATTGGCGAAATCCATCTCGGCGGTCATGAAGTGGATGGTGGTCATGCCGATGTCACGCTCATTGATAATCATGCCTCTGAAGTGTCCGAGACTGTCTGGCAACTCTTTCAGCGAGTGATCGAAATGGCCGGGCCTTTGCCGACACTTATTGAATGGGACAATGACATACCCAATTGGTCCGTCCTATCTGAAGAAGCGCGTCGCGCCGGTACAATATTGGGTCGACTCGAAGAGGTCACAGTCTAATCCTCATGGTGGGCCAAGCCCCTTTTGCAAAGGCATTGTTGGATCCCGGTGAGCCGACACCGGATCGATTGAGTCTCGGCGGTGGATCGGCGGATCAACGATTTTCAATTTACCGCAATAATGGAATCGCGGGTCTCTCTGATATTCTGATGGCTCATTTCCCTGTTCTCACCGAACTTCTCGGAGAAGAATATTGTCGTTCTCTTGTCGTTTGTTACATTCGACAATATCCGCCGCACTCCCCTATCTTGACGCAATATGGGCGTGACATGCCAGCCTTTCTCGCCGCCTTTCCTCCTGTCTCTCGCTACCCATATCTGCCCGATATCGCGGCCATGGAACTAGCGCTCTTGGCGTCCTACCATGCCAAGGATAGCCGACCTGTAGAGGCAGAAATCTTGTCATCTATTCCCGATAACGCTGTCTCAGACGCAAGATTGGTCATCGCGCCTTCGGTTCAAACCATCAATTCCCTCTGGCCCATCCATCAAATTTGGATGAGTCATCGGCGGAATCATCCAATGCCGACATCGCTTAAAGACAATGGAGAAAATATTCTCATCGTGCGGCGGGAATTTGATCCTGAGCCATTAAAACTGGTTGAAGGTGGATTTGAATTTGTGACCGCTTTGCAGAAGAGGCAGACAATCAGTGAAGCCTATGAACAAGCGAGAGCCATCCATCAAGGTTTTGATTTGACAGAGATGTTGAGGCAATTATTGGCTTACAATGCGATCATCGATGTGCAACATCTAGACCTTAAAAAGACGCGATAAAACGGCCTCGCGACTTCAAACAATTATTCCAAGAGGGAAAAGAAGAAAATGATGAACCAAATTGAACGATTGTTTTCTCTTGTTGATCGCGTCACCGCCGCATGGCTTTTGCCTACATCGGCTCGCTTCGTTTTTGCCGCGACCTTGGCCGCCTATTACGGCCAGTCGGCGTTAACGAAAATTGACGTGAGTTCTTTCTCTTTTTCCGTCGGAGCCTATGCACAGATTTTCCCAAAAACGATGGAATCGGTTGGGTATAATCCGGCGGAACTCAGTATCGTTCATACATTGGTGGTGATGGCCGCTACATTTGGCGAATTGATTTTGCCGTTCCTGATTATCGTTGGCTTCCTCTCTCGCCTCGCGGCGCTCGGCATGATTGGATTTATTTTCGTTCAGAGTGTCGTTGATATCTATGGTCACAATCTCGCTGCCAAAGATATTGGACACTGGTTTGACGGAGTACCGAATTCACTCATTCTTGACCAGCGGACTTTCTGGGTGTTTTTGCTTGTCGTTATCGCACTTAAGGGGGCGGGACCGTTGTCCATTGATTATTTGTTGATTCGCAAATCGTCATCAAACTGACTCAGAAATGTTCAACAAATCCTTGAATTCATTCCATTCTCTTGGCGACATACCGGAATTTTCTTGATTGATTTCCGTCCCCATCAACATCGCTTTCACACATTTGGTTTGAGCCGCCGAGAGATGCGCACCTCCGGTTTCATAATCAGAGAAGGCGCGCCAAGCGATGGGGACCCAACGTTTCGTCAACTGGCCAATCACATCGGCATAGGCGCGGATTTCATATTGGGCATGAGTATCAGCGCGCAGTGAAATGAACCGAAAAAGATTGTGGAGATCGATTTTCCAATACCATTGGGTATAGATGTTGGCCGGGAGATTCATTCGCGCCAACTCGCGTGCCAAGCCGAGTTTGCCCTCATCAGCGAGCATTTTCTTGTAGCCGTCATATGAGGCTTCACTATGCGATTTGAGGTAGGAAATCACCGCCTTCGCTTCATTCTCGGGTAATATTTCGTCTCGTCCCTGGGCGTTGCTCGTCGATTGAGCGGCGAGCGTAGCGGCCTCCGGAATATAGAATTCACGATCCAAGATGGAATAGCGTGCTGAATATTCATTCACGTTGGCTGTGCGATGGCGGATCCATTGACGGGCCACAAATATAGGCAGTTTGACATGGAGTTTGATCTCGCACATTTCGAAGGGCGTGGAATGACGATGCCGCATCAAATAACGAATTAAGCCTTCATCACCACGGGCTTTCTTAGTCCCTGAACCATAAGAAACACGTGCCGCTTGGACGATCGAACTGTCATTACCGAGATAATCAATCACGCGCACGAAACCATGATCAAGGACGGGCTGGGCCTCATAAAGAATGTCTTCTAACCCATCACTGATAACCCGCCGCGTGGATTGAATCGCTTTGCGTTGGGCTTGGATTTCGCCCGCCTGTTCTGAATTGACAATCATTTTTTCTCCCAATCCCTCATGATTGCGGTGCATGGGGGAATCTTCTATCGTCTAATTGACATTCAAAAAAGGGTAAGACAACCGATGAGCCTTAAATATTTGCACACGATGGTTCGGGTTCTGGATTTGCAAAAATCTATAGAATTTTACAATCTTCTGGGATTGACGGAGACTCGACGCAAGGAGAGTGAGACGGGCCGTTTCACTTTGGTCTTCCTTGCGCCCCCGAATCAATCGGAATGCCCGTTGGAATTGACCTTTAACTGGGATGGCGACGAGCAGTTGCCCTCTGACAGTCGACATTTTGGCCACCTCGCCTACCAAGTCGATGACATTTATGAGACATGTCAACATTTGATGGATCATGGTGTCACCATCAATCGGCCCCCTCGAGATGGTTATATGGCTTTTGTCCGCTCGCCCGACAATATATCCATTGAGCTCCTTCAGAGAGGAGGATCACTGCCGCCTCGCGAGCCATGGATGAGCATGCCCAATACGGGAGTGTGGTAAAGGCATCACGATGAGATTTTGCCACGGGTGAAACGTTGGCGGTTTGGGGGCCGCCATGAAAGTCTTGAAATGCCGATCAGCGCATGTTATATCTCCTATCAGTTCCTATTAGGAAATATGGCAATAAAGGCGCACGCAATAAACGGATCGGACCCGGGGGCGGTACCCGGCGGCTCCACCAAAACTCCTTCATTGGGGGATTCAGGTTATTATGGGGCCGAAACAGGATCGACGAACGCGTAAAGGTGTCAGCTTTTGCTCGGTGGGGAACCGCCGTTATCGGTCCGATTTGCACAATTGCCAATGACAATCGTGCTCCGCTTCGACTCGCTGCTTAAGCCAGCGCGGACACGCGGAACATTCGTCCGGTGCCCTAGCACGCATCGGCGGGGTTTGCAGGCACCCGGCAACAGAAGCCTGCATTTCTTATCAAAATCTGTGGCTTTTTGATCGCTAAAGTCGAGTCCAAGTTAAGGGGGAAAATCGCCATGGGCGCCATCAATTATCCAGAAATTATGGCTGAGGCCTTTCGTGAAATGATCGGTAAAGTACTGAAAGTAGTCGAAAATGAGGGTTTGTCTTCTCCCAACTATTTCATGATTTCATTTCACACTCGTCATAAGGGGGTTGTGATCTCCGATTGGCTTCTCAACGAGCATCCCAATGAAATGCAAATTGTCATCCAGCACTGGTTTGAGAATTTGAAGGCTCATCAAGGTGGATTTTGGATCACGCTCAATTTCAATAACGATTATGAGACTTTATACATCCCCTACAGTGCCATCACGGCCTTTGCGGACCCGGGGGCCGGTGTCGAATTTTCACTGCTGCCATTGATTGTGCAATCAAAGGCTTTTGGCAGTGAAAAGAAAAAAGCCAAGAAAAAGAAGTCATCGGCAAAGGTGGTCAGTCTCGACAGTTTTCGCAAGAAATAATACCGCTCAACTTGGTATCCATGAGCGAGACAAGTGATGAAAACAAGAGTTGAAACCGATAGTTTCGGCACAGTTGATGTGCCTCAGGATCGTTACTGGGGGGCGCAGACACAGCGCTCAATCAAGAATTTTCCCATTGGCTGGGAGAAACAACCGCTCTCGCTGGTCCATGCGCTCGGTTTGATTAAACAGGTCGCGGCCATGACGAATATGGAATTCGGCCTTATGGATAGAAAGATTGGCGAGGCGATCGTCGAATCGGCGGCCGAAGTCGCCGCTGGGCAGCTTGATTCCCATTTTCCCCTTTCTGTCTGGCAAACCGGTTCAGGTACCCAGTCCAATATGAATGCCAATGAAGTGATTGCCAACCGTGCCAATGAAAAGCTCGGGGGAAAAATCGGATCAAAATCACCGGTTCATCCCAATGATCATGTCAATCTCTGTCAATCCTCAAATGACACTTTTCCCACAGCGATGCATATCGCTGTGGTGTCGGAAGTGAGCCACCATCTTCTTCCTGCTCTTCGAATCTTTGAAGAGGCTTTAGGTGCCAAAGAGAAAGAATTCTCCGACATTATCAAGGTGGGGCGGACCCATACACAGGATGCCACACCGGTGACCCTCGGACAGGTATTCTCGGGTTATCGAAGGCAAATGGCGCAGGCTTGGCAACGTATCCATCATGCCCTTAATAATCTCTATCCCATCGCCCAAGGTGGCACAGCGGTGGGAACCGGTTTGAATTCACGGGTTGGATGGGATAAATGCTTTGCAGCAAAATTGTCCGAGCTCACAGAACTGCCTTTTTCGACATCGGTGAACAAGTTCGAGTCACTCGCGGCGCATGACGCGTTGGTTGAAATGTCAGGCGCGTTGAAGACCTGCGCCGCATCGCTATTCAAGATCGCCAACGACATTCGCTTGCTTGCGTCCGGGCCTCGATGCGGCCTCGGTGAATTGATCTTACCAGAAAATGAGCCGGGTTCGTCAATTATGCCCGGCAAAGTCAATCCGACCCAAGCCGAAGCTGTGACTCAAGTGTGCGCCCATGTCATGGGCAATGACGCGTCAGTGGGCTTTGCCGGCAGTCAGGGACATTTTGAACTCAATGTCTATAAACCCATGATCGCTTACAATGTTTTGCAATCCGTTCAGTTACTAGGTGATTGTCTCACCACTTTCACGCATCATTGTGTGTTAGGCATTCAAGCCAACCGTGCCCGAATTGAAGAAGGACTCAATCAGTCATTGATGCTTGTGACAGCTTTGGCACCCGAGATTGGTTATGACAAAGCCGCCAAAATTGCTAAAGAAGCCCATGCCAAGGGAACCACACTCAAAGAAGAAGCGGTACGGCTTGGCTTTGTCAACGAAAGCCGGTTTGACGAGATTGTTCGCGTCGAGACAATGATCTCACCGGCGAATCAGAAAAAGCGTCCATGACGAATCAGCGGAAAGGTCACGAACGGCTCGGGATAGCAAGGGCTATATCGAACGAGAGGCTCAAGTTGGTTCAGGTAAGCCACAGTTAGGGTACGTTGTGCCTCCTCAACCTTTAGCAGAGACTCGCGTTGTCATTATCGGTGCTCGGTTATGTGCCCTGTGAGGATGGTTGGGAGACAAAACTCTTGTCCTCCAAATATGCGATTGAGGGGGCGGGCTCATCGGTCCTCGCCGAGGCTTCAATTCAACCGCTCTTTGATCCCAAAGCCACACGAATGCGATGTTGACGGCCAAACTCGCTAGGATTCTGGCGCCATTTTGGATGAAATAATGCGCCCTATCAAACGTTCGCTGACGATCTGTGGTCACCAGACCAGTATCTCATTGGAGCCAGAGTTTTGGGACGAATTAAAAGTCATTGCCCATCGGCGTGACTGCTCTTTGGCCTCGCTCGTGACGCAGATTGATGCTTTGAGAGGCGATGACAATGGCGGTCTCTCGTCAGCGATTCGCTTGTTCATCGTCGCCTATTGGAAAGATCGGGCCGGTTATCCGACGCGCTCGAGCATTGGTAAAGTTTCAAGAAGCCAGTAGGATACCGATGCAAAACCACCTGTGATCAGCAACACACCGGCACCGAGCAAAAGAAGTCCTATCCCTTTTTCGATGATGGGCATCCATTCTTTGATCCGATTCATGGCGCGCGTGGCGCGTTCGATGAAGGCCGCGGCGAGGACAAAAGGAAGTCCGAGTCCAACAGCATAAGCCATTAATTGCGCACTCCCCCGTCCCACAGATTCCTCTTGCGCCGCCAATGACAGCACCGCCCCCAAAATAGGACCAATACAAGGGGTCCAACCAAAGGCAAAAGCGAGACCAAGAACAAAAGCTCCAATAAGCGACCCTCCTTTCGCCATCTCGGCGTTGACTCGCCATTCTCGATCTAGCCACGGCATCGAAAAAACACCAAGAAAGTGCAGACCAAAAATCATAATGACAATTCCGGCGACGCGGGCCAAAAGGATCTGATGCGCGAGGAGATAAGCGCCGAGTGTTGAGGCCGCCGCGCCGAGCAATAAAAAGACAACCGATAAGCCCAAGACAAAACAAAGCGCCAATAGGACGATCTCTCCCCGTTGACGACTCTCCGAAAATTCTCGAAACGACATGCCACTGATATAGGCGAGATAAGCTGGAACAATGGGCAGCACACATGGCGAGATGAAACTGATCATACCGGCCGCGAGCGCGATTGTGAGACCCGTCAGAAAACCAGCGTCGAGTATATCTATTCCAAACATGATCTCATCATCAGCTCGAAGACATAATTGAGGTCGGATAAAGCGATGAATCCATTTGGACAGGCGGCGATATTGGTTTTATGCTTGATTGTCATGGCACGAACCCAACATCTCGATACCATCGGACTTCTCTGCCCCCTTCCGGTACTGCGAGTCATCAAACAGATGCGCGATTTGCAATCGGGTGATCAACTCATTGTCAAAGCTGACGATCCGGCGGCCCATATTGATATCCCTCATTACTGTCATGAAAATGGTCATCTCCTCTTAGATGTCCAACAAAGTCAAAACCAATCGAGTTTCAGAATTCAGAAAATTGGCTGACCGCTATTCAGCGGCCTGCAGAAACTCAGTCGGTTTAATTTCATTGAGAGTCTTGAGCAATTGATGTCGTGACGACATGGCCTCGTGATAGTTTTTTTCCCAAACAGGCCCGAACCCCCGAACCCTTTGAGGTAAATTGGCTAATTCTTTGGCAGCTTCAAGATGATGCCAATCAGGTTTGGTGAGAAGCATGTCCATGTCCTGCTCATAGGTTTGTGTCCATTTCTTCTGCAACTGACGCTCATGGCTCAAGGCGAGAACATCAAAAACTGTGCCCCGCAAAAATTTCATTCTGGCGAGGAAGGAAAACATTGGCAATATCCACGGGCCAACTTCTCGTTTCCGTGGTCGGCCATCGGGCGTTTTGCCCGGCCAAAAAGGCGGGGCCAAATGAAAATGCATCCGAAAACCCTCCTCAAACTCACGAAGTGCTTTTTTCATGGATTGTAAATGCAACCGAGCCACTTCATATTCGTCTTTGACGGCGAGAACCCGATGATAGTTGCGTATCACGTCATCGTGAAGTGGTGTTTGTGAAAAACGATCAACAAAATATTGATATTTCTTAACTTTTTTCTTTCCACTATGCGCGTTTAGATGTTCAACCCGATAGGCATAAGGTGAGAGTTTGGTATCGGATGGCCGCCTCGAATTGGCCTGTTTCTCGACCTCGTACTGATCAATGGCTATCCATCGGCCAATCGCTAAAGCGGATAAATTTTTCTCAATTGACGCGCCATTGAGCCGGATCGCCGTTTCTATGGAGTCCATAGAAAGCGGCAGACTCCCCCGCTGCCAAGCCGCTCCCATAAGCATGATGTTGGAATAGATCGAATCACCGAGAAGATATCGTGATAATTCAGATGTATTGGCCAACGTCACTTGGTCGGCGCCGAGTTGAGCAAGCAATCTTTGTTTCAGAGAGTCAAAGGGAAGGCGGAACTCGGTATCGCGCGTAAAATCGCCGGTGATGGTCTCATGCGTGTTGACGACGGCTTGCGTTTTGCCATGTTGCGTAAGAGCCAACATTTCGGCGGTGCCAGCGGTGACCACCAAATCACCACCAATCACGCAATGTGCTTCACCATTGGCGACACGGATAGCAGAAATATCGGATGGTTGACGGGCGATGCGGCAATGGATTTGTACCGCCCCACCCTTTTGGGCGAGTCCGGCCATTTCAATCATGCCGGCGCCCTTATTGTCGAGATAGGCGGCCATCGCCAAAATCGCGCCAATGGTGACAACGCCGGTGCCCCCGACGCCGGTGATCACAATATTGTGCGTGTGATCGATGTCTGGGATTTCCGGTTGAGGAAGGTCGGGTAGGGTGTAATCAGCCGGTTGGGCGACACGAATTTTGGCGTTTGTGAGAGTCACAAAGGAGGGACAAAACCCGTTCAAACAACTGAAGTCTTTGTTACAGCTTGACTGGTCAATGGCGCGTTTGCGACCCAATTCAGTCTCAATGGGCACAATCGACACACAGTTCGATTGCAAACCGCAATCCCCACATCCTTCGCACACATCCGTATTGATAAAGACTCGTTTGTCTGGATCGGCAAACTGGCCTCGTTTTCGGCGGCGGCGTTTTTCAGCCGCGCAGGTTTGCACAAAAAGAATAGCAGTGACACCTTCAATCGTACTGAGGCGTTGTTGAACCTCGTTGAGATGGCCCCGCTCTTGACGTTCCATTCGATGAGGAAAGGCTTGAAAATCAATATCTTCACTTGGATCATAAACGATCACTGTCTTCTTGACCCCGATGGCCTCCAACTCGTGGGCGATTTTCGCCGCCGAGAGGTCTCCATCGTTCTTTTGTCCCCCGGTCATGGCGACCGCGTCATTATAAAGAATTTTGAAGGTCATGTTGGTGTGGGCGGCCACCGCCGCGCGGATGGCCATGATCCCCGAATGGTTGTAAGTGCCATCGCCAATATTTTGGAAGACATGTTCGCGGGTTGAAAATGGGGCTTCACCAATCCAGTTCGCCCCTTCCCCGCCCATGTGGGTAAATCCAACGGTGTCGCGGTCCATCCATTGAACCATATAATGGCAGCCAATGCCGGCGTAAGCGCGCGAGTTTGGCGGGATTTTGGTGGATGTATTGTGCGGACAGCCGGAGCAGAAATAGGGAAGTCGGGAGGTCAGATCATCGACATTATAGCGTGACTGGATGTCGTCTAAGCGTGATAATTTTGCCTTGATTTTCTCACTAGCGCGGCCTTCATCAATAAGAATATTCCCCAGTTTTTGGGCAATGAATACCGGGTCAAGGGCGTAGCTAGTGGGAAATAAAACTTGGCCTTGGGCGTCCTGGCGTCCATATACCCGCCGCCCTTGTCGCTCATTAAACAATATGTCCTTGATTTGTGGTTCAATCAGTTTGCGTTTTTCCTCGACGACAATGATTAAATTTAAACCCTTGGCCCAGTGAGCAAATCCAATCTCATTGAGTGGCCACGTCAACCCCACCTTATAAGTTGTGAGTTCGAGCCGCTTCGCCTCATCATGATTGATATCAAGGAGTTGCAGCGCGTGAACGACATCAAGCCAATTCTTTCCGGCCGCCATAATACCAATTTTAGCCCCCTTCTGGCCATGCACTCGTCGGTCGATTCGATTGGCATGACCGAAGGCTTCAGCGGCATGTCGACGAAAATTCATCGTGCGCGCTTCTTGCGCCTCGGGCGTGTCGGTCAGACGAATATTCAGACCGCCCGGAGGCATTTGGAATTCAGGATAATGGAATCGGATGTTGTTACAGTCGCTCTGCACGACGGATGTGGCTTCCACTGTTTCCTTCATACATTTAATTCCGACCCAATTGCCGGAATATCTTGATAAGGCATAGCCAAAGAGCCCAAAATCAAGGATTTCTTGGACACCGGCCGGGGAGAGAATGGGAATATAGGCATCGACGAGGGCCCATTCCGACTGGTGAAGCGTCGTTGAACTTTCTCCTGTATGGTCATCGCCTAATGCCATCAGCACCCCACCATAAGGAGAGGTGCCAGCAAAATTGGCGTGCCGCAACACATCACCCGAGCGGTCGACACCCGGACCCTTGCCATACCAGAGACCAAAGACTCCGTCGTGGCGGCCTTCTCCACGCAGTTCGGCCTGTTGACAACCCCACAGGGCGGTCGCCGCTAGGTCTTCATTCAAAGCCGGCTGAAAAAGTATATCCGCCGATCCGAGTTCAGACTGGGCGCGATTCAATTGCATATCAACCGCGCCAAGCGGCGAGCCTCGATATCCGGTGACAAGCCCGGCTGTTTTTAAACCCGCCCGTCTGTCCAATTCTCTCTGTGTCAACAACAAGCGAACCAGAGTCTGAGTGCCGTTCAGTAGAGCGGTCGAACAGGAAAGGTCATATCGGTCCGAGAGCCGCACCTTTTCTGCCATACCTTCAAATCATCCCTTGATAGTGGAAAAATCAAATGTCATTTTAGGGTTAATCGGTCATTTGTTAAAGCGGTTTCGTGGCTCAACATGGTGTCGAGCCGAAACATTTCTGCCGCCGTCACTCAAGGAGAATCCTATGGATTGGGATAAACTCAGAATATTCAATGCTGTAGCAAAGGAAGGCAGTTTAACACGGGCTGGAGAAACTCTACGTGTCAGTCAATCAGCGGTGAGTCGACAAATCAGCGCTCTTGAGGAATCGCTGTCGCTCACGCTCTTTCATCGTCATGCGCGCGGCTTGATTCTCACTGAACAAGGTGAATTGCTCTTTGACTCAACGCAATCCATGTCGCAGCGGCTCGACTCAACATTGGCCCGTTTACATGACGCCAAAGACGGCATATGCGGCGAATTGCGGGTCACCACCTCGGTTGGTTTTGGAAATCTTTGGCTCGCTCCCCGGTTGGCTTCACTCTATCAAAAACATCCCAAATTCAAAATTGACCTGATTCTTGATGAGCGTGTGCTTGACCTGCCCATGCGAGAAGCAGACATCGCGATTCGGATGAAGGAACCCTCTCAAGCGGATCTCATTCGTCGCAAATTGATGTCAACATCAATGCGTCTGTTTGCCTCCGAGAGTTATCTCTCGAGCACAAACGCGCCCAAGCAAATGGAAGACTTGGTGCATCATCGAATCATTTGCCAGGGCGGAAGCCGGCCTCCGGACAGTGTCACACAAAAATTTGTTGACCAACTGTTTTCAATGGATTTTCAATCCTATTTGACGGTCAATAATTATTATGGCGTGTTGCAAGCCACCCGCAACGATCTAGGTATTGGGATTTTACCGGACTATCTTGAAAGCCATTTTCCTGATTTGGTGCGAATCTTGCCCGAGTTTCAATCCAATCAAATTGACGTTTATCTCGCCTACCCCATTGAATTGCGAGATTCGGTCAGAATCCAAACATTTCGCAATTTTATTCTCAAGGAAGCGGGCGTTCGCCAACCTCGCCATCATCGTGCGTTATAAGGAGCGCCCATGGCCTTGCATTGATAAGCGCAAAGACCTAGAATGAGATTATCGGGAGGGCTTCTGATGCCGGTAGAGGCGAGTGAAATCGAACATTTGATCAAGGCCGTGTTCCCGAAAGCCAAAGTCACGCTGACGGATTTGGCCGGAGACGGCAATCATTATGCCTTGGAGGTCATTGACGCGAGTTTCAAGGGAATGAACCGGGTCGAGCAGCAAAGAGCGGTTTATGCCGCCCTCAAAGATTTGATGAGTGGTTCACAAGGGGCGTTGCACGCCCTCGCGTTAAGCACAAGAGCGATGGAATAAATTATGACAGAAGATATTCAGAATCACATCCGTGATTTGGTGAAAAACAATGATGTTGTCCTCTTCATGAAAGGCACGAGCGAGGCCCCGCAATGTGGCTTCTCCTCACGGGTGGCGGGCGTCTTAAATTTTATGGAAGTCCCCTTCTCAGATATCAATGTGTTGGCTGACGAAAACCTTCGTGAGGGAGTCAAAAAATTTTCGGACTGGCCGACGATTCCTCAACTCTATGTCAAAGGTGAATTTGTTGGGGGGTGCGACATTGTGACTGAAATGACGTTATCAGGCGAGTTGGATACGTTATTTGATGGCAAAGCCATCGCCTACAACCAAGAGGCGGCGAGCCGAATACGCGAACATAATCGCGATACATAGGATTGCTTGGTGCAATTGAGGGGCGCACATATTGTGCCCCATAACCCCGCTAGAGTGCTTCTTCCTCGCCAGTTTGATCCTTCGACAAGAGAGTTTCAAGCTTGTCAGCGATGGCTTCCGCTTGACGGGTTGACTCTTCAAGCACTTTTAGTTGGCGGGCATTGATGTTGGCTTCTTCACGGGACGCCCTCATTTCTGCGGCGTGACGGTCTCTTGCCGCAATGAGTTGATCCGCCAATAGAATCCCGGCAAGCAACAACTCATCGGTCGCCAAACCATTGCCAAGTTTCCTCTCGTTCACGCGGTTGAGTGTCTGCTGCAGGAGTTTGGCGGCGCGACTCGCCGCATCGCCCTCCGACAGGTCAACAGCGACGGAATAATGGCGTCCCGCGACCACAATCTCTATCGTTCTAACCACGGTTGACCTAGCCACCTTTTAATTTCTGCATTTCGGCCATTATTGCCGCGACTTCTTCGAGATCGCGGGAACGTGCGGCTCGGAGCTCCGCTAGCTCGTGGCTGGTCTTTTCAAGGGCCTTTGATTTGGCTTCACATTCAACGAGTGTCAACTCAAGTGACGAAATCTTTTGTCGCGCTGCTCTGAGTTCATTGGATAGTTTCTTGACCTCACTCGACGAGACAATTTTTTGCGAATCCAGAGATCTGTTCATACGTTGACAGGCAATTTCGAGCCGCCTAATCAGTTTGTCTCCATTGTTTTTCATCTGCAACTTTTGTTCCTGACCAATCCCCTATAATAGTCCAAAATACGGAGCAATTGCGAGAGAGAATTCAGTGGACTTTCTTACCGCTTCGACTCAGAATACTGGCTATCAAGAATGAGGGGGCTCTACCCGTGCGAATCAACGAACTCATTGACCGACATCCCGAACATTGGCAACGGGCCTGTGCCATTCGAGCTTTATCGATGGACGCGGTACAGGCGGCCAATTCCGGCCATCCGGGAATGCCGATGGGGATGGCCGATGTCGCCACGGTTTTATTTGAGAAACATTTGAAGTTCGACGCTTCTGATCCCGCTTGGCCCGATCGTGATCGCTTTGTTTTATCAGCTGGACATGGCTCAATGCTGATTTATGCGCTGCTTCATCTCACCGGTTACAAAGATTTTACCCTTGATCAGCTGAAGAATTTTCGCCAGTTGAACGCCTTGACAACGGGGCATCCTGAATTTGGCCATGGCGCTGGAATTGAAACGACTACGGGCCCCTTGGGTCAAGGATTGGCTAACGCGGTGGGTATGGCCATGGCCGAGGAGTCACTGCGCCAAAGGTTTGGCAAAAGAATATTTGATCATCACGTGTATGTCTTGGTGGGTGACGGTTGCTTGATGGAAGGCATCAGTCACGAAGCGGCTTCGCTGGCCGGCAAACTCAAGCTCTCACGTTTGATTGTGCTGTTTGATGACAATGACATCACCATTGACGGCCCTGTCTCGTTGTCAGATCGAACCGATCAAATGAAACGTTTCGAATCTTATGATTGGCAGGTGCTCCACTGTGATGGGCATGATCCAATGGCCATTGACGCGGCCCTGTCGAGTGCCAAAAAACATGCCTCGCCAACAATGATTGCGTTTAAGTCGATCATTGGCTTTGGGTCACCGAATAAACAGGGCCAGTCGTCCTCACATGGCAGCCCCCTGGGGGTTGAGGAAATTGCCGCGACAAAGTCTGCCTATCATTGGCCCTACCCTCCCTTCGACGTGCCTGCGGCGATTCGTGAACAATGGTTGGAGATTGGAAAGCAAGGCGCTAGCGAATGTCTTGATTGGCAGCGGCGAGTTGATCAATTGCCTAAAATCCGGCGGCGCGAACTGGAACGTGTTCTAACGAATCAACTGCCCCCTCGATTGGCAACGTGTATCAACCAGATCAAGCGATCGGTGGCTAAAGATCAACCACGTTGTGCGACGCGACAATCGTCCGAGAAGGTTCTGCAGGAGATCAACCCCCTCTTACCGGAAATGATTGGCGGTTCCGCGGATCTGACAGGTTCAAACAACACCAAGACTGCAGATTTAGGTCTTTTCTCCGAGGACAACCGGGGCGGCCGTTATGTCCACTATGGCATTCGGGAACATGGTATGGCGGCTGCGATGAATGGGATGGTGTTGCATGGCGGCGTGAGGGCCTATGGAGGCACCTTTCTTTGCTTTACAGATTACGCCCGCCCCTCCATCCGTCTCTCGGCGTTAATGGGGCTTAATGTCACCTATGTTATGACGCATGACTCGATTGGACTGGGCGAAGACGGCCCCACACATCAGCCCGTTGAACATTTGGCGATGCTGCGGGCCACGCCTAATTTGAACGTGTTTCGCCCCTGCGATACGATGGAGACCGCCGAGGCTTGGCAATTGGCACTCGAAGAGGAACACACACCTTCGGTTCTTGTCTTAACACGCCAATCATTACCGACACTTCGAACAAAATTTCATCGTGCCAACAAATGTGCCCTCGGTGCCTATATTCTCGCTGAAGCCTCTCGCCCTCGAAAAGTCATTCTCATGGCCACCGGCTCCGAAGTCTCACTTGCGATGGCCGCCCGAGAGATTTTAGAGATGGCGGGTATTGGCACCCGCGTGGTCTCGATGCCTTGTTGGGAGAAGTTTGCCGCGCAAGACGAGGTTTACCGAAAGCGAGTCTTGCCGAGCCGTGCCGTTCGAGTGGCTGTGGAAGCGGGTGTGCGCGACGGCTGGGACCGATGGTTATATGGAGAGAGGGGTCGCTACAATCGCGCCGCCTTTGTTGGAATGAAAAGTTTCGGGGCTTCAGCGCCGGCGGATGATCTTTATCGACATTTTCAGATCACGACGGAGGCCATCGTCACAAAGGCGCAAGATTTATTGTGATTGTTGCAATCAGGTCGAGATTGGCGCACCTTAGCAAAGACAGGTGGCATAATGACGAATGGAGTAAAGGATGACCTATACGGCAGGAATTAACGGATTCGGACGGATTGGCCGCAACGTTTTGCGTGCCTTGATAGAATCTGGGCGCAAAGATGTAGCAATCACGGCCATTAACGATTTGGCACCGGTGAACCATTTAGCCCATCTTCTGAGATTCGACTCGGTGCATGGTCGTTTTCCCGGAGACATTCGAACGGGTAACGATTTTATTGATATTGGGACGGGCGTCATCAAAGTGACGGCAGAACGAGAACCCGAAAAATTACCTTGGAGCGACGTCGACATCGCGCTTGAATGCACCGGAATATTTACCAACCGAGACGCGGCTTCACGCCATTTAACGAACGGAGTCAGCAAGGTGCTGGTCTCAGCGCCGACCCAAGAAGCTGACAAAACTGTTGTCTTTGGGGTCAACCATTCGATTCTTGAAGCCGATGACTTGGTGGTCTCAAACGCCTCTTGTACCACCAACTGCTTGGCACCTGTGGCACAGGTCCTTGCCGATCATGTGGGAATTGAGAATGGATTTATGACAACCGTCCATAGCTACACAGGTGATCAGCCCGTTCTTGATGCGGTGCATAAAGACTTTTATCGAGCGCGGGCGGCGGCCATGTCAATGATTCCCACATCGACGGGCGCTGCACGTGCTGTCGGTTTGGTGTTACCAGAACTGGCCGGTAAACTTGATGGTGTCGCCATTCGCGTGCCGACCCCCAACGTCTCGGTTGTTGACTTGACCTTTCAAGCCTCCCGACCCACTGACGCCGAAGAGATCAACGCGGCCATCGTCAAAGCCGCCTCTGGTCAACTATCGGGCATTCTCGGTTATACAGAGTACAAGGCGGTCTCCATTGACTTTAACCATGATCCCCATTCTTCGATTTTTCATCTTGATCAGACGCGGGTGATGGAGGGAGGGCATTTGTGTCGTATTCTCACTTGGTATGACAATGAGTGGGGTTTCTCAAACCGCATGTTGGACACCGCCAACCAGATGATGATGGCTTGTCAATAAATTAACTTGTGTGGCCTCAATCATCTCCAAATGCCTTAATTGATGTCCAAGACTGTAGGTTGGACGCGTCTTGATGACATCCCACTCCAAGGGCGACGCATCCTCACGCGTGTGGACTATAATGTGCCAATTGTTGATGGCATTGTTCAAGACTTGACGAGGATTGAACGCAGCAAACCGACGCTTGATGCGATCATAACCAAAGGTGGGATTCCGATCGTCATCTCGCACCTAGGACGGCCGAAATCGTCTCAAGATAAATCCTATTCACTCAAAGCCCTCGTCCAACCCATTTCTGACATCATGGGCGCGACGGTCTGGTTCAGCGACACTTTACTAGGGCCTGAAGCGCATGCAACGATTCACCGTGCCAATCCCGGTGACATTGTCCTTCTCGAAAATTTAAGGTTCGATTCTCGCGAACAAAAAAATGATACGGCGTTCGCCGCCGCTCTTGGCGAACTCGGAGATGTCTATTGCAATGACGCCTTTTCCGCCTCGCACCGCTCACATGCCTCAATCGTGGCCATCACGCGTTATCTTCCTGCTTGTGTGGGCCGCTTGATGGAAACGGAACTTAACGCTTTGACACAAGCACTCAGCCGACCACAACGCCCACTTTTTTCTATTGTGGGTGGTTCAAAAATTTCAACTAAAATCAATTTGATAGACCATTTATTGGACACATCTGATACGTTATTTGTCGGCGGGGCGATGGCCAATACATTTCGGGCCGCGCAAGGAAAGTCGGTCGGTTTGTCTTTGGTTGAACCCGAAATGCTTGATGTCGCGAGAACCCTTATCGCCAAAGCAACTCATTCCGTGTGTCAACTTGTTTTGCCCATCGATTGGACGATCGCCGCTCAACTGGATTCGGGTTCTGCTTTTGAGTTTATCACCGACGAGTCTGAGTGTCCGGCGGATCGGATGATTGTGGATATTGGACCTAAGACGAGTCAACAAATTGAAGGATGGCTGCAAAAATCTCGAACATTGATTTGGAACGGACCCGTTGGTGCCTTTGAAATTCACCCCTTCCATCGGGGGACAGATGCGCTATCCAAAGCGATTGCCGCTCTTACCGAACAAAATTCGTTGTTGTCGTTCGCCGGTGGCGGCGATACGATTTCGGCGCTAAACGCGGCCCAACTTTTAGATAAATTGACCTATGTCTCCACCGCTGGCGGAGCCTTTCTGGAGTGGATGGAGGGGCGGTCATTGCCAGGGATTGTCGCATTGATGCCATCGAAATCAATGAGGGGGTCAAAATGACGTTCAATTTAGCGAGACAATATGCTAAACCATGGCCATCTTTGTGAGAGAAATTAATGTCCAAACGTCGTCGAATCAAATTACCAAAAATTTCGGTCATTTTTTGTTTTGGCGGCGTGCTGTTGCTTTGCACCTATTTCTTACATTCGGCGATGAAAGGTGAGAATGGCATTTTTCGTCGCATTCAGATCGAAGATCAAGCGGTTGAACTGCAACGGGAGCTCGACCAATTGAATCAAGATATCAAGGCCATGCAAAACCTCACCACCCGCTTGTCCAACGAGCATCTTGATCTTGACTTGCTTGATGAGCGGGCCCGTGCCGTTTTAGGTTATATTCGGGTTGATGAAATCATTATCAAGTGATCGATGAAAGATGATGGGAGCTCGCTTCTGCGAGAACTAGAATTTTGATCGCATTGCCTTTATAAGTTCATTTACGCCCTCCAATCTCGTGATGACAGCAGGGGATAACTTGCAAATGGCCGCTCAAAGACGTCGCCGCACCCAAAAACCGACTAAAGACGAGTTGCTTGGATATTATAAGAGCATGTTGTTGATCCGACGTTTTGAGGAAAAAGCAGGACAATTATACGGCATGGGGCATATCGGCGGTTTTTGTCATCTCTACATTGGACAGGAGGCCGTCGTCACCGGTCTTGAAGCGGTCGCCATCAAGGGTGATAAACGAATCACCGCTTATCGTGATCACGGTCATATGCTCGCCTGTGGGATGCATCCCAATGGGGTGATGGCCGAATTGACCGGCCGCCAAGGTGGATATTCCTGTGGAAAAGGGGGCTCGATGCACATGTTCAGCAAAGAGCGTCATTTTTATGGTGGACATGGTATTGTCGGGGCGCAAGTGCCGATAGGCGCAGGTCTCGCGTTCGCCGATAAATATTTGCAAACTGACAATATTACCTTCACCTATTTTGGTGATGGGGCCGCCAATCAAGGACAGATTTACGAGACCTTCAACATGGCTTCGCTGTGGAAACTTCCCGTTATTTTTGTCATTGAGAACAATCAATATGCGATGGGAACCTCAACTGAACGCGCCTCTTCAACACCTGAATTTCATACCCGTGGTGCCGCTTTCGAGATTCCGAGTGAGATGGTGGACGGCATGGATGTCGTGGCGGTCAAAGAAGCGGGAGAGCGGGCCGCCAAACATTGCCGTGGCGGTGGTGGCCCCTACATTCTGGAATTGCTCACCTACCGTTATCGGGGACATTCGATGTCGGATCCGGCCAAATACCGCAGCCGCGAGGAAGTGCAGAAAGTTCGGGGTGAGCAAGATCCGATTGATATGGTGCGAGTCCGCTTACTGGCGCTAAAAAGTGTCAATGAGGACGATATTAAGAAGATTGACAAGGACATTCGTGCCTTGGTCAATAGTGCCGCTGATTTTGCCAAGGCTAGTCCCGAGCCTGATGTGAAGGAACTCTACACCGATGTCTATCGTTAAGATGGCCGTATCGCATTCGTAAGTGATTTCGGAAGGATATTGATGAAATTTGAAGTCCTAATGCCGTCGCTCTCGCCGACGATGGAAACCGGAACTCTGACCAAGTGGCTCGTCGCGGCGGGTGACTCTGTCTCAATCGGCGATCTCGTCGCTGAAATTGAGACCGATAAGTCGACAATGGAAGTGGACGCACAAGAAGACGGCACGGTGTTAGAACTCTTGGTCGCCGAGGGCAGTGAGAATATTCCCATCAATACCCCTATAGCTATCCTTGAAATCGATGGCGACGAGATGTCTATTCCGGCTTCACCCCCTCCTGAAGTGGTCACCGAAGCGCCGCCCAAGACTTCTGAGGTGATCACTGAGGCGGCGCCCAAGACTCCTGAAGTGATCACCGAAGCGGCGCCCCCTCCAAAAGTTGAACAACCTCACGGCGTAAGTGAGACACTCCGCACGGATGTACGAACCGCTCTGCGCGATGCGATGGCCGAAGAGATGCGGCGTGACGAGATGGTCTTCCTGATGGGAGAAGAAGTCGCCGAATATCAAGGCGCGTATAAGATTTCGCAGGGACTCCTTGAAGAGTTTGGGGAAAGACGTGTGGTGGATACGCCGATTACGGAACATGGATTTACGGGTTTAGGCGTTGGGGCGGCTTTTGCGGGCCTGCGTCCTATCGTGGAATTTATGACCTTTAATTTTGCCATGCAAGCCATGGATCAAATGATCAACTCGGCGGCTAAAACTCTTTATATGTCGGGGGGGCAGATGGGATGCCCGATTGTTTTTCGGGGCCCCAATGGCGCGGCCGCGCGCGTGGCGGCGCAGCATAGCCAAGATTATGCGGCATGGTATTCGCATATCCCTGGCCTCAAAGTGATCCAACCCTTTTCTGCCGCTGATGCCAAGGGTCTCTTGAAATCAGCCATTCGCGACGACAATCCTGTCATCTTTCTTGAGAATGAAATTCTCTACAGCCATGAATCTGACGTCCCCATTGATGAGGACTTTACCGTGCCGATTGGCAAAGCGAGAATTTGGCAACAGGGCAATGATGTCACTCTCGTCTCTTTTGGTATCGGAATGTCTCACACTTTACGCGCCGCCGAGATGTTACGAGACATCGGTATAGATGCCGAGATCATTGATTTACGTACACTTCGGCCGATGGATACGGCCACCGTCATTGAATCGGTCAAGAAGACCAATCGATGCGTCACCATTGAGGAAGGCTGGCCGGTCTGTTCGATTGGCAATTATGTCAGCTCGGTCATTATGCAAGAGGCTTTTGATTGGCTTGACGCGCCGGTCATCAATTGCACGGGTAAGGATGTGCCGATGCCTTATGCCGCCAATTTGGAAAAACTGGCCTTGATATCGCCAAATGACATTGTCGAAGCCGTCCGTTCGGTCACCTATAGGTAACAAGAGAGATTATGGTTCAGATTATCCGCTTACCCGCCCTCTCGCCGACGATGGAAACAGGCAGTGTGGCCAAATGGCATGTCGCTGAAGGGGACGCGGTTGAATCAGGTGATCTTCTGGTCGACATCGAAACCGACAAAACTTCAATGGAAGTCGAAGCGGTTGACTCGGGAATTGTCGGCAAAATTCTAATCGAAGCGGGCGCCGAAATTGTGGCGGTCAACACGCCAATCGCCGTTCTTCTGGAAGATGGTGAAGCGTTGCCAGAAAATTTGTCTACTTTCATCAACGAGGAAGATTCACCACCGGCGGCCGCAGAAGAATCCGCCGCCCATACAGAGGTTGCGATTGAGGATACGCCACCGCCGCCCGCCCGCCACGAAAGACCTCAGCAAGGGAGCGACACAAGAATTTTTGCTACCCCCCTCGCCCGCCGCATCGCCGCACAAAAAAATATCGACCTCAAATCAATTAAAGGATCAGGCCCTCACGGTCGCATCGTCAAATCGGATGTCGAAGAAGCTCGAGGTCATCAAGCCCCGTTAGCGGCGGCCGCAACTCCCTCTGATCTTCTAACGCAATATGAGGGTCGCGAATTTACCCCCATCCCATTGGATGGTATGCGCAAGACCGTAGCGGCGCGGCTGACCGAAGCCAAAACCACTATTCCACACTTCTACCTGCGCCGTGATATGATCATTGATTCACTCTTGGACTTGAGACATTCAATCAATGAGGTGATGGCCAAACAGGATATTCGAATTTCAATCAATGACTTTGTGATCAAAGCGTCAGCGTTGGCTTTACAGCAGGTACCGGCGGCAAATGCCATATGGGCCGGGGATCAAATCCTCCAATTCAAACCCTCTGATGTGGCGGTCGCGGTGGCCATTGAGGGCGGATTGTTGACACCCATCATCCGCGACGCAGAAACCAAATCGCTGCCGCAATTGTCGGTGGAAATGAAGACGCTCGCGGCCCGGGCCAAATCACGTAAACTGATGCCATCAGAATATACCGGCGGGACTTTTTCGATTTCCAATCTAGGTATGTTTGGTGTTGAAAATTTTGACGCCGTGATCAACCCGCCGCATGCGTCAATCTTGGCTGTGGGGGCTTCTCAGCGAAGGGCCGTGGAGAATGAAGATGGCTCAGTTGGCTTTGCGACTTTCATGTCGATGACCTTGTCATGTGATCACCGCGTGATCGACGGGGCCGTCGCGGCCCAATTTTTAGCGGCGATCGCAGAGAATATTGAAAACCCGCTATTGATGCTCCTCTAGCCCTTTGTCTGGACTAGCCATATCGGTTCTGACGTTTGACCTTTTCCGTCAAGCTGAAGGGTGAAAATACTGGTTCATCGTATCTGATGGTTGGTCACAACCCGACTCTCCCACAATACGCGCCGGAACACCCGCCACTGTCTTACAAGGCGGCACATCGTCGAGAACCACAGAGCCAGCGGCGACGCGCGAGCAATGACCGACGGTGATGTTACCCAATACAATGGCACTCGCACCGAGGAGGACGCCTTCATTGACTTTGGGATGGCGGTCACCGCCTTCTTTGCCGGTACCGCCAAGTGTGACGGCGTGCAGCATGGACACGTTATCTCCAACAACGGATGTCTCCCCAATCACGATCGCGTGCGCATGATCAATCAGTATTCCTTGTCCCATGACCGCGTTGGGATGAATATCGACACCAAACAATTCTGACACACGCATCTGAACATGGTAAGCAATCTCATGCCGCTTCTCTTTCCATAGAAAATGACCAATTCGATAACATTGTAAGGCTTGAAAACCCTTAAAATACAACAGTGGTTGAATAAAGGTATGACAGGCCGGGTCGCGATCAAACACAGCGATGATATCAGCTCTTCCTGCTTGACCCAGAGTCGGGTCATTTTCGTGGGCCTGCCGCGCGAGGTCCTCGAGTTCAGTGTGATTGAACTCTCTTGATTGAAGCTTTCGTGCAAATTGGTTGGCCAGCGCGGCTTCAAAGGAGGGATGATCAAGAACGGCCGGGCGGTAAATTATATCAAGAAGTTGATCCCTCGCGATGGCTTCTTCCGCCTCGCGCTGAATTCGCTTCCAGACAAGATCTTCGTCCGATGAATTGGGGTCAACCGCCATTTGATATGTCCAACAAAATTGTCATTCCATTCTACAAATAGATGTTTCCATCAGGGTTTCAATAATGATCCCCGACGGCCTATCTCCACATTCTCAATACCGTTCGTCATCAATTCTTTCGTGGCGCGACAGATTCGATTTGGCGCCAGATGCGAACATTTTTCTTGTGCTCAGCGTAGGTCTCGGCAAATGCATGACCCCCTTTTCCATCCGCGACAAAGAACAAGTAATCCGAATCCTGGGGATTGAGGGCGGCCCGAATCGCCCGTCGCCCTGGATTGGCGATTGGTGAAGGCGGCAAACCTTTATGGAGATAGGTATTGTAAGGTGTGTCTCGCTTGAGTTCGCTTTGGCGCAGGCCTCTTCCCAATGGGGTTTGCCCCTCGGTGATGCCATAGATGACAGTGGGATCGGTTTGTAAAGGCATACTTTTGCGAAGGCGATTGACAAAAACCGACGCAACAAGCCCTCTTTCGCCATCAATAGAAGTCTCTTTTTCGATAATGGACGCTAAAATGAGGGCTTCGTAGGCGGTCTCAAGCGGATGATCGTCTGACTTTTTTTCCCATTCTCGGGTCAATATGTCCTCTTGAGCCACTTGCATATCTCTCAACAAGGTTTGACGCCCTAAACCCTTTACGACTTCGTAGGTGTTGGGCGCGAGGGAACCCTCGGGAGGCACTTCACCACTCTCGCCACCGAGAAAGGGCACCCATTTAAGCGATTGAACGATTTGCCATGACGTCAGCCCTTCTGGAATGGACACCCAAAATATAATCGACGATTCATGATCAAGCAGGTGAAAATAATCAGCGGGAATGGCTTCACCGGCGGAAATATTTTGTATCTCCTGAAAGTTTGATTGGCCCGCTTGTCGCTCGGCGACCGAAATTTTACCCCCCGTTTGACTGGCTGTGAACTGCACACGAAATCGCGGACGGCTTGCCTCTGGGTTGGTGATAATGGCCAGAATATCGGCCATTGATGCCGCCGCCGGTATATCAAATGTTCCATAGCGAATGGACTGGGATTGGTTTGTTCGCTTTGCCCCTTCCTTAAAAAACAAGGCGGCCGGCACTCCATAGAACGATTCAATGAGTCCACGTGTGGCAAGATCAGCGGCAACTTGGCTTGCGCCCGCGCCTGGCGGGATGTGAAAAAACACCGCCGAATCAAAGAGGCCTGGTTGATGGAAATGCAGTTTTGCCTGCTCAATCAGGAGAAAGGCACCGCTCAATGCAAGAGCGGCGATGACAAATACGGCCATAGCGGCGCGACGCAAAGTCATGAAACGTCCCGCGCCAAAAGAAGAGACGCATTTGAACCCCCAAAGCCAAACGAATTGGAAAGGGTAAATTGCACCTGACGCGACTTTGCCTCAAGCGCTGTTAAGTCATAGATGGATTCAACGACGGGGTTTTCGAGATTAATGGTTGGTGGAGCCACTTGGTCACGAATCGCCAGAATGCAAAAAATGGTTTCGATAGCCCCCGCCGCTCCAAGCAAATGTCCGGTCGCTGATTTGGTGGAAGAAATAGAGATATCGGCAATGTGATCCCTTCCAACCAATTGACCGATAGCCGAAATTTCAATCGGGTCGGCCATAGTGGAGGTGCCATGGGCGTTGATATAACTGAGTTGCTCGGGCAAAATCTGGGCTCTGTCGATGGCCATTTTCATCGCTCTTCTCCCGCCACTGCCGTCAGGAGCGGGAGCGGTAATGTGGTAGGCATCACCTGACAATCCATAACCGATGATTTCGGCATAGATTCGAGCCCCCCGCTGCATCGCATGTTGACGCTCTTCTAGAACCACCATCCCGGCGCCTTCGCCCATGACAAAACCATCGCGTTCGCTATCGAAAGGGCGACTGGCTCGCTGCGGTTCATCGCGCCATTGAGTTGACAAAGCTTTGCACGCATTAAAACCGGCGACCCCAAGTTCACAAACGGGACTCTCGGCGCCCCCGGCGACCATCACATCAGCATCCCCAATCGCAATGAGGCGCGTCGCATCTCCAATGACATGAGTCCCCGTGGCACAGGCCGTCACCGAGGCATGGTTGGGACCCCGGAATTGATAGCGAATGGAGACATGTCCAGACGCTAGATTGATGAGACAGCTCGGAATAAAGAAGGGTGAAATGCGGCGTGGCCCTTGCTCGGATAAAGTCTTGGCGACCTGTGAGATAGTCGATAAGCCACCAATGCCCGAGCCGATCATCACTCCCGTTCGATCCTGACCCTCCTCGTCTTGGGGTTGCCATTCGGCATCTTGGATCGCTTGGTCGGAGGCAGAAATGGCGTAAAGGATAAAGTCATCGACCTTTTTCTGCTCCCTTTGTGCCATCCAGTCGTCAGGATTGAAATCGCCCTCACCTTCACCTACCGGGATTTCACACGCGTAGTTGGTTTTTAGATGCGAGGCATCGAAACGCCCAATAGTGGCGGCGCCCGATTGACCTTCCAATATCCTCTGCCACGTCGCCTCAACTCCACAAGCCAACGGAGTCACCATACCGAGACCTGTGACAACGACTCTTCGCCCTGTCATCGACGTTCCAAAATTTGCATAATCAATGGGGGCTTGACGTTTGTTTTTCAGAGGCGAAAGGGAGGTTCAACCGCTTGCGAGCGCACCTCAGTCCAACATTCAACCCAAGTTGAGGATGGTCAAACAGAGGTTTAGGAATCCGCGTTTTTAGTGATAAAGTCGACAGCATCACCAAAGGTATTTATGGCTTCCGCGTCCTCGTCTTTGATTTCGATTCCAAATTCTTCTTCAAAAGCCATTACGAGTTCGACCGTGTCCAGACTATCAGCTCCGAGATCGGCAATAAATGATGAGGTCTTTGATATTTGCTTGCTCTCGACACCCAAATGATCAACAACGATTTTTTTGACGCGTGCCTCAATGTCGCTCATGATAACTCCTTCTTTTCACGTGGGAGGACCCACATTTTATCTCGCGGGTTGATTCTCACCGCCTTTGATTGTTGTTTTCCCAATGGCATCAATGTGTCAAGTTATCGGACACATGCGCCGCTTTGTTAGGGACATTTTCTGACAATATATCATTGTTCAAGGAAATTCTACAAACATAAACGACCGCCACTATTGCCTACAACATCGCCATTCCACCATTGATGTGCAAGGAAACGCCCGTCATGTAGCTCGCTTCATCCGAGGCTAGAAAGACCACGGCGGCGGCAATTTCTTGCGGAGCTCCGGGCCGCCCTAAAGGAATCTGTTGGCACATGGCTTCTCGCTGCGAGTCGGTCAGTTTTTCTGTCATAGCTGTATCAATCATCCCCGGGGCCACCGCGTTGACGGTAATGTTGCGGCTCGCCACCTCCATGGCCAATGATTTGGTCAATCCTGTCAGTGCCGACTTTGATGCGGCATAATTTGTTTGGCCAGGATTGCCGGTCGCGGCGACCACGGAGGTGATATTGATAATTCGTCCCCATCGCCTTTTCATCATACCTCGCAAGACCTTTTGAGAAAGAATCATTGCCGAGGTCAAATTGACGGCCATCACTTCCTCCCACACGTCCAAAGATTGTCGCATCAGCAAGTTGTCACGTGTGAGTCCGGCCGAATTGACGAGGATTGAGATATCTCCCAATGGCTCTTGAACCCGTTCGACGAGAGACATCACCTCGTCTCGATTGGAGAGATCACAACAAAAGGGAAAAAATCCTTCCCCCAAATCTCTTTGAATGTCTTGCAATCGGTGATCCCGCCGTCCGACGCCCGCTACTCTCGCGCCTTGCGTATGAAAGGCGCGCGCAATCGCCTCACCAATGCCGCTCGTGGCGCCTGTCACAAGTGCGGTTTTACCGGACAAATCAAACATTTGAAATCTCCTGAATTTGAGATTGCACCTGTTCTGGACTGGCACAGGCGGCGGTGGCTATGGATGGCACGGTGCGGCGGATCATGCCCGACAAGGCGTTTCCCGCCCCGATTTCCAAGACGGTATCGACGCCCTTTTGGTGCATATAATGAACGGTTTCGCGCCATCTGACTCGCCCTGTTATCTGCGAGATCAATTGTGATTTGATATCGCCTGCGTCACGAATTTCTTGTGCGGTGACGTTGGTAATGACGGGAATTTGCGGAGGCGCGAGCGCAACGGGGTCAAGTTCGATGGCCATTCGCTCGGCCGCCGGTTGCATGAGGCGACAATGGAACGGCGCTGAGGTCTTGAGTCGAACTGAACGTCTCGCGCCTTTTTCTTTGGCCATTTCAATGGCTTTATCTAGAGCGGCCATAGATCCAGAAATGACCACTTGTTTCGGATCATTGTCATTGGCAATGTCACAAATTCCTGCCATCGCCGACTCTTTGATAATGGCTTCAACAACTTCAATATTTAGACCCAAAAGAGCCGCCATGCCTCCTTCACCGACAGGAACGGCCGCCTGCATCGCTTCTCCTCGCACGCGCAATAGGCGTGCCGTGGTGGCAAGTGTCATTGATTGGGCCGCACAAAGAGCGGTATATTCGCCAAGACTGTGACCTGCAAAGTAAGCGGTTTTTTGAATATCAAACCCCTCGGCGACCAAGGCTCTCAATACCGCGAGCGATGTGGCCATCAATGCCGGTTGAGCATTCACGGTCAAGTTCAACGTCTCTTGATCGTCACCCCATATGATCTGTGACAAATTGAATGAGAGCGCGTCATCAACCTCCTCAAAGACCTGACGCGCTTCGGGGTAGGCTTCAGCCACGGCACGGCCCATACCAAGAACTTGAGCCCCTTGGCCGGGGAAAACGAGTGCGCGTTTCACGAATGACTCCCTTGTAGCTGCCAACGATATTATCAATGAAGTGGTGATACGTCACCCAGAATGTCGCCATTAGGTCGTTGGAACTTTTGACAAGACGCTGACCGTCAGGTTGAACGTGGGCTCACCATTTACGTTCAAATTGACTGCGAAGGAAAATCGCCAGACTGTTCATGGCGATAAGGAATCCAAGTAACACAAGAATAGCGGCCGAGGTTCGACTGACAAACCCGCGCTCGGGACTGTCGGCCCAGATAAAGATTTGTGTCGGTAAAGCCGTTGAACTGTCAAAGGGGCCAGTTGGCGCGGAAGTGATAAAGGCATTCATACCAATCAACAATAGGGGAGCTGTCTCACCTAATGCTTGTGCCAGGCCGATGATGGTGCCCGTCAGAATGCCTGGCATTGCCAAAGGCAGAACATGCCCGAACACAACTTGTTGTTTAGAAGCTCCACATCCGAGTGCCGCTTCTCGAATCGAGCTCGGGACGCTCTTGAGGGCCGCTCGGGCGGCAATGATGACGGTCGGCATGGTCATCAAGGCCAGAGTCATGCCGCCGACAAACGGGGCTGAACGGGGGAGTCCAAACCAGCCGATAAAGACCGCAACCGCTAATAATCCAAATACCACTGACGGCACCGCGGCCAAGTTGTTGATATTGACCTCAATGAAATCGCTGATTCGGTTACGAGGGGCAAATTCTTCGAGGTAAATGGCAGCACCAATTCCGACTGGGAAGGAAATCAAGAAACAGACCAGCAACGCCCAGAATGAACCAATGATCGCCCCTTTTAACCCCGCCAATTCAGGAAATCGGCTATCTGGATTGAAAATGATGCCCGTGTTGAGCGGTGTTGAGATCATGCCGGCATCTTTAAGTCGATCAAAAAGTTGAATCTGCCGGTCATTGAGCCGCCGTCGCTCCTCGGGAGTCGTGCGATTAATCAACTCTTTGTTCAACTGGTCATAAGGGTCCGAGACCGGAACGATCAATTGAATGGTTTGTCCAATCAGTGAAGGGTCAGCAACAACTCGATCCCTGAGCATAAATTGCGCCCCATTGCTCAAGATACGGAGCGCCTCTGATTTTTCTTGGCGTGATTCGAGTTCAGGAAAAATGGGTTGCAGCGAATCGGTCAAAAGACTGCGGAAATTTCCCCGTGGTAGTTTGGCCACATCAATCGTTTGAGGGTTGATATAAACCGGCAATTCGACATGAGTCTGCACAAAAGCGCGATACCCCGACATGAAAATTGAGCCGATCAAAATCACTAGCATAAGAAAGGCGACCAAGATGGCACCCAAACCTAGAGCCTTCAACCCGAATTGACGTCGACGTCGCCTGGGCAAGCTTAATGCCACCGTCGTGGCCGTCGACTCCTGATGCGCCGTTTTCGTGTCCATCATTCTACTCGTAAACTTCGCGATATTGCCGAACGATACGAAGCGCATAAACATTGATCACCAGCGTCACCAGAAACAACATTAAGCCCAACGCAAAAGCGGCTAACGTTTTTGGATTGTCAAAAGATGTATCGCCAATCAACAATGTGACAATTTGCACCGTCACAGTGGTCACACTGTCGAGAGGATTGAATGTCAGTTTGGCGATCAGACCTGCCGCCATCACCACAATCATCGTTTCTCCAATGGCCCGACTGACGGCCAATAGGATACCGCCCGAAATACCGGGAAGTGCGGCCGGAAATAGCACTTGCAGCATCGTTTCTGTGCGCGTCGCGCCCAAAGCGAGAGCCCCGTTTCGCAAATCTTCAGGCACGGCATTAAGGGCGTCGTCGGTAAATGAAGAGATGAATGGGATCAGCATGATTCCCATCACGCCACCTGCGGCGAGAGCCGTGTTGGGGGCGATATTGAGTTGAAGAGTTTCGCCGAGGGCGCGCAAGGCGGGCGCAATCACAAGAATGGCAAAGAAGCCGTAGACCACGGTGGGAACGCCAGCCAGAATTTCCAAGATGGGTTTCGCAATACCACGTAACCAAGGGGACGCAAATTCATTTAGGTAGATGGCCGACAGCAAACCAATCGGGACAGCCATTGTCACCGCGATCGTCATCACCAGTAATGTGCCGACGATCACCGGGATCCACCCAAAGGCACCTTCAGCCGCCACTTGGTCTTCGCGCATCGGAATTTGCGGCTCCCAATTCAAACCCAAGAGAAACTCATCAATGGGGACAAGCGAAAAAAAACGGATCGACTCAAAAAGGAGGGCAGCGACGATGCCGATGGTGGTAAAAACGGCGACCACCGCGCACATCACCATGAGGGCGAGAACGATGCGTTCAGCGCGGGGTCGGGATCTGAAATCGGCTTGCACCTGACGGCGTGTCAATACCATCAGCGGCAAGGCAACGAGAACAAGAACTGGGATGAGGGCATTCTTTGATAGGTCCACTAATCGGTTGAGATATTGGGCCGCTTCCACCACCCATTCAGCGGGTTCACCGAATAGTCGGCCATTAGCCACCGAGCGAATTTCGGCGAGGATAAGCTGTTTTTCCCCCTCTCCTAGCCCGCCAAAATGCTCATCAGCAAACTTAGTGACAACCAAGTAATCAATGACTGACCCTTGTACCACCAACCAAAATAGAAGCAAGATGAGGACCGGTATACCTACGACAAGCGCCCCATAGAGGCCGTGATACCCGGCTATTGAATGGAGTCGTTGACCGGTCCGCCGGATCGCATATGCCGCTCTGACATTGATCGCATATGATATCGCCGTTAAAACGAGAAGAAGAGCGAATGTAGCTGTGACCATATTATGGGCGACCTTTGGTAAAGAGGCAGCGCGTCAGTGTGCCTAATGCCATACACAATCAGTTTCTATTGGAAAAGAACATGAGGGCGTTCAGCCCGCCCTCATGCCGCATTATCGTACTCACACAATCCACTGAACTCACGTTATTGCATACCAACGACCGACAAGGGATGATCAAACTGAGTCAATGAACGCCCGTAACGATGGCTCGTGGGCAACAAAAACCGGTCGTTTGCCATTGAAAATCAGCTCCGCCTATTAATGTTGAAGGCGTTCATCTCAAGCCATCAAGTTATTTGGCAGCCATGGTGGCACCGGAAATGACGGCTTTTTGGAGTGATCCTCGTTCCATATCACCAAGAGCCACAAGACCCCGTTCAGAGAGATATCCACCCGGTGCGAGTGCCTCTTCGGACATGTATTCCTCAATAAATTCTTGCAGGTTAGGAATGACACCACGATGGGCATTCTTTGTGTAGAAATAGAGAGGCCGAGAGATCGGATACGAATTGTCACCGATGGTTGAAGCATCTGGACTGACACCATTGATTTTCACCGGCTTGAGAGAGTCAAGATTCTCGTAGAGGAAAGAGTATCCAAAAATACCCATCGCATTTGAATCGGCGTTCAGACGCTGCACGATGAGGTTGTCATTCTCACCAGCTTCCACAAAGGGTCCATCTTGGCGCATCCGACTGCAATTTTCCTTCACCCAATTCTTGTCCTTGGCATGTCCCATATCTTTGATCCATGGGTGGTTTTTACAACCAGCATGCATTGCTAGTTCGACAAAGGCGTCACGGGTTCCACTTGTGGGTGGCGGCCCATAAGCAAGGATTGGCATATTGGGTAAGGCGGAATTGACGTCGGACCAATTTTTGTGTGGATTGGCGACCATGCCCCCCGTCCCGGGGACCTCAGCGGCGAGGGCCAGGAAGATGTCTTCGAGTGACAGGTCCCAATTTCCGGAATTGTTGCGCGAGATGGCAATGGACAAGCCATCAAAGCCGATCAAAGCTTCTGTGACATCCGTCACACCATTTTCTTGGCATAACTTGTATTCTGATGACTTCATGGCCCGGGACGCGCCCGTAATATCGGGATGATCGACTCCGATACCGGCACAAAACAGTTTCATTCCACCGCCTGTTCCCGTTGATTCGACGACAGGAGCCGTTGCGCCGGACATGTTAGAGAATTGCTCCGACACTGCTTGAGTGTACGGAAACACAGTTGATGAACCGACAATCCTGATCTCGTCACGCGCTTGCGCCGCGCTTGAGATCACCAAGGCCGATGCCAAACCAATGGCACTTGATAAAATCGTTTTCTTTGAGACAAGCATTAAACTTCCTTTCGGTGTAAAGGTTGGATGATGAGTGGGAAGTAGCATTGCATTGTGATAGGAAAGCAAAAATAATATTACAGGAATATGAATTTAGTTGACTCGATCAAATGGGTATACCGGTTGAAGTGGTTTCAATTTCTGTTAATGAGGCCATTGTCGGAGAGGTGCCGGAGCGGTCGAACGGGGCGGTCTCGAAAACCGTTGTGCCTTCACGGGCACCCAGGGTTCGAATCCCTGTCTCTCCGCCAAAGACCTTAGTTGACCTCTCCCTATCGGGCGATTGATCGGCCAAATAGGTTCGGAATCTAGGCGTTGTTTTGTGGGCGCCCTGTCTTTGTAATGAGTGCGTAACGATTTCCGGCGTTAACCTCACGTCACTCGAGACATTTGTTAGGCAAAGTTGTTTGGCGTTGCGGCGGCACGATGATCATTCTTACATATGCGCTGATGCACATTAGTTGGATTAGCTGTCTTCAGCTCCGTTCGACGATAAATCGTCTTCGTATCGTGACAAATATTGGATACCAAATTATAGTGATGTGCTGATATAGAACCCTTGACGCTCCATCATATTCAACACCAAACAGGATTTTCGAATGGCAAAGGCAATGCAGTCCAAAGGGACAAACATTCTTGTCTATATTCTCATCGGTCTGCTCATTCTTGGTTTGGCCGGGTTTGGCATTGGTAGCTTTACTAGTTCTATCACGGCCATCGGCGAGGTGGGGGATCAAGAAATCACTGTCGATGACTATTACCAACAGCTTCAGACAGAAATCGATTTGACTGCGCAAACGACGGGTCAGCGCTTTACGCCCTCGCAAGCGATCGTCATGGGTCTTGGTCAGCGCGCTTTGGAAACTCTTGTGCTGCGAGCGGCACTTGATAATGAAGCTCAAAAAATTGGCCTATCGGTGGGTGATCAGACCATCCTCGAGGTTCTTGCATCAATGCCACAATTTCAAGGGGTTGATGGCAACTTTAACCGAGATGCTTACGATTTTGTCCTTGAAAGATCGACAATGACAGCCGCTGATTTTGATCAATCGATCCGTGACACACAGACTCGAATTCTTATTGAGAAGGCCATTGGAGACGGAATTCCAGTTTCGAAAGCTTATGTCGATCATCTATCAAACCACTACCTGAGCACGCGGGATGTGTCGTGGGCGATGTTGCCTGTGAGTTTATTGGACGAGGAGATTCCCGCACCATCTGACCAAGATTTGCGAGACTATCATAATGCCAATGCGCCCGAGTTCACGGAAGCGGAAGTTCGCCATTTGACGGTGGCGTGGATCACCCCGCAATTGATCGCCGATTCCGACCGAGTGGCCACCGAGCGTGTTCGAGAGTTGTATGATGAGCGCATAGAACAATTTGCAAAGCCGGAAAGGCGTGATGTCGACCGACTGGTGTTTCCCGACTCCCTCGCCGCTGATGAGGCGCGCCAACGCCTTAATTCAAACACGGTGACTTTTGATGAACTCATTGCCGAGAGGGATGTAGTGGCCTCGGATATTTCCCTTGGAATAGTGACTCGGGAGGACATGTCTCAAGATGTTGCTAACGAGATATTTTCAGCTGATACCACAGCTGTCGTGGGACCGCTCAAATCAGAACTCGGTCCCGCTCTCTACCGAATAAACGCCATTCTAGGGTCTGAACTGACCACCTTTGAGATGGCCCAACCTGATTTGGCCGCGGAGTTGGCCAATCAAGACGCCATCGAAACGATTTCAAACAATGTTTCGTTTCTTGAGGACATCATAGCGGGGGGCGCGACAATCGAAGAAGTGGTTAACGAATCGGATTTAGTTCTCGAGAAAATAACCTATGAAGATGGCATCACAACAGACGGCCCCGCTGCCTTCCGTGAATTTCGCGACGCTGTTATGGCGGCTGAAGAAGGTGATTTTCCTGAACTTTTGACTTTGGGCGAGAATGGATTATTTGCCTTTCGCCTCGATGAAATCGTTGCGCCAAGACTAAAGCCTTTTGCCAGCGTCCGGGAAGCGGTTGTCACGGCTTGGAATAACCAAAAATTGTCCGAAGCATTGGCTGTGAAAGCTCGGGAATTATCGACGCAACTGCGCAATGGAAAGAGTTTTGAGGAACTCGGACTTACGCTTTGGCAATCCGAAACCTCATTAGGTCGGAGTGATGTCATTGATGGTGCCCATCAATCGCTCGCCAATGTCGCCTTCTCGACACTTGAAAATGAAGTGGCGGCTTTTGGTGACGGCAACCAATGGGGCGTTGTAAGGGTCAATTCGGTGACCCCTGCTGATCTCACATCTGAGAATACGGCGCGCACTATTGAGGCATTGGAACAGTCTTTCTCGGCGGGATTGGGGCAAGATGTGGTGGCTCTATTCAGCAACCACTTACGACGCGAAGATGGATTGCAATTAAACTTGGACGTCATTGACGCCATTCACGCACAACTTCCTTAACGGGTTGGGGCGAGATGGCCATTCACCCATCCTTTTCGGAATTCGAGGCCTGCTACAAAAAGGGGCTGAACCAAGTCGTCTACACGTTGCTAGCGGCGGATTTGGATACACCGGTGTCTTTGATGCTCAAACTCGCCGATGCCCGCCCCTACAGTTTTATTCTTGAATCGGTGACCGGCGGATCCAATCGAGGCCGATATTCTATCGTTGGCATGGATCCTGATATGATTTGGCAGTGCCGGAATGGTCGAATTTGGATAAGCCATAAGACCGCTGATGGCGAGGGGGAATGGATTGAGGAAGAGAATGAACCCCTTCAATCTCTCAGAGCGTTTATTGCCCAAAGTCAGATTGATCTCCCTAAGGAGTTGCCGCCGAGTTCCGCCGGTTTGTTTGGCTATCTTGGCTACGATATGATCCGTCTGGTTGAGACTCTTCCCGAGCCCCGCTCCGACCCCCTTGGCCTTCCCGACGCTGTGTTGTTTCGCCCCTCAATCGTGGCCGTTCACGACAGTGTGAAGGGAGATGTCACAGTTGTGACTCCCGTGTGGGCCGATAGCGGCCTCTCGGTTCAGGACGCCTATAAACAAGCCGTCCAACGGGTCAAACAAGCGGTGCATGATGTTGAGTCGAAACAGATCAATCAGCATCGAGTCTTGGATATTGTCCAAGAAACCCCGGCGAGGTCAGTTTCAAATTTAACCAAAGAGGCTTTTATCGACATTGTGAAAAGAGCCAAGCAATACATTTGTGACGGCGACATTTTTCAAGTGGTGCCGAGCCAACGTTGGAAACAGATGTTCAAGCTGCCGCCTTTCTCACTCTATCGGGCGCTGCGGCGAACCAACCCTTCACCGTTCATGTTTTTCATCAATTTCAATGACTTTCAGGTGATTGGAGCCAGTCCAGAAATTCTTGTTCGGGTATTGGGCAAAGAAGTCACGCTGCGACCGCTTGCGGGTACCCGTCCCCGCGGCCAAAATGCGGTTGAGGACGCGCGTCTCGCCGACGATCTGCTCAATGACGAAAAAGAACGTGCTGAACATTTGATGTTATTGGATTTGGGTCGAAATGATGTCGGACGGGTCAGCCGCGTTGGCACCGTGCGGCCAACCGAAACCTTTGTTGTGGAGCATTATTCACATGTGATGCACATTGCGTCACATGTTGTTGGCGAACTTAAGGACAGTGAAGACGCGCTTTCGGCCCTCCTCTCTGGCTTGCCAGCCGGAACCGTGTCAGGGGCCCCAAAAGTTCGAGCGATGGAAATTATCAATGAGCTCGAACCCGAAAAGCGCGGCGTCTATGGCGGTGGCGTCGGTTATTTCTCAGTCAACGGCGATATGGACATGTGCATTGCTCTCAGAACCGCGGTACTGAAGGATGATCAACTTTATATTCAGGCCGGTAGTGGGATTGTCTACGATAGTGATCCTATTATTGAGTGGCAAGAAACTCGAGATAAGGCCGCGGCGCTCAGGCGAGCGGTGAGGGATGCGGCCATGTTCAACTCGGAATCAGATTCATAGAGTCGCGATACAATGATATTATTGATCGATAATTACGACAGTTTTACCTACAATCTGGTGCAATATTTGGGTGAACTCGGCAGCCAATGTGATGTGCGGCGCAACGACTCAGTGACCTGTAGCGAAGCTTTGGCATTGAAACCCGACGCCATTGTTCTCTCCCCTGGACCTTGTACTCCCGATCAGGCTGGCATTTGCGTTGACCTTGTTGTCGAAGCGGCGGCCCAAACAATCCCCCTTCTCGGTGTGTGTTTGGGTCACCAATCCATTGCCCAAGCCTTTGGCGCGAAAGTGGTCAAATGCCGTGAAATCGTCCATGGAAAAGTCTCTGATATTGTTCACGACAATATCTGTCCGATGCACGATTTACCCTCGCCTTTCCGAGCCACACGTTATCACTCGCTGATCGTTGACGAAGACAGTTTACCCGATGAGTTGCAGGCAACCGCGTGGACTCAAGATCGATTGATCATGGGATTGAAACATCGTGACTACCCTATCTATGGGGTACAGTTTCACCCCGAAAGTATCGCCACACTCCAGGGGCAAAATATTCTTAAAAATTTCCTGCAAACAATTGATTTTACTAATGAATAAGATTTTGAAAGACTATATCGACTTGGCCTCTCAACGCGGTTTGAGCGGGCTGGAGGCAAAAGTGGTTTTCTCATTGATTATGGAAGGGAAAGCGACGGACGCCCAGATTGCCGGTTTGCTTATGGTGATGCGGACAAGGGGGGAGACGGTTGAAGAAATTGCCGCCGCCGCGACAGTTATGCGTGAGAAGTGCAAACCCGTTAAAGCCCCAGACGGGGCGATCGATATTGTGGGAACGGGGGGCGATGGCAAGGGCACATTGAATATTTCGACCGCCGCGGCGCTTGTTGTCGCCGGGGCCGGCGTGCCCGTGGCCAAACACGGCAATCGAAATCTATCGTCGAAGTCGGGCGCGGCTGATGCCTTAATTGAGCTCGGCATCAATGTGATGGTTGAACCCACCATCGTTGAAGAAGCCATCGAAAAAGCTGGCATTGGGTTTATGATGGCGCCGGTGCATCACCCGGCGATGCGGCATGTGATGACCGCGAGGCAGGAGCTTGGCGTCCGAACCATTTTCAATATTTTGGGTCCCCTGACCAATCCCGCCGCCGTCAAACGCCAACTATCTGGGGCGTTTTCACCTGACTTGCTGCATCCCATGGCGGCGACACTTGACCAACTCGGTGTCGAACGCGCTTGGCTCGTTCACGGTCGTGATGGCACAGATGAAATATCTATTTGTGGCGCGACCGATGTGGTTGATCTGGCACATGGTGTGATCACTGAGACGGTGGTGAGACCAAGTGATGGGGGTCTTCCCGAACATTCATTGGCCGACATCGCTGGACATGAACCAGCCTACAATGCACAAGCCTTGAGAGATTTACTTGAAGGCAAAAAGAACGCCTACCGGGATGCTGTTCTTCTCAATGCCGCCGCTTCATTGCTAGTCGCCGGAGTCGCGGCCGATCTTCGTGAGGGAGTCATGATCAGCCAAGACAGTCTTGATCAAGGTCGGGCCAAGCGATGCGCCGACCTACTCGTTGAAGTGACTCGCAACCCAGAATGACAACGATTCTAGAGAATATAGCCCAATACAAATGGGAGGAAATCCGTTCCGCCAAAAGCCATCGGTCGCTCAGCGAGTTACAATCACGGTTCGCCGAGCTGGATTCGCCGAAAGGGTTCAAGGCGGCCTTGGCCGCCGCCTCAAGACAGGGATTTGGACTCATCGCAGAGATAAAAAAAGCCAGTCCATCCAAAGGCGCGATAGTTGATCATTTTGATCCCGTTGAAATTGCCAAGAGTTACTATGAAGGAGGGGCCCACTGTATTTCGGTGCTGACTGACCGGCCGAGCTTCCACGGCTCACTCAATCATTTGCAGCAGGTCGCGGCCGCCACGCCGCTGCCCTGTCTTCGTAAAGATTTTATGCTGGACCCTTATCAAGTTTGGGAAGCCCGAGCTTTCGGCGCTGATTGTATTCTGATCATTATGGCCATGGTCTCCGATACCCAAGCGTCGGAACTTGAGTCGGCGGCGTTTGAATGTGGATTGGATTGTCTCGTTGAGGTTCATCATGAAGGCGAATTGCAGCGGGCCACAGAGAGGTTGAAGTCACGCTTGATTGGCATCAACAATCGCGATTTGACGACATTTGAAGTCTCCATAGAGACCACATGCAAACTTTTGCCGCACATTCCCGCCGACACAACTTTGGTTGCCGAATCGGGTCTCAAAGGCCGAGCCGAGCTTGATCAACTCGCAAGACGCGGCGCCCGTTGTTTCTTGATTGGTGAGAGTTTGATGAGATCACATGATCGTGTCGACACAATTGAAAGGCTTCTGCGCCCCCCTTTTCCTGAGGCGGATTGATCAATGAATGACTTTACCCATATCAGCCCAGACGGCGATGCGAGAATGGTTGATGTGTCAAACAAATCTGTCACCTCGCGAACGGCCGTGGCCAGAGGCCGAATTTCCATTGATGCCAAAATGAGCCAACTGATTGAAGAACGGCGGGGAAAAAAGGGCGATGTTCTTTCCGTGGCACAACTCGCGGGCATCATCGGGGCCAAACGCACCGCCGATCTCATTCCGCTTTGTCATCCCCTGCCCTTGACGCATGTCGAAGTTCTTCTTCAATTGAAGAATGACCCCCCATGTATTGAGATTGAAGCCACCACCAAGACCGATGGCAAGACGGGGGTCGAAATGGAAGCTCTCACCTCTGTATCAATCACTGCCTTGACGATTTATGACATGCTCAAGTCAGTCGGCCGCGAGATGAAAATTACTGATATTCGATTGGTCTCTAAATCAGGCGGAAAATCTGGCCCCTATGAGGAGGCGGTATGATTTCGGCTGATGAGGCATTGCATCGAATCTTTTCATTGTTGCCGCGACTGACATCATCGGTGACGGTCCCCTTACTTGAAGCCAACGGGCGCGTATTGGCGCGAAAGGTTCGGGCCAAGAGAAGTCAACCGCCATTTGCCGCGGCTATGATGGATGGATTTGCCCTGCGCGATGAAGACGCAAAGCGCGGAGTTCGATTTCGGATTATTGGCGAATCAGTGGCCGGAAAAGGGTTCACGGGGCCGCTGCATTCAGGTGAAGCCGTTCGAATCTTCACCGGTGCGCCCCTGCCCGAAGGGGCCGACAGAGTTGTGACACAGGAAAGCACTGAATTTAAGCGCCATGAGATGACCATTATCGATGAGGTCAGCCGGCATGATAATTATTATATTCGAGATGAAGGCGCTGACTTTAAGGCGGGAGCGGAAGTGGCCGCCGGTCAAATCATCACCCCCGAACGCGTAGCTTTGTTGGCGGCTATGAATGTTGACAAAGTCGATGTGATTCGCCGCCCCCGCATCTCAATCATTCCCACGGGGGACGAACTTCAAATGCCTGGCCGTGACACGATCGGTGAACATGAGATTGTGTCGTCGAGTGGTTTTGGTCTGGCCGCGATATTGGCTAATGCGGGTGCCGGCCCACGAATTCTTCCCATTGCTCGTGATCGTGAGTCATCGCTCCGCTCGGCTTTAGAGGCGGCGTCTGATTCGGACCTTATCGTGACATTGGGGGGTGCATCGGTTGGCGATCATGACCAAGTGGTGCCCGTGGCCCGTAAATTAGGAATGACACTTGCTTGTCAGCAAGTGGCCATGCGACCCGGCAAACCTCTGTTCGCGGGACAACTCTTTGGCAAGCCTCTCATTGGATTGCCTGGCAATCCCGTCTCTACCCTTGTCTGTGGGCATCTCTTCCTCGTTCCCGCCGTTGCTGCTATGTTGGGTCTTGGTGAAAGGCCTCGTCGGCGCAAAACAGCCACGCTTGACTCGGCTGTCCAAGCCAATGGTGAACGTCAGCATTTTATGCGGGCCGCTTGGCATAACGGACAATTGAAAATATTCTCCCGTCAGGATAGTTCTTTGATAAGTGTAATGGCGGCGGCCGATGCGCTAATTGATCGTCCCGCCCATGATTCGCCTCGCCAAGCAGGTGAGAAAATTTCTTATATTGATGTGAATTTTTCTCTTTTCACCTTAAGAGAACAAGTTTAGAACTTGAATTTAGCAGTTTAAACAAGAAACGGAAAAAGGATGTAATTATGTTGACCAAACGTCAATTAGAATTGTTGAAGTATATCGACGAGCGAATCAAAGAAGACGGTTACTCGCCCTCTTTTGATGAAATGATGGTTGAAATGGGACTGAGGTCAAAATCTGGAGTTCATCGCCTCGTCGAATCATTGGTGGAACGAGGCTTTCTGCAGCGGCTCAGGAATCGCGCCCGAGCTTTAGAAGTTGTCAAACTTCCCAACGAAGAGGCGCGCGTGCCTCTGCCTCATCCCGCCTCACCATTTGCCAATACCAAACCCCTCGGTTGGCAGTCAGAACAACCCGTTGGCGATACGGTGTTACCGATGATGGGGCGAATCGCCGCCGGAACGCCCATTGAGGCCATCAGCACACGAGAATCGGATGTCAGTGTGCCTCCCCATCTTGTTAATGGAATTGGCGAACATTTTGCCCTTGAGGTCGACGGCGACTCCATGGAGGGGGCCGGTATCAACCATGAAGACATCATTATTGTTCGACGCCAAGAGACCGCCGATAACGGTGAGATCATTGTGGCCCTGATACGGGGCGAAGAAGCCACGCTCAAAAGGCTTCGCTGTCACGGCCCTTCCATTGCCCTTGAAGCGGCCAATCCAAAATATGAAACACGGGTATATAACGGCGATGAAGTTTCTGTTCAGGGCCGACTTGTTGGATTGATCCGGCGTTATTGATTGAACAGAGGGGAAGGCCATGAACGGGTCGACCGTCACCACAAGGTTTGCGCCTTCCCCCACGGGAAAACTTCACATCGGCGGCGCGAGGACAGCGCTGTTTAACTGGTTGTTTGCCCGCGCCCACAAGGGTCAATTTTATTTGCGCATCGAAGACACTGACCACGAAAGGTCAACGTCAATAGCCGTGACGGCCATTGTCGAAGGGCTCGAATGGTTAGGCGTTGACTGGGATGGAGAGCTCCTCTTTCAACGTGATCGCCGCCACCGCCATCTTGAATGCGTGGACAAATTGCTCGCCAGTGGCGGAGCGTATAAATGTTTTTGTACCCCCGAAGACATCGAAAGGTTGAACCACCAAGCCAAAGGAAGCCCAACCCGCTTCACGAGTCCATGGCGAGACTCTCCGAGATCACACCATCCAGACCGTCCCTTCTGTGTACGTCTGAAAATGCCTCAAAGTGGCACAACCCAGATTGATGATGTCGTGCATGGCCGAGGGCGGTGGGACAATTCTCTATTTGATGATTGGGTGATCCTAAGAACATCCGGCACTCCCACCTACAATTTTGCCGTTGTCGTCGATGACCATGACATGGCGATCTCGCATGTGATTCGTGGCGATGACCATCTCATCAACACGGCCAAACAAGTTCATGTCTACCGCGCCCTCGGGTGGGCTTTGCCTATCTTTGCCCATGTGCCTCTCATCCTTGACGAGAATGGCAAGAAATTATCAAAACGGACCGCATCCGTGGGGATGGAGACCTATATCAATGAGGGTATTCCCGCCGTTGCTATGCGCAACTATCTCGCCCGCCTCGGTTGGAGTCACGGCAATGATGAATTCTTTACGACTGAACAAGCCATCGCTTGGTTTGATCTTAATGGTCTAAGAAAATCAGCGGCGCGGCTTGACGCAAAAAAACTGGCGCATCTCTCGAAAAAACATCTCTCAGCCTACCGAGATGAATCGCAACTGCTCGACGAGCTGAATCAATTTAGGCAATGGCACGGAGAGGCCCCCATCAAACCTGAATACCAAACACAGGTTTTGGCGGCGCTCGCTATTCTCAAATCCCGTTGCAAGTCTCTTTTGGATCTTCAAGCGGGTATTGCCTTTATTGGGGCTGAGCGGCCTCTCACTCTTGACGAAAAAGCGGCGGAACAATTGGATGATCGCGGTCGGGCTTATCTCAAGAAATTAAACGAGGATTTAGCCAAAATCGATTGGAGCCGGCATGAAATCGAAAAGACTATGAAAAATCGACAAGTCTCTGAATCGATCCGCTTTGAGGATTTGGCTCGACCTCTGCGTGCGGCATTGACAGGTCGAGCTGCATCGATGGGAGTGCTTGATGTTATGGTGATTTTGGGCGCAAAGGAAACATTGGGACGGATCGGTGAGGCGATAGAAGGTCATTTTAAGACCGTGCCCTGACATTCAACGTCCATAAGGGAGCGAATATTTTGACCCTTCCCGTTTGCACCGAAAGGTGACAGGAAATATAAAGACTTTTCCATCATTTATGGCCAGTCATTGCGGTTGATCAAAAATACGCGATTCAACCCGAGTTTAATTTTTGGTGTTTGTTGGCCATTCTTTTGAATCTGGAGACTAAGAAATGAATGCTGAGCGAATCGCCACACTTCACGTCGATGGGCAAGAGTATAAATTGCCCGTCTTGAAACCAGCGATTGGGCCCGACGCCATTGATATCCGTAAACTATACAAAATGGCGAATCTGTTCACTTTTGATCCGGGATTTACGTCAACCGCGGCGTGCGATTCAACCATCACCTTCATCGATGGTGAAGCGGGTGAGTTGCTGTATCGAGGGTATCCTGTGGATGAACTCGCAGAGCATTCGCATTTTCTCGAAGTCTGTTACTTGCTGCTTTACGGTGAATTGCCCAACCAATCCCAATTAGATGATTTCGAACATCGTGTGACGATGCACACCATGGTGCACGATCAGATGACCTATTTTTTCCGTGGATTTCGTCGCGATGCTCACCCGATGGCGATCATCACAGGGGTGATGGGGGCTATGTCGGCCTTCTACCATGACTCAACCGATATCGCCGACCCCGAACAGCGAGAAATTGCCTCCATTCGGATGATCGCCAAATTGCCAACGATCGTGGCGATGGCGTTCAAATATTCTATCGGTCAACCCTTTGTCTTTCCGAAAAACAATCTCAATTATGCGGCCAACTTCCTCCATATGTGTTTCAAAGTCCCGACGGAGAAATTTACCGCCGCCAAGGCGGTGAGCCGGGCGTTGGATCGAATATTTATTCTTCATGCTGATCACGAGCAGAATGCCTCGACATCAACCGTCCGTTTGGCTGGCTCATCGGGGGCCAATCCCTTCGCGTGTATTGCCGCTGGGATTGCCTGCCTCTGGGGCCCGGCTCACGGCGGTGCCAATGAAGCGTGTTTGCTGATGCTTCGGGAGATCGGTTCGGTCGACAGAATTGCCGAATTTATCCGCCGCGCCAAAGACCCTTCAGATCCCTTCCGCTTGATGGGATTTGGTCATCGTGTTTACAAGAATTTTGATCCGCGTGCCAAGATCATGAAACAATCGGCCGACGAAATTCTCCATGAATTGGGTGATTCCGATAACTCCACATTGCAAGTGGCAAGGGAATTGGAACGTATTGCCCTCGAGGATGAATATTTTCAAGAACGTTGCCTCTATCCGAATGTTGATTTTTACTCGGGGATCATTCTTGATGCTGTGGGTTTCCCAACCGATATGTTCACGCCTATTTTTGCCCTTTCTCGGACAGTCGGATGGATATCACAATGGAAAGAGATGATCGCCGATCCCGATGTCAAAATTGGTCGTCCTCGTCAGATGTATGTGGGTAAAAGAAATCGCCATTATCAGCCGGTGAAGGCGCGGTAAATATCATTTGTGAAGGAAATTATATACGTGATTACCCACGGCCCGCTCAGGACTCCGTGCCGGATTTCTCGCGACTCTCCTGATCCCGCGCCAATTCCCTAGCCACCTCGAAACGCCATTCCCGCTTTGGTGGCCCCAACGAAATAGCCCGCGCTATATTCTCCGGTGTGTCCGGAATCGGCTCTATGTCGGGGTAGCGTTCCTTGTGGGCCATGTCAGACAATGACCGTTTCCCAATCGGAGACACCTTGTTCGGCGGCAATAGCATCGCCTAAATCATATCCCAACTTGAGTTTTTCCGGAGCAAAATCGATCCAACTGATTTGGTCTTCCAGCAACATCTCACTGTCACCAATAATCCCTGCCGTCCAACTTCCGTCCTGATTGATGGCGTGGAATTTACGTGTATTCCGCCACGCCTTGCGCCTGATTCCAACACCGCGCTCTATGGACATATGCTTGGCTTCTGAATGTGTCATCATGTCAAATTCTCGTTCTCGAATGCCCATACCCTTCCGGGATGAGAGCAAGAAGTCAAGCCAGGCATTGACTCTTTTCGTCACCTAGACTGAACCTGCCGAGACGCGACAAAGGGAGGAATTGTCAATGAGCGAAAAGCAGTCCAAACTAGAAAAGTGGGCCAGCGGCAATGAAGCCAATTGGGAAAACCGGACGATCTGGACGCGGGATAATCTGCATGTTCTATGCGGTCTAAATTCAGCTACTGTTGACCTCATTTATCTCGACCCCCCGTTCAACAGCAATCAGACATATAGCGCCCCCATTGGCTCACAGGCAACGGTTGCAGCTTTCAAGGATGCATCGACCTTCGATGACGCAGATCGGGTCTATCTGGCATTGCTGCAAGAACGCGATCCCACGACATTCGCCATCATAGACGCGGCGCGTCTGGCGCACGGGAAAGGCATGGCCGCGTATCTCGGAATGATGGCGCAGCGACTTGTCGAAATGCGCCGCATCCTCAAGCCAATCGGAAGCATCTACCTGCATTGCGACGATGCTGCCGGTTTGTACCTGCGGCTCTTGATGGACGGCATATTCGGGGCCTGACAACACCGGAACGAAATCGTTTGGAGACGTTACAGTTCACACAATGACTCCCGTCGATATGGGCGTGTGCATGACGTTCTTCTCTACTATGTACGGGACTCAAAGTGGACATGGAACGGCGCTTGGCTTCCTCATGACCCTGATTACGTTTCTCAAGCATATCGCCATGAAGATGAACGAGGCCGCTATCGAACAGTCCCTCTTCATACCTGGCGGGCTACAAGGCGGCGGATACGAATATGAATTCCGGGGCCATTCGCGTACATGGCGCTATCCACAGGAACGCACGGCGGAAATGGAGCGGCAAGGTCTAATCCGGCAAGCCAAAGGCGGGACGGGTGTTCCCGAGAGGAAGGTGTATTTGAGTGATAGCAAGGGGCGTCCGGCCGCGGCAGACATTTGGGACGATGTAAAAGCGCTTACGGGACAGCATACGAAGCGTAAGGGCTACCCCACCACGCAGAAGCCTCTTGCCTTGCTGGACCGGATCATCCGCGCCAACAATAATGAAGGCGACGTTGTGTTCGACCCGTTTTGCGGATGCGCGACGGCTGCGGTTGCGGCCGAACGTCTGCAACGGCAATGGATAGGGAAAGACATATCAGCGCAAGCGGCGGCACTGGTCACGACGCGACTGCAAGGCATCCTTAACCAAGTGCCGCTCTACAAGACGGGCGTCATAATCCACAGAACAGACCAGCCACTTCGTACGGACATGGGGAAACTACCACCTTACCGGACGCACTTGGATTTGCTGTTCGGGCAACAGGACGGCATATGCGGCGGATGCGGGGAATACTTCCGAAAGCGAAACCTGACCGTTGACCATATTGTGCCCCGTGCGCACGGCGGAACCGATCATCTGGAAAATCTCTGGCTTCTGTTTGCCGCCTGCAATTCGTCAAAAGGGACACGCTCGCAAGAGCAATTCCTGAAAGAACGGATGCAAAAACGTGCGGCCTTGTTCCCCTGGCTCGTGGATTGAGTGGCAGGCAATGCACAATGACCCGCGTCATCACCGTCATTGAGAAGGAAACCAGATACCGCGCCCGTGGGAGAGTTTGCGGCCAAGGTGAAGCAGAGGCTTCATTCAAGCGGCGTCGATCTGCACACGCCTGCCTTTTGCCACCCGGCACGTTCATCGGATTCTATGGGGGCGACTTCGGGCCGGATGCGTGGTTTGTCGGGTTATACCCTAGACGAAGTCGTGAAGCCGCCAGCGGAGAAACCAGACGTGGCGGAATCCGTCATTTACGGATTGATTGCGGTAATCTGCATTGCAGTCTTCGCTGGCGTTTCTGCCATGTTGGCACAATAACCGCGATACGCAGACAAATGAGAGGAGCGTGAAATGCCCGTTTTGTCAGACCGGATGACGGTGCTTGAAGTGACGGTCGAGATGCTGACTTCGCACAACATGGCGATGGAGGCCGATCAGGATCAGGCGTTGAGCGACTACAGGGAAGTCGCGATCATGGCTCTTTCCCGCCGTCGCACAGCGGACGAAATGGACGATGTCGTTTAGATCCTGAATGAACGAATTATCAAGGTTCAGGAGCATCTGCACATCATTGAGCAGATGATAAACCAACAACGTGATGAAGGAACTCGACATTGACTTCCGGCGCTTCGGATTTTACGAAGTGCAGACAAATGGAGGTCACATGAACGTCAGACACATAGCCATCATGGCAACAATCATCGTCACGGTTGGTTGCCGACCAACGCCACCAATACAGGATCAAGCTTCTGAAAACGTGGTTTCATTCCGATATCACGCATATGACAGTGTTCCCACGCTGACTGCGGCAGCACTCGACAAGGCCATGAGGCACTGTGCCAGATTCGGAAAATTCGCCAACTATAAGGGCGCGTCCGTCAGCGAGTGGACCACTGAAGAAGTCCACACGTTTGCATGTGAAGACACGAAAATCGATGACGGCGCGGTCATTGCCGGACAGTCTCGACGCCCTGACGTTTTGATTGGAGGCAGCACCTTCGTGAACGTTTATCAATAGTCTGGCGCGGACGGGCATTAACATCAAGAAGGAACAACGAAACACGTATTCGCGCTGTTGACTGCGACTGGGTGCGCCACAATCACGCACGACCCGAACGTTCCAATCACTCTTTCATTCAGCGATAGCTCGAACGGTTAGTGCAAGTTGCGGAACAAGCGTGGGAACTGGAAAGCGGATGTTCCGGGGACAGTAGATGTTCGTAGGTCCGACGATGTGCTGCATTATGACTGCGTGAACGCCAAAGGCTTGATCGCGACGGGTGGCATACCAAGCAGGTTGGTCGGCAAGATCGTCGCAAGTGCCGTCTTCTTGGATTACGGCATTGTCGATTCAATCACTGACAAGCATCGGGAGTATCCTGCGAGTTTCGTGATCCCGATCAAGTGAACGAAACCCTACGACCGCGCACCTGATGGCAATCCGTTATCCGCGATCAGGGACTTGTAAGGGAGGTGCTTCCGGTCAAGTCCCTTCGCGATGTTCTGCATGAGGTCAAGCGTGTCTTCGCAACGGTTGTTGTGACGGCCCGAAAGCTCGTTGACGTATCTGTGCAGGTGCTTGTGCGCCCGCTTGATGATGGCCCAATGGGACTCGATGCCGTTGGTATGGGCCTGATCTCGCACGTATTCGCTGACGCTGTGATTGACCGACTCGTGGTCGAAAGGCATCCCCGAATAGGAGGTCGAGTCGTCGCTGTAGACTTTCGCGTCAGGCGATGCCTTGTCCGCAAGGAACCCCTGCAACGTGGCCTTGTCGGTCGATTCAACGACCTTCGCGCTCACCTTGTTGGTTTCCCTGTCCTTGACCCCAACGACCGCGACCTTGCCGACCGCGCCCCGGCCAGTGTCCTTGAGTTCCTTCCGCTTGGAATTGCTCATGTTACGTCTGCGGCCACCCATGTAGGTTTCGTCAACTTCAACTGGTCCGGCAAAGTCCTCAAGCGCGTCCTGATTGTCCACCCAAGTCTCACGAATGCGCTGTGCCAGATACCAAGCAGTCTTCTGCGTCACTTCCAGATCGCGGCTCAACTTCATGGGCGACGCCTTCTATTCTGGGGCGAGCGGGTTGGTTTTGACTGTCTCTCCGCCAATACATGAGTCATCGGATGGTCGGGATGATCGGTGGCGTAGTGATGGTGGAGAGTGGCAACCAAATTGACTTAGCTGTCAGTCCCCTCTCCTCCAATACCGAAGATCCAACCAAAAAAATTGACCGGCACTCGTTCTCGGTAGGCCTCTCTGATTAGACCTCGAGAATCCGCGGCGAGATGTTTTTCTTTCATTTTGAGAGGGATCGCTCGCCTAACTGCCGCATCACAACATGAGCCGGCGAGTCGCCCTTCGGTTCCTGCAATTGCTGCATGATGTCAGAAAACGTGGCGATTTGCCGCCTCTGGGCGGCTTTATCCAAACATAACTGGCGAAGCGCTTCAAGAATCAACGATGGCTGACAATTCTTGCCCAACAATTCGGGAATGATAGCCTGTCCTGAGATTATATTGGGCAAAGTGACAGAGGGAATGCGTAAAAGAGTCGAAATGATCAGCCGTGACAAGAATTGAACGTCATAGGCTGACACGGTTGGAGTTTGAGCTGCCGCGAGTTCAAGCGTCACTGTACCCGAAGCCGCTAGTGCCAAATCAGCGGTCGAGAAAAGAGCCCATTTTTGTCGATCCTGTGGCAGTTTCAAAGCTGGATTGGGGATAAAAATTTGCCCATCGAATGGCCATTTCTTGGCTTCCTCTTGAACCCAATCACGAACCGGATCAGCGGCGGGGAGAATTACCTGATAATGAGGAAATTCGACCAAGAATTGTCTGACTACGTTGGCAAAAACCGGACCCAAACGTTGAATCTCACTTTTCCGTGACCCTGGCAGCATCAATAGAACAGGACGGTTTGGACTCAATTGGCACGATTGTCGAATCAACTGTGTCTCTTCACATTGTGCCGCCTCCCTTTGGGCCACAGGATGGCCGACGAAAGTGGCGCTTATGCCGGCATCGCGGAGAATGTCGGGCTCGAACGGCAGCAGGGTCATCACATGATCAACCCGTTGGTAAATTTTTTTAACCCGCCCAGCCCGCCAAGCCCACACACTAGGCGAGACGTAATGGACAATACGGAAGTTTGGCCGTCTTTGGCGAATCCGGGCCGCCAAGCGAAATGAAAAATCAGGTGAGTCGATGGTGACCAAACCATTTGCACCACTCGTGAGAGCCGCATTGGCGGTTCGTTTGATACATCTCAACAGCTGAGGAAGACGTGGGAGAACTTCGGTAATCCCGTTGACCGAAAGCTCTTCATAATCAAAAAGAGACGTCAGACCCATCGCGCTCATCTCAGAGCCGCCAACACCCGAAAAACGAATATTTTTGTCGATCGAGAGCAACCCTCGCATCAGATGGGCACCGAGTTGATCTCCCGATGATTCGCCAGCCACAAGAAACAAATGTCGACTCATAAATCTGATTTGTTGAGTGACCAGATGAAAACGCCGAGACGGTCGGCTTCGGCAATGATGTCTTGACGGTCGAGCAGTAACACTCGATTGGCCTCAATCGCGATGCCGGCAAGACCGGCCTGATGAACTTGGCGAATGGTCTGAGGACCAATGGACGGCATATCGAGCCGCAATTCCTGGTGAGGTTTTGACCCCTTATAAACGACCCCCCGCGCTTCATTGGGCAAGGGTTTGATATCATTGATCGTTTGGGCGGCAAATTTGAGCATGGCGTCGGTCCCCGATAAAGTTTCGATGGCAACACAAAGCTGACAGACAACCACCGCTGCTTGCCCCACATCAACCCGCCCCATGGCATCGACAATGTCAACGGCCCGCTGGATATCACGGCGGTTCCCGTCATTCGGTTGGTGGCGTGTGGGTATCCAATTACCACCGGCGAGGAAGCAATCGGGTGCCAACTCATGCCCACCGATGATCTCAAAACCTTCGTTTTCAGCGACCACAACAATGTCTCGAAGCACGGTATCGTCACCCGAATAGATATCAATCAACATATCAGATGTATCATTTGAAGGGACGTTTGGCCTTTGTACACCGCCGGCAAAGGCCAAGTGTTGACATCCATTCTGCCGTTGTTGAGTTAAGCATTGACGAAAATTTTCCAATGTAACCTTGGAATCGATCAAATCGGAAAATTGGTCTTTGGGATCAAAACCGGGCAAAGCCATGATGCCGACTTTAACACGATGTTCACGTAGGATTTTGATGAGTATTTCTGGATATCGACCGCTACCGGCCACCAATGCGATGCGGTCGAGTTGAACGGTCGATCGTACCATCATCGTTATGGTTTAAGATACGATTTTTTGGAACCATTCCTAACAAATCGAATGACATCATCGACCAAGGCCGAGGGAGATCGCCCACCATCGGCGAGAGCGGCGACACTGTCATCAAAAGTTTCAGAAGATTCTTTTAACCGTTGATAAGCCTGCTGCAAATCGGCAATCGCTTGATTATCTTCGCCCCGCCGTCGCAGCCCCACAATATTGATGTTTTCAAGTTTCGCCCCAGGACCATGAACCAACCCATGCGGGATGACATCGCGTCGAACCATGCAAACTGCGCCAATGAATGCCCCAGTTCCAACGCGGACCTCTTGGTGAACACCTGATAAGCCGCCGATCGTCACATGGTCGCCAATAATGCAGTGACCGCCTAGGGCCGCTTGATTGGCCATAATAACGGAATTTCCGACGCGGCAATCATGACCGACATGCGCCCCCGCCATGAACAGGCAATCGTCACCGACGAGCGTTTTTCCACCGCCGCCAAGTGTCCCAATATTGAGGGTCGCGCCCTCGCGGATACGATTGCGTTTGCCGACCCGTAATATGGTTTTTTCACCCCGATATTTGATGTCTTGAGGAATCTCACCGACGCAAGCAAATGGGAAAATAACCGTCCCCTCACCAATTTCAGTTTGCCCCGTGATGACAGCGTGTGACTTCACCACAACGCCGGTGTGAAGTGTCACCTCAGCGCCAATAACTGAGAAAGGACCAATCTGGCAACGCTCGCCAATGCGAGCTCCTTCTTCAACAATGGCCGTCGCATGCACGTTTGCTGTGGGTGAGATGGGCATGATTCAGTCTTTCTCGTCCTTGGATTCCCAGAAAGCTGTAATATCCGCCTCGGCCGATAATTGGCCCTCCACCATGGCTTTACCATTGAATTTCCAAACCTGCCCACGATGACGCGAGACTGACAGATGCAATTCAAGGACATCACCGGGAACCACCATTCGGCGAAATTTCGCGTTATCAAGGGCCATCAGATAAATGCCGATTTCCCGATCTATCATATCGAGAGTAAAATTGACCAAGATTGCCGCGGTTTGCGCCATTGATTCCACAATAGCAATACCCGGCATCACGGGATTGTTAGGGAAATGGCCGGTAAAATAGGGTTCATTCTGCGTCACATTCTTGACACCAATGGCGCTTTTTCCACTTTCAATCGAATGCACTTTATCGACGAGCAAGAATGGATACCGGTGGGGGATCATGCGTCGAATCATCTGATGATCAATGACGATGGAGGATTCATGTGTTTTGTTTGTCATGACTCGAACCACTCTTTACGACACCTCTCCGAATTCTCTGAAAGGCCATTGATGTTATCATCAGTCAAACGGATCAAGTCGAGAGCCGGTTGATAACTCGGGTTCGCACGACCATCGCCAAACTCGCTGTTCATTAACCCAATGAAGAGTTCCGTTAAATCAAAACGTGCGTCAAAGAAAACGACTTGATTGCTCTCAACGACGAAATTAACACCCTCTCGATTGGCAAAACTTTGGGTCATTGACGCCAAAGCCTTTTGGTAACGCGACTGCTCGCCACGATACCATTCCGTCAGTTGATTTTCTTTCTCATCTTGTGATCCACGACGCCTTTCCGCGGTAGCGGCGAACCGAATTCTCAATTCATTGAATTCATCTTCGTTTAGAGTGGGTTTCAGCTGCAATAAACGATTCTCTTCAACGGTCAGCACGCAGTCAAAAAATCTATTTTGCTGCTCTAATTGTTTGATGGCACCTTGATTCTCTTGCTCGATTCGACGCCCAAAATCTGAGCGACGGTAGGTGCCAATTGAGTCCAAAACCGCCAGATTAATTGAGCGCGAGCTTTGAAAATCGGAAAAACGACTCGTTTGAGAAGATGCACCTAAAGCGAACGATACCAAAAAAATGACATAAGCGATGGCAAGACGCCCTTTGATCCCCATCATGGAATTAGAATCTCGAAGCCACAGCTAAATCAAAAGTTTGGGTCCTATCGTAAATTTCATGCTGGAGCGGTTTGGTAAAGTTAAGGCGCAAGGGTCCAAAAAGCGTATCCCAGAATAGAGAGAAGCCCACCGAGGTGCGAAGTTTGAATCCGTCATCCACCACGCACCAAGACGCTTGAACCGGGTCGGCACATTGAGTGTCGTCAAGGCCCCAAACCGAGCCCATGTCGTAAAAAAAGCCTCCGTCAAGACCAATTTCAGCAGGAAGGCCAATTGGGAATCGACTCTCAAGCCGCATAGCGGTGAAATAGTTTCCACCGAGTGAGTCAAGATAAATCCGGTTGAGTGTGCCGTTCTGATTGGATCGAACGACAAAATCTCGAGGACCAATTCCATTATTGCCAAAGCCACGCATCAACCCTGTTGTCATCCGAAACCGGTCACGAACACGCGTGTTTCCACTCAATGCCGCGACAACACCCCCTTCGAGTTCACCGGTGAGAGTTATATTTCCATCCCATATGATGGTCTGTGCGCCCACCCTACCCGTTGTGGTCAAAACGGTCGATTGATCTTGCAAGCCTTGGTGAATTTCCTGACCGAAGTTGAGGACATATCCCGTATCTGGATTGAAACTCGTCCGACGGCTGTCATAATTCAACCCATAATTGATGAAGACTGAATCGGCGTCTCCGCGTTTAAAGTCGTTTTGCAGTATGCGGGAGAGAGTGGCCACATTCTGAACCCTGAAGGTCGAAACTCCCGCCCCGACTCTAAGGCGAGTTTCCTCGGAAATCGGGAAGGCGAGACCGCCACTAACTTGCCATCTCTCGGTGTTGAAGAACTGGCCCGCCCCTCTCGTTCTTTGCAATGAGGTGGAGAGTTGCAGAGAAACCTCTCGGTCAAGGAATCGGGGCTCAGTAAATGACAACGTATAGGTGGCATTGTCGCCTGTCTCCAATCCAAAACTCAATCTTTGACCGCGCCCAAGAAAATTCCTTTCAACGATCGAAAACTTACCCGTCACCCCCGAATCTTGTGACCAAGCACCGCCAAAACTCAACGAACCAGTCGGTGCTTCTTCCACATTGACTTTGACGACAGCTTGATCGGGCGATGATCCTTGACTACTAGTCACTTCAACGTTGCCAAATAAACCGAGGGCTCGAATGCGATCGGCCGCGTCCCTGATTTCACGCTCATTGAAGGGGTCTCCTTCAGCAATTTTGAATTCGCGACGAATCACCCGATCCAAAGTTGTGGTATTGCCGCCAATATCAATCCGTTCAACAAAGGCGCGTTTGCCACGATGAATTCGAAAATTCACGTCGATCTTGCGGTTTTCAATGTCGATTTTCTCAACCGGTTCCACAAAAACAAATCGAAGGGCATTCTGTTTGGCAAGAAATTCCATCCTTCGGAGTCCGTCGCGGACGATATTTGGTGAGTAAACGTCTCCCCTCTCGCCGCGGAATTGGCGCAAATATGTGGGCGCATCAACGCCATCAACTTCACTGGTCGCGGTGATTTGTCCAAAAGTGTATTGAGGCCCCTCTCGCACTGTAAAGGTCACAAAAAAGGCATCGCGTTCTGGCGTTGTCTCGGCGGAAACCGACAATATCTTGAAACTCGCGTATCCTCGGTCGTTATAAAATTCAGTGAGCAACTGACGGTCAAGCTCGATGCGCTCTTCAACGTAAACATCACTCTTGACTAACGTCCGCAGAAATCCAGCCTCTTTAGAGGCCAACTCGCGGCGGAGGCGTACTCCTGAAAAGGCGCGATTGCCAATAAAACTGATCCGCTCTGTCTCAACGACCTGACTCTCTGCCACTTCAAAAACCAAGTCCACTCGATTGTCTTCACGACGAATAATTTTGGGTGACACATCAGCGGCTAGTCGTCCCACGCGACGATACAAGCCAGACATGGCGACGGCATCTTGTTCGGCCTGTGAAGGAAGGTAGACGCGACGGGGGGCTGATTGAACAACGGAAAGAAGTTGTTCATCTTTGAGGCGTCTGTTGCCCTCCACCGAAATCTCATTGATGGTCGGGAACTCAACGACGTCTATGATCAAATCCCGTCCTTCGGGCCTGATCTCAATTGACTCAAAGAGCGCGGCGTTTGATATTCGACGATAGGCAGACCCCAATTCATCGATCGTGACTCGTCCCTCGGAGGGCAGATTGGCAATCCGCAAAATACTGTTGCTATCGATCCGTGCATTTCCCCCGACAATCACCTGATCATAATCGTAGGTTTGCGCGAATGTCGGCGAGATGTTGAGCACGGCCATGATCAACATCAACAATAGGCCTCTGCCAATGGCACAATGCTGACGACTCATGCAGCAATTCAATCGTAATGCTTTGGTCAATGCTAAAACTCCCCTCACCAACCGACTCATTTATAAATTTCCATTCACGCGTTGTCAAAATAAATGCAACTTAGTAGATTGCCGCCGTACGCCCAAAGAGGCTTCAGATAGTGGGTTTATTTTGACCCGTGGCCTCACTCAATAAGATTAAGGCAAGTCAAACATCGAAATCGCTATCTTTATTCTCAATCTCAACAGGTCAAGTCATTAAACGTACTAAAAATCAACAAAAGAATGAGCATGATGACACCCAAAGAGAGCATGATTTTCATCAAGGATTCGGGCGGCGCTTTGCCGACAACACTCTCGTATAAATAAAAGGCAAGATGGCCTCCATCGAGTCCAGGAATAGGGATGAGATTAATGAAACCAATCGCCGTCGAGAGCAGAGCAATCAGGTGAATAAATGTGATCGGACCTTGTTCCGCGGCAGCACCAGAAATCCGCGCAATCCCAATCGGACCCTGAATATGACATGTGCTGATCTCGCCTCGAACCATTGACACCAATCCACGAACGGTTCCTTCAACAATGGCGGCCGTTTGTCCCACACCTATCTGTAACAGTTCCGTAAAATGGGCCCGCCTTGTTGCGATTTCAAAAAAACGTCCACCATTTACACCGATCAAAATTTTCTTCTCGACATCTCCTCCGGGCAAAATCAATTCCTGTTCCTGTCCTCGTAATGATACCATGAACGATTGACCGTCACGCCAAATTTTAAAATTCAATTCCCCTCCCTCTGAGTCTGCGATGAGGCGGCCCACTTGACTAAAAGTGACAATTGCCTCGTCATTGATTGATAGAATCACATCATCCGTGCGCAAGCCAGCTTCAGCCGCCACCGAGTTCGGAATCACTCGGTTGATGATGGCCGGCATGGGATGGGGCCCCTCGACCTCTCCTACGCGGCCTCCACGCTCAATTGTATAGAGGAAAGGGTTTATATCGGGAGGCGTTTCGCTCGCCACTCGGATGAAACGAGAATAATCTTCTGTCGCGTGGTCGCCGATGGCCACAATCTTGTCGCCTTCAGACAACCCCCCAGTTGAGAAAGGCAGTGGCCTCAAACTGTCAATAATCACTTCATCGCGGGGAATGCCAATGAACAGGGCCAGCGAGATGAAAATGACAACCGAGGCTATGAAATTTGCCAAAGGCCCGGCGATGACAGTCGCCGCTCGCCGCCATAAATGAGCCTCTGGAAAGGCCATAGCCCCACGTTTTGCTGGCTGATTGAGATCATCACCTTCATTAAATCGAACATAACCGCCCACCGGAAGCAAGCTGAGCCGCCATTCGGTGCCATTTCGATCCATTTTTTTGATCAGCGCTGGACCAAATCCGATTGAAAAGACCGTAACTTCAATTCCCGAGACTCGGGCCGCGATGTAATGGCCCGCTTCGTGAACGAAGACCACAATTCCAATGGCCGCTAGGAAAGCAAAGATAGGAATCAACATACCGCTCAATGCCGAAATGAGTTCCATGATAGACTCTTACCTCGTCAAAAATCTAATGCGCCAACCTTGAAGTAATGGTGTTATGCCTTTGATCAATGGATGAAGTGATCAATAAGCAGGAAAATTAAGACTCCCCCTACCATACCATCGAATCGGTCAAGAAAACCGCCGTGACCGGGCAACAAGGAGGAGCTGTCTTTCACTTGCGCTGTCCTCTTGAGCCAACTCTCTGCCAAATCGCCACATTGCGCCATGACCGAAACAGCGATTCCGGTCAACAAAAAGACTTTGACATCAAAAGATTGAAATAGCCAACTGACTCCGACCGCTCCCATCCATCCGCCCACGGCCCCCGACCAAGTCTTTTGTGGACTGATCTTGACCAGAAGTTTAGGGCCGCCGAATATCCGCCCGAACACAAAGCCTCCCACATCGGTCGCGACCACGGTCATGATCAACCACAAAGTGATCAACATCCCCATGTTTTCGCGAACCGAGAATAGCCCTTGGACGGCCAATAAAATGGCCAAACTAAAGGCCAAACATACCCATCGTTGACCGCCCACAAAGACGACAACCAGCAACAGTGACAAAGCGATGAGCGATGTGGTCAAGCCGATATGGGTATTCATTTGAGTGGTGCCGAGAGTCACCAACGCCGCCATGCATGCGAGAGAAAGAGCGCGAAAGGGGGTGATGGCCGCGTTCGATAAACGTGTGGTCTCCCATATCATGACTCCGCCGATCACGGCACAGAACAAGGCAAAGGCGACGCCGCCCAAATAAACGGCCATCGCCGCCACAAAGCCAAGGACAACGGCTGACCAGAAGCGCCTCGCCACCTCATGAATCATGGTTTTATCAAACGCGGCTATTGGCACCGAAACGGCGAGAACGGGCCGGATATCGTGCCAGAATCGATTTGAAATCTTGGGGCGTAAAATCGGGCCATAAGGTGTCCACGAATTCAAACTCCGTATAAGCCGATTGCCAAAGGAGGAAATTTGAAATCCTCACGTCTCCAGCGGTGCGGATGATCAAATCAGGATCGGGTAAATCGGCCGTCATCAGATGCCTTTGCAAAAGACTTTCGTTGATTTCATCAATTGAAAATTTTCCCTCACGGATCCCAACGGCGATGTCTTTGACGGCTTGGGTCAGTTCAGCCCGACCGCCATAATTGATGGCGACAGTCAAAGTCAGAATTTTGCCCCCTGCCGTTTCTTGCTCAAGCGTATCCAGTTTTTCTCTCAAACTCCTATCCAAACTGGTGAGATCGCCAATGAAGACCACCTCAACGCTGTTTTCCTTTAACTCTTTAATCATCGAATTCGAATAGAGATGCATCAGCGACATCAACCCACTGACCTCTTCAGGTTCTCGCCGCCAATTTTCAGTCGAAAAGGCAAAAACGGTCAGATAACGTATATCGAGTGAAGGACAAACGGTGACGATACGGCGCAAGGTTTCGGCCCCGGCTTGATGACCATGAAATCTGGGCCTTCTTTTCTGGCTGGCCCATCGACCATTGCCGTCCATGATCAAGGCGACATGGAGTGGATAGGTGGAGGCCTGGTATTCTTCGCGCATGGAGGAGTGAGATGTGGCAGATCAAACTGCCATAATTTCTTCTTGTTTGATCTCCAAAGCACGATCGACTTTGGCAATTGTCGCATCGGTCATCTCTTGCAAATCATCTGACCAAAGTTTTTCTTCGTCCTCGCTTAAACCTTCGGATCTAGCCTTACGCAATTGCTCCATTCCATCTTTACGGACATTGCGGATGGCGATACGAATATTCTCGGCTTGTTTTGCCGCCGTCTTTGTCAACTCGATACGGCGCTCTTCGTTGAGTTCAGGAATTGGCAATCGAATCACACTCCCCTCCGTTACCGGTTGGATTCCCAATCCCGATTCTTGGATGGCTTTCACCACCGAGTCGACCAAGTCCTTGTCCCAAATAGAAATCGTGATCAGCCTTGGTTCTGGTACATTAATCGTTGAACATTGGTTGAGCGGCATCACTGTGTCATAGGCGGAGACGCTGATCGAATCGACCATTCCTGATGAGGCCCGGCCGGTTCTCAGGGAGGAAAATTCACTGCGCAATGCATTGACGGCACCATCCATCCGGCGCGCCATATCCTCCATGTCTAATTCAAAATCCTCGTCCATCGGTCTCTTTCCCTTGTTGTCAAACCCAGTCTTATCATTGTCACCAAATATGGCTTTTGTATAAAGTCAGGAAATGATTGTATAGACACCTCCGCCCTCAAGAATGGCTTGCAATCCACCCATCTTCAAGATGGAATAGACGATAATCGGCAGTTTTTGATCTCGAGCCAAGGCCAGCGCGGAGGCATCCATCACCTTAAGGTTTTTCTGAAGAGTTTCATTATATGTGATGGATTCGTAACGCTTTGCGTCAGAGTCAATTGTCGGGTCGCTCGCGTAAACCCCATCGACTTTGGTGGCCTTAAAAATAACTTGGCATTCCATCTCGGAAGCCCGCAGAACCGCCGCTGTATCGGTGGTGAAACACGGATTTCCCGTTCCTGATGCAAAAATGCAGACCCGCCCCTTCTCCAAATGTCGCATGGCCCGCCTTTGAATGAAGGGTTCGCAAATTTCATGCATCGGAATAGCGGACAAGACGCGTGTTTGAACCCCCAATGATTCGAGCGCCGATTGTATCGCCAAAGCATTGATAACCGTCCCCAACATTCCCATATAATCGGCTGTTGTGGGTTCAATCCCGTGGGTGACTCCTTGGATGCCCCGAAACAAGTTTCCACCGCCAATCACGAGGCAGATTCTAACTCCCAATTCATGAGTCCGAGACAACTCGCTAGCAATCCTCTCGACCGTCGGTGGATGCAATCCATAGTTCTGTTCACCCATAAGGGCTTCACCCGACAATTTGATTAATATTCGTGAATATGTCTTCGCTTCGACGCCCGACTCAGATTCCATGTCCGTTATCCCTTTCCAATCGTGTAAACATTCATTGATTGAATCGGCGCGTTATGACAACCGGAAAGAGAAAATCCATAATGGCCATTGACGACATCCCTGACCATATCAACGCAAGGCCAAACGTCCGAGGCGTATTTGTTGCCGGGGCGACGGCGTCAGGGAAATCGCGACTCGCGATTCAAATTGCCACCGCTTGTCAGGGACTCGTGGTCAATGCCGACTCGATGCAAGTATATGATTGCTGGCAAACTCTGACATCGCGTCCCGATCGTCAAGATGAGGATATTGCTCCGCACGTCCTCTATGGTCATATCTGTCGAGATCGGCCTTATTCGGTGGGACAATGGCTTGATGACGTGACACATATTTTGCGGAAAAATCCCAATCGACTTCCCATTATCGTTGGCGGCACGGGTCTTTATTTCCAAGCTCTGAGCGAAGGGTTGGCGGCGATACCACCGATTGACCCCGAGATACGAAAAGCCGCGCAAAATCGCCTTAAATCAGACGGATTAGAGACCATGGTGAGAGACCTCACCCGCCGCGACCCAGAGACAATGCAAGCGCTTGATTGCCAGAATCCGGCGCGTGTCCGGCGTGCTTGGGAAGTGCTGAGGGCGACCGGTCGGGGTTTGCGGGCTTGGCAGAAATCAAGTGCCAATCCACCCTTATTGCCCTTATCGCATGTTTATTCGATACTTCTTGACCCCTCCATAGAAGCCAATTCTCGCGCCATCAATGCGCGCGTTAGTTGGATGGCTCACCATGGAGCGCTTGAAGAATGCGCGCTCTCTCTGCCCGATTGGAATCCCGAATGGCCATCATCTAAAGCATTGGGAGCCCATGAGTTGATCGCATTCCTGCAAGGTCGGACAACCCTCGAATTGGCGATCGAGAGAATCACCATATTGACGCGACAATACGCCAAACGACAACGAACTTGGTTTCGCAACCGAATGTCCAATTGGACAAAAATCTTGTCGGATTATCAGTGAGCGATTCGCCATTAGTCATCATGAAAGGACAGAGGATACCATTGAACATGTCGGTGTAATCAGCCCATATTTTTCACTAAAATTAAGAGAAGTCGGAAACCAAAACAATGAAACCACAGTCATCTGATACAGCGGGCCGTATTGCTGGTCTGCTCGAAATTATGCGGCAATTGCGTGATCCCCAGACCGGCTGTCCTTGGGATATCAAACAAGATTTCCATTCAATCGCGCCTTGCACACTTGAGGAAGCTTATGAAGTGGTGGACGCGATTGATCGTCAAGATTGGAATGAACTCAAGCTCGAGCTCGGCGATCTTCTTTTGCAAACCGTTTATCATTGCCAAATCGCTTGTGAAATGAATCTCTTTTCATTCAACGATGTCGTCAATGCCATTTGCCAAAAGATGATTCGCCGCCATCCGCATGTCTTTGGATCGGAAGCGAGACCCTCTGTCTCGCAGCAAATAGAAAATTGGGAACAAGCAAAAGCCCACGAACGGCAAGCCAATTCAGACCCCTCGGCTCCCGCAGGAATGCTTGATGGAGTTGCCCTTTCGTTGCCCGCGCTGACACGTGCCATCAAACTCCAAAAACGCGCCGCAAAGGTGAAGTTTGATTGGACTTCATTGCCGGATGTCATTGGCAAAGTGTCGGAAGAGTTGAATGAAATGGCGAATGAGATTGAGGCCGGCGATCGCGCAAAGATATTTGAAGAATTTGGTGACCTGCTATTCTCACTGGTCAACTTTGCCCGTCACGCAGACATCGATGCAGAAGCGGCTCTTCGATTGGCCAACAACAAGTTTGTCAAACGATTCGCCATGATGGAAAGAGAGATGTCGAAAGATGGACTTTCATCTAGCGACGTCGATACTGGCACGTTGGAGCGATATTGGGAGCGGTCAAAAAATCTCCTTGGTAAGGCTGATTCTGCCTGATTGCCGCCTAAACTTCTGCTCGTTTTAAGTTTTAGCGACTTTTTGCAAATAAAATGACCATCCATGCAATAAGTCGGTTGCAATCGACCTGTTTGCCTTATACCTGACTATATTAGTCAAGTATAAAGAAGGATCAATTAAATGACTAAAAGTTCAATATTGTGGGGGATGGTTTTTGCGCTCTTAGCGACGTCACCCCTCTACGCCGATGGCCATGAGGTAAATGTCTACTCTTACCGCCAGCCGGAACTTGTGAAACCGCTCTTTGACGCGTTTACGCAAGAAACGGGTATTGAAGTCAATGTGGCCTTTCTAAACAAAGGCATGATTGAACGATTAGAAGCTGAGGGAGACCGATCACCGGCCGATCTCGTAATGACGGTCGATATTTCTAGATTGCAAGCGCTCGTCGATGCCAGCGCGACTCAACCCGTCAAGTCGAAAATCTTAGAAGAGGCGATCGCCCCAGAATTTCGGTCACCCGATGGTTCGTGGTACGCGCTCACACTTCGTGCTCGTGTGGTTTATGCCTCAAAGGAGCGGGTTCCTGATGGCGAAGTCACCACTTACGAGGATTTGGCGGATGCCAAATGGAAGGGTCGTATCTGCACTCGTTCCGGAACCCATCCCTACAATCTAGCTCTATTTTCAGCGGTCATCGCCCGTTACGGTGAAGAAGTCGCGACGGACTGGTTGACGGGGGTTCGGGACAATCTGGCCCGTAAACCTCAAGGTAATGATCGCGCCCAGGTGAAAGCCGTATGGGCGGGAGAATGCGATATTTCCCTTGGCAATACCTATTATATGGGAAAAATGCTTGAGGATGATGAGCAACAGCAATGGGCCAATTCAGTGCGAATCATCTTTCCCAGGTTCGTTGATGGCGGCACACATATGAATGTTTCAGGTGTGGCGATGACAAAAGCGGCACCAAATAAAGAAAATGCGCTCCGATTAATGGAGTTTTTGGCCTCCCCCCAAGCGCAACAGATTTATGCTGAAATCAACTACGAATATCCTGTTGACCCTTCAGTTCCGCGATCTGAATTGGTGGCAAGTTGGGGTTCTCCCAAGGCCGACTCGGTGAGTTTATCAGAAATTTCTGCATTGCGTCCGACGGCGCTCAAACTCGTTCAAGAAGTCGATTATGATCGTTGAGTGATTGATGGCTATGTTAGCCATCCACGACAGATAATGACCGCGACCGATTGGCGACTTAAAATGTCAATCGGTCGCGCCCCATGGCGCAAGACGACCCCCATCAAAGACGACGACTCATCCCGAGGCTTGCATCAAGAACCCACTCATGGCAATAATTTCTGTCGCGGTGAGTCCCCTGACGGCAATATCGCCCGAGCGTTTATTTAACCCGCCCGCCAAAACTGCATTTTCAACAGGCCGGTCTGATGGCACAGAAAATCATTATTGACACGGATCCAGGCCAAGACGACGCGGTCGCCATACTCGTGGCTCTGGCAAGCGAAGAACTTGATGTGATCGGCATCACCGCTGTCGCGGGTAATGTGCCCCTCTCCCTGACTGAAGTCAATGCGCGGAAGATTTGTGAATTGGTGAAAAGGCCCGATATACGCGTCTTTGCCGGCTGCGATCGCCCCATGCGACGCCCTTTAGTGACGGCAGAAAATGTCCACGGCAAGACGGGGCTTGATGGGCCCCGTTTACCGCCGCCGACAATGACTCTACAATCCCTGCACGCGGTTGATTTTATTGTTCAATCATTGCTTGAGCACGACGCGCAATCCCTCACCTTATGTGCCCTCGGGCCGCTGACAAATATTGCCCAAGCGATGGACCAAGAGCCCAGAATTATCCCCAGAATTCAGCAAATTATCCTGATGGGCGGTGCCAATTTTGAACGTGGCAATGTGACACCTGCGGCCGAGTTCAATATTTACGTGGACCCGCATGCTGCTGATATCGTGTTCTCTAGCGGCGCTTCGGTGACCGTCATGCCCTTGGATGTGACACACCAAGCCCTGACCTCGCCCGAGCGAATCCAAGCCTTTCGAACAATTGGCAACCGCGCCGGGTCTGTGGTGGCGGATTGGGCGTCATTTTTTGAAAGATTTGATACCGCCAAATACGGGATGGAAGGCGCTCCCCTCCATGACCCTTGCGTCATCGCCTATCTTCTGGAACCCAGTTTATTTGCCGGCAAACAAGTCAATGTTGAGATTGAGACCGAATCAAACTTAACCATGGGTTTCACGGTCGTCGATTGGTGGAATGTCACAAAACGAAAAGCCAATGCGATGTTTATTAATAAGGTAGATGCACCGAGATATTTTGATCTCATTACCCAACATGTGGCCAAATTATGATCAAGCCGGCTCCGCCACGGGTGCGTTTTCACCATCTTTACGCTGACCTGCCAGAGAGGTTTTATTCTCCTTATCCGCCCGTCCCGGTCCGTCAGCCTAAACTCATTGCCGTCAACGAATCTCTTGCTGAATCCTTGCTCATTGAACCTGAACAATTTCAAAGCCAAGACTTTATTGACATTTTCTCTGGCAACCGAGTGGCTATGGGCTCCAAACCTTTATCAATGGTCTATGCGGGGCATCAATTCGGCAATTGGGTTCCCCGTCTTGGCGATGGTCGTGCCCATTTGCTAGGGGAAATCAAAGATCAAACGGGGCAGATCTATGATGTTCAACTGAAAGGGTCAGGCCCCACAATCTACTCACGAGGCGGTGACGGTCGGGCGGGTCTAGGTCCCGTCCTCCGTGAATTTCTTGTCAGTGAGGGGATGCAGGCGTTGGGAATCCCGACGACGCAAGTCTTGTGTGCCATTGAGTCAGGCGACACTATCTTTCGTGAAACAACGTTGCCCGGGGCGGTTCTGACACGAATCGCTCGCAGCCATATTCGTATCGGAACTTTCCAATATTTTTTATCAAGAAATGATCATAAAGGTTTGGAATTGCTGCTTAATTTCACTTTGCAACGACTCTATCCGCAACACGCAGCGGAAGGTTGCCCGGCCCTTGAATTGCTAAAGGCGACTTGTGAGGGGCAAGCAAGCCTCATCGCCAAGTGGATGGGGGTCGGGTTTATTCACGGAGTGATGAATACCGACAATATGTCGCTATCCTGTGAGACCATTGATTACGGTCCCTGTGCCTTCATGGATGAATTTCATCACAATAAAGTTTTCAGCTCCATCGACGGGAACGGCCGATACGCCTATCAGAATCAGCCGGCCATAGCCCATTGGAATTTGGTGCAACTTGCTAACTGCTTGTTGCCGATGATTGATACAGATCGAAAGCAAGCTATCGACCGAGCAACCGAGATTGTCCACTCTTTCGATGATCGTTTTCAACATTATTGGCAGCGCGTTCTGGCGAAAAAACTGGGCTTTTCTACATTTGTCGATGGTGATGCTGATCTCGCAAGACAATGGTTGCAATTGATGGAAGACTCGGAGGCCGATTTCACACTGGCATTTCGATATCTTTCTCACTGCGTAGATGCGTCTCAAAAAGCCTCCCAAGACTTTCTCCAACTCTTTGATCAAAATGACGCAATCCATGAATGGCTGGCAAAATGGCATAGGAGATTATCGCAAGAGGCGGGAGAGCCCGCCCAACGCGCCATCGCCATGTGTTCGGTCAATCCCCTTGTCATTCCTCGAAACCACCAAATCGAAAAGACAATCCAAGGTGCGTTAAAGGGAGATTATACCCATTTCACTCGTTTGCGCTCGGCTCTGCATAGACCTTTTGACGATGCGCCATCTCAATCTGAATTTAGCCAAGCGCCCACGAAACACGAACGTGTCAGCCAGACTTTTTGTGGGACTTAAAACATAGGAGCGAGGCGATCGTCTGCTCCATTTGCCTCAGCTTGTGCCCACATTGGTTGAACAGTACTCCACAATATCATCAAATGAGAGGACGCGAGGCCACCACGAGTGGCGGATTTTCGCCTTTCAAATTGGGCGCCGCCTCATTAGACTGGCGTTATGTCCGAAAGCCTTCTCAAAAGATGCCAATCGGTCGGTATACGACTGACCGAACAGCGGCGAGTGGTTATTCGCGTCCTTGAAAATTCTGCGGATCATCCGAATGTGGTCGAAGTTCACGTGCGTGCGCTGCAAATTGATCCCCAGATTTCAATTGCCACCGTTTATCGGACGGTCAAATTGCTTGAAGAATTAGGATTGCTTGAAAAGTACGACTTTGGTGACGGATTGTCACGCTATGAAGACGCCGAAAGGGAACATCACGACCATCTGATAGATATTAAATCGGGCCAAGTTTTTGAATTTTGTAATGAACAACTCGAAACGTTGCAAGTCGGTATTGCCAAACGCTTAGGTTTTGAATTGCGAGGACATCGGCTTGAACTCTACGGTGTTCCCCTAAAGAAGAAACAGAATGAATGAAATCTCCTCAATCAAGCCGCGGCAAATCATTGATAGCCGCGGCCAGCCAACCATTGAAGTGGATGTGTATCTCGCTGACCAAACGATGGGGCGGGCTTCTGTACCTTCAGGGGCATCCACCGGCCAGCACGAGGCCATTGAATTGCGAGATGGCGATCTCAACCGATTTGTGGGCAAAGGAGTTCAAAAGGCGATCCGGTCAATCGAGGAGGTGATCGCGCCAGCCCTCATCGGCATGACGGCTGATGCACAAACCGACATCGACAAAGTGATGCTAGATCTTGATGGCAGTCTCAACAAATCCAATCTTGGGGCCAACGCTATTCTCGGCGTGTCACTCGCGGTCGCCAAAGCGGCGGCCGCGCAGAAAGGACATCCGCTTTATCGGCATATTGGCGGTCGTGATTCCTGTGTTTTGCCCGTCCCCATGATGAATGTCATCAATGGCGGTGCCCACGCCAATAATGGGCTTGATATTCAAGAGTTTATGATTGTGCCCCTTGGCGCTGATTCTTTTGGTGAAGCTCTACGCATGGGAGTTGAAATTTTTCACCAATTGAAGCAACAATTGGCCGACAGGGGTTTGGCGACCTCGGTTGGCGATGAAGGCGGTTTCGCGCCGCAAATCCAATCGGCGCACGAAGCTCTTCAATGGCTTGAAAGATCTATTGAAGCCGCGAATTATACATTGGGGGATCAAGTGGGCTTTGCGCTTGACTGTGCCTCATCAGAATATTTTACGGATGGGCAATATCACTATAGCGGTGAAAATATTTCTCGCTCCGTCGAGACCAATATTGAATATCTTGAAACGCTTGTTTCAACGTTTCCGATCATTTCCATTGAAGATGGTTGTGCCGAAGATGATTGGGCTGGCTGGAAAAGTCTTACCGAGCGGCTCGGCGACCGTTGTCAACTCGTCGGCGATGATCTCTTTGTCACCAATGCTGAGAGATTGAGGCGCGGCTTGTCAGAGAAATGCGGGAATTCGATCCTGATTAAACTCAACCAGATTGGCACCTTAAGTGAAACATTGGCCACCATGAAATTGGCGCGCGATCATCACTTTACCACCGTCGTTTCGCATCGTTCTGGAGAGACAGAGGACACAACGATTGCCGATCTCGCGGTGGCAACGAATTGTGGGCAGATCAAGACGGGGTCCTTATCGCGTTCTGACCGAACAGCAAAATACAATCAATTGTTGAGAATTGAAGAAGAATTAGGAAATCGTGCCATTTATCGAGGCCGACAGACGTTTCATTTCCTAGCCCGATAAACCTGTCCACCCGAGGTGGGAATGCGGCATCCAGTGGTCGATGGCGCAGAGGTCGGCAATCGTCGCAACACTCGCACGGCGAGATAGGCAAATGCTTGGGCTTCAAGCATATCGCCATCGATGCCAAACTCGTCAACATCTTTGATTTGTGGAGACACCTCGTCGGAGAGCATGGTCAGAAGAGTCGGATTGGCCCGGCCGCCGCCGCACACCAAAATTAATTCAGGTGTCGATGGGAGATGACGAAGCGCGACTTTGACCGATTGTGCCACACAAGCCGTCAGAGTCGCGGCGGCATCACAGACGTCCAATGGTTGAACCCGTTGGACCAGCGAGGCGAAATGATTTCGGTCGAGCGACTTGGGCGGAGGAAGGCTAAAGTAAGGATCGCTCAAAAATTCATCGACGATAGTCCCACAAATGGTCCCTTGGGCGGCTATTTCACCATCCTTATCGAATGGCATATCGAGAGTTTTTGAGATCCAATCATCAATGGGCCCATTGGCCGGGCCTGAGTCAAAAGCAAGCAAGGCATTCCGCGTCTCGGGCGATTCATATCTCGGATCGACCAGTGTAATATTGGCGACACCACCGAGATTCAGAAACAGCACCTCTCTCTTCATTCGTAGGCAATCACGCGTCAAGGCAAAATGGTAGAACGGCGTGAGCGGTGCCCCTTGCCCGCCGTTTTGCATATCTTGTGAACGAAAATCTGCGACCACGTCGCGTGCCAACGTCTCGGCAAGTTGTTTGGCCGAACCCGTTTGGTGGGTGCTGTGGCATTCGGGATAATGGCCGAGAGTCTGACCATGGAAACCAATGACGGCCTGTTGATCAAAATGTTGAAGAATGTCGATATGGGCTTGGGTTACCACGTCGCTCGCTGCCAGAGCCGCGGGGCCGTCGGGCGGCGTGTCAAAAGCTTGGCGAATCGTATTGCGCTCATTTTCTGAGTAGGATCTAAATTTGCTGACGCCGAATTGATCAAGGCCAATACCATCGGTTTGAAGTGCCGCGGCATCAATGCCATCAATGGAAGTGCCCGACATGCAGCCGATAGCCCAAATTGATCCATAAAGCATAAGAGGTTTATTTCTGTTACCAAGCCGATAAAATACAAGCACTAATTTGGGATTTTTTCAACAATGACAACACCGCCGAAATCCGAATTCCTTAAGGTCATGAAAGCGCGCGGCTTTTATGATGATTGCAGCGATATTCAACAACTGGATGAGGCACTCGAAAGCGGTGTGGTGACGGCCTATATCGGCTTTGATGCGACGGCCAAATCCCTCCATGTCGGCAGTTTGATTCAAATTATGATGCTGCGATGGCTGCAAAGAACGGGGCATCGACCTATTGTATTGATGGGCGGGGGCACCACCCAAGTGGGTGATCCCTCATTCAGGTCTGATGAGCGCCCTCTCCTTTCCAAAGACGAAATTAACCAGAATATTTCCGGCATCCGTCGTGTGTTTGAGCGGTTTTTGGTCTTTGGCGAGGGCCCGACCGATGCCATTATGATCAACAATGCCGATTGGCTTGATGATCTGAATTACCTTACTTTTTTACGCCAGATCGGACGGCACTTTTCGATCAACCGAATGTTATCTTTTGAATCGGTTAAATCAAGACTTGATCGGGAACAGTCCCTGTCTTTTCTTGAATTCAATTACATGATCCTACAATCCTATGATTTTTTCATCCTGCAACAGAAATTGGGCTGTCGTTTGCAAATGGGAGGTTCAGATCAATGGGGAAATATTGTCAATGGGGTTGATCTGATTCGGCGCATTAACAACCGGACTGTATTTGGATTGACCTCGCCCCTACTCACGACCGCGAGCGGTGCCAAGATGGGCAAGACCGCGTCAGGGGCCGTCTGGCTCGACGCCGACCTGCTTTCGCCCTTTGATTTTTGGCAATTCTGGCGCAACACAAATGATAAGGATGTGGCGAAGTTCCTCGCCCTATTTACGGATATTGACATGGCTGAATGTCAACGGCTCGGTCAGGTTGACGACAGAAATGATATCAATGCGGCCAAAGTGATCTTGGCCGACAAGGTCACTGAACTTACGCACGGCGTTGTCGCGGCCCGTGAATCACGACAAACAGCAGAGGCGGTCTTTTCTCGGGGAGCGACCGGCATCGGCATACCCGAGATGCTTCTTGATCAGAAAGACGTTCAGGGGGGGCTGACAATTTTACAAGCTCTGGTGCAAACAGGTCTTGCCGATTCAGGGAAAGCGGCACGACGTCTCATCACCGGAGGTGGCGTTAAAGTTAATGGCCAACAAATCTCTGATGCGTCGCACCGCATTGATCCCAAGAAATGGGATGGTGATTCGGTGGTCTTATCTGCGAGTCGCAAACGGCACGCGTCCATCCGTCGGCGTCGTTAAAGTTAAGCTTACGTTACGGTTGGATCATCCATTGCCCATCGGGAAAGAAGGCGTGGAAAGCAAAGGCGAAGAGTATGTCATGGGCAACGATCTGCCCCGATTCGGCATCGGTGACCCGAATGGTTCCAATCTCCCGCCCCTCCGACAATTCACTTGTATCCAAAGGAGATGATTGTCCTTCGCGCCAATCAATTTGATAACCCTGTTCAATAATCTGGGTTTCTCGGCGCAATCTCGGGAGCGGCCACGCCATATCTTCGATTCGAACCACGCGCACAAGAGGAGGGATATTGTGAGGTGGATTCTCTCCTTGGTAAAGGAAAGGCCGCGCCGAACTATCGTAACCGATATAGGGATTGCGACCATAGGGGCGAGAGAATTGCGGTTGATCCATCACCTCGGCTCCCTCACCGGCCATCAGGCGATATTCCTGCCAACTCAATGTCATGGCGGGTATTTGTTGTAAGACCTGGCCGACAAAGTCACCGGCAATGCCCTCCCCAAGGGCTTGCTGCCACCAACTCTCGGTTTCTCGATCATACATAATCATGTCGGAAAATCTGAGTTGGCCTGTGACACCAAAGTTTAGAATTTGGTCGTTTATGCGGCGATCAAAAACTATTCCAGAATTGCATAAAGGGCAGTAGGTGATCGCGAGTCTTTGCTCATTGATTTGGTCATTCACAATCTCATGCCAAAGAAGATAGCGGATGGGGTAAGCCCGCCATTGTCCCCTCACGGCAACGGCAATGACCGGCTCGCGCGGGTTCAGCCGCGTCTCTTCAGAGGCGAAGATGATGGCGGGGTCAGAAATGGCAGGAATACCATCCTTCGGGACGCCCCCTGAGATGATTTCAGATGGCTCAACACTGAGAGTTGAAAAGTCTGTGTCGGGCCATTCATCGCGCCAATCCGAAGCCTCTCCGGTATGTGGCGAGATCAAGCCTAGTGACATCAATGCGATAGCGAGGAGGCTGCTTCGGTATGGCACTTCATTCACTTCATCGATTTGAGACGGACAGTGACCATATAATCGGGGTTTTCTCGCACCACGCCATTGGCCGATGGGTCTCCCCGTTTGATTTGATCCACAACATCTTGGCCCGCAATGACACGACCAATGACCGTGTATTGACCGTTCAAAAATGGGGCCGCCTCAAACATGATAAAAAATTGTGAATTGGCGCTGTTGGGACTTTGGGCCCGCGCCATACCCACTACGCCTTTTTCATAAGGAAGATTAGAAAATTCGGCAGGCAAGTCGGGTTTGTCTGAACCGCCTTGACCGGCACGCCGCAGATCATCGTTGTGGTGATGGCCATACTGAACGTCACCGGTTTGTGCCATAAAACCGTCAATCACCCGGTGAAAGACCACACCATCGTATTGACCATCCGCGGCTAGTTCCTTGACTCTGTCGACATGTTGAGGCGCGATATCAGATAGAAGTTGAATCTCAACGACTCCATTGGCCTCACCGGCCACTTCGATGAGCAAAATATTGTCGGACTCAGAGGATAGAACAGAGGTCGCAACAGTGGCCGCGGTCACCGCGCCGATGGTTATTTTTTTCAAGTGATGTAATCCTTTATTGTGAGAGTGAAGGAGGTTATCAGGACTTTCCTTTTGGCGGAACGTCAAAATGTTTGTTGAGCGAATGGGCAACAAAGGGCGGCACAAAAGGACAAACATCGCCACCTAAACGGGCAATTTCTTTCACCAGTCTTGACGAGATCGCCTGACAGCGGGCGTCGGCCATAAGGAAAACAGTTTCAATGTCGGCGTTGAGAGTCCGGTTCATTCCAACCATCTGATACTCATATTCGAAATCTGACACCGCGCGCAGGCCGCGGATAATAATGCTCGCCCCCACATCATTGGCACAATCTACCAGAAGATTGCGAAACGGATGCGCACAGATGTCAATTTTGACCTCGCGCTTGATAAGTTTGGCGGATTGCGAAATCATATCAGCCCGTTCTTCAAAATTGAATAACGGACTCTTCTCGCTATTGATAGCGATTCCCACCACCAATTTATCCACCAAAGCCGCGGCGCGTCGAATAATGTCTAAATGGCCGTAAGTCACCGGGTCGAAGGTGCCAGGGTAGAGCGCAACTTTCATCTGGTTTTCCACGTGTCAGGATATCATCAATGTCCGCTGACCATCTCCTCAAGAGCGTCGCGCTCGAGGTTGAGTTCATTGAGACGGGCTTTGACCACATCACCGATTGAAATGAGGCCGACCATCACTTGGCGATCAAGCACCGGCATATGCCGAAAACGGCTCGTCGTCATCACTGATAGAATATGATCAGCCGTATCGGTAAGTTGGCAACTAATAACTTGGCGGCTCATAATGGAGGTCACTCCCTTGTGGAGCAAATGTTCCCCCATCGTCGCCAATTCTCGGACGATATCTCTCTCCGATAAAATACCCTCTGGGCTTGTGCCCGTTGAGGAGACCACCAATGCACCCACCCGGTGCTCGGCAAGACAAACAATTGCTTCCTTAACACTCGCTGTCGGCTTGATGGTCAGGACATCACCACTCTCTTTTGCTTTTAGAATCTGTTCAACGAACATGGTTCGAATTCCCTACTAAGTTTACCCATCCTACGCTGAATCGCGGACAATTCTCAACAACTTTTCGCCCCCGTGGCTTTACCCCAAAAATGCGGCCCCATTTGAAGAGACCGGCGTTGGTTCATTTCAAGATAATTTGATGAGCTAGTTGAACCTGTATTTTTGTCGCGAGATGTTGACTCGCCGGCGAAAAGGCACCAATTAATTCATGCGTTTTACTTAAGGAATATGTCGATGCAAGAGTTAAGCCATTTTATAGACGGTCGTCATCAATCGGGCCAATCGGGCCGTTTTGGCGATGTCTACAACCCTGCCACCGGGGAGATTCAGGCGAAAGTTCCCCTCGCTTCAAGGGAAGAACTTGATCGGGCGGTGCAAAGTGCCAAGAAAGCGCAGCCAGCTTGGGCGGCCGTCAATCCGCAAAAACGGGCTCGTGTGATGATGGAATTTATTCGTCTCCTGCATCGTGATATGGAGGCATTGGCAGAAATCCTCTCCCGCGAGCACGGCAAAACGTTACCCGATGCTCGAGGCGATATCCAACGTGGGCTCGAAGTTGTCGAGTTCTGCATCGCGACGCCACATTTTCTTAAGGGTGATTATTCAGCGAGCGCCGGACCAAATATTGACCTGTATTCCATGCGGCAACCGCTCGGTATTGCAGCTGGAATTACACCTTTCAATTTTCCCGCGATGATCCCCATGTGGAAATTTGCCCCCGCCATTGCCTGCGGAAATGCTTTTATTCTCAAACCATCTGAACGCGACCCATCCGTGCCCATCAAACTTGCCGAACTCATGCTAGAGGCGGGTTTGCCAGAGGGGATATTGCAAGTTGTTAACGGTGATAAAGTGGCGGTTAATGCCATACTCGAGCACCCCGACATCAGTGCTGTGGGATTTGTCGGCTCGACACCCATTGCGCAATATATCTACTCACAAGCCTCGGCCTCGGGAAAACGCGTCCAATGTTTTGGCGGCGCCAAGAACCATATGATCATCATGCCAGATGCCGACCTTGACCAAGCCGCCGATGCATTGGTTGGAGCGGGCTATGGAGCCGCTGGAGAGCGATGCATGGCGATATCGGTCGCTGTACCCGTAGGCGATCAGACCGCCGATGCTCTGATGGCGCGGTTGATTCCAAAAGTTGAGGACTTGAGGGTCGGCCCCTACACCGCGGGAGACGATGTTGATTTCGGTCCTCTGATCACCAAAGAGGCCAAAGAACGGGTGTTGGGTCTCATTCAATCAGGTGTGAAGCAGGGGGCCGAATTGGCGGTTGATCATAGGGCGTTCTCCCTTCAAGGCTATGAAGAGGGTTTCTTTGTCGGCCCGCATTTGTTTGATCGGGTCAGTAGAGATATGGACATCTACAAAAATGAGATTTTTGGGCCTGTTCTCTCCACCGTTCGCGCCGAGTCTTACGAAGACGCTATTGGCCTTGCCTCGGACAATCCCTATGGGAATGGCGTGGCTATATTTACTCGTGACGGAGATACGGCGCGCGATTTTGTGGATCGGGTGAATGTCGGTATGGTGGGGGTCAATTTTCCCATTCCCGTTCCCCTCGCCTATCACACATTCGGTGGATGGAAAAAATCAGGTTTTGGTGACCTCAATCAACATGGCCCGGACGCTTACCGGTTCTACACCCGAACTAAAACTGTAACATCGAGATGGCCGTCGGGAATTAAAGAAGGGGCCTCACTGAATATACCGGTCATGGAATAAATATGGATGTTCTTGAGTAAAGGGAGTGTTGGAATATGGATTTTTCGCTGACTGAAGAGCAGGAAGCCATCATGGAAATGGCGCGGGGATTTGGGGAAGACAATATCGCCCCGTATGCTCTTGACTGGGATAAAGAAGGAAATATTCCCAAAGAACTATGGCTGGAGGCTGGAAAACTAGGTCTGGGTGCCATTAATGTCAGTGAGGATTTCGGTGGCTCTGGTCTCTCTCGACTCGACGCGTCGTTGATCTTTGAAGCCTTGTCTCGGTCCTGTCCGTCGGTGGCCGCTTTTCTCTCCATCCACAATATGTGTGTATGGATGATCGATACCTTTGGCGATGAAGACCTGAAGGCGCGATTTCTCGACCAAGCCGTGACGATGAATCAGGTGCTGTCATATTGCTTGACCGAACCGGGTTCTGGCTCTGATGCGAGTGCACTCACGACATCAGCATCTCGAACCAATCACGGCTGGCGGCTCAATGGCACCAAGTCCTTTATTTCCGGCGGTGGCTACTCCGATGCCTATATTGTCATGGCCCGTACCGGCACACAGGATTCAAAAGGAATTTCTGCCATCGTGGTGACGGCCGATGCGCCGGGGCTTTCCTTTGGGGGATTGGAAGATAAAATGGGCTGGCGGGCGCAACCCACTCGACAGGTTCAAATGGATGATTGTGACGTGAGCATGAATAATTTGTTGGGTGAAGAAGGGGCGGGATTTCGTTACGCTATGGCCGGGCTTGACGGCGGCCGGCTCAACATTGCCGCGTGCTCACTCGGGGCCGCCCAATCCGCTTATGAGAAAACCCTGACCTATATGGACGAGCGGAAAGCCTTTGGTGAAAAACTTCACGCCTTTCAAGCCTTGCAATTCAAAGTCGCTGACATGAAAACCCAATTGGAAGCTGCCCGATCAATGTTGCGACAAGCGGCTTGGAAACTCGACCAAAAGGCAAAAGATGCCACCGCCTTCTGCGCCATGGCAAAGCGTTTTGTCACGGATACAGGTTTTAACGTGGCCAACGAATGCCTTCAGTTGCATGGTGGATATGGCTACCTCACAGATTATGGGATTGAGAAAATCGTTCGCGACCTCAGAGTCCATCAGATACTTGAGGGAACCAATGAGATCATGCGGTTGATTATCTTTCGACATATTCAAGCCGAACTTCATCAATGAATGACATTATCGTCCGCGTCGAAGGCCGAGCGGGTCGGATCACATTGAACCGGCCTCACGCCCTCAACGCCATGACATATGCCATGTGTCTGGCCATCAAAGAGGTGTTGAAATGTTGGGTTAACTGCCCTGATGTTGACCTTATACTCATTGACGCGATTGGCGAACGTGCCTTCTGTGCCGGGGGCGATGTCGCCGATATGTATCATCGCGCCCCCAACGATCGGACTGTTTTCGGACGAAAGTTCTGGCGGGACGAATATCGGATGAATGCGGCAATATCCGACTACCCGAAACCCATCGTCAGTTTTCTCCACGGATTTGTGATGGGGGGTGGTGTGGGTATCGGCTGTCACGGCTCGCACCGGATTGTCGGAGAGAGCAGTCAAATCGCCATGCCTGAATGCGCCATTGGTTTGGTTCCCGATGTCGGCGGCTCCTATCTCTTGGCACAAGGGCCGGGGCGGACGGGCGAATATCTCGGCATCACTGGCCAGCGCATGAATGCGACGGATGCCATACTCATCGGCTTTGCCGACATATTTATCGCCCAATCAGATTGGCCAGAGATCAAAGGTGCGCTTTGCCGCGAGGGTCAACTGACCGCTATTGAGGCCGCCACATCCCCTCCTCCAATGGCGAGTCAAATAACTCCGCAACAAGATTCCATTGATCAACATTTCTCACAATCAACCCTCGTCGATGTGATGAACTCGCTTGAGAATAAAAAGTCAGATTTTACGAATCATTGTCTTAAATTGATGTCTCGAAACTCACCTTTGTCGATGGCTTGCACATTGGCGTTGATTGGACAGCAAAGGCGATCGCAAGATTTACGTCAAGGATTGAGTCTCGAATACCGTTTTGTTTCGCGTGCTCTCGATTCGGCTGATTTTATGGAGGGGATCCGCTCGTTAATTATCGACAAAGATAACCAACCCAATTGGAGCCATGCCGCGCCTAATGAGATTGAAGACATTGAAATTGAAGCCCTCCTCGCGCCACTCGGAACCGACGAATTGACGTGGGATGATAGGCCTCACTATTGAATCAGAAGGATGACGATGCCATGACAGTTAAGATCGGCTTTATTGGACTTGGAAATATGGGGGCGCCCATGGCACGCAACCTCAAACAGTCAGGCTATGATGTCACCGGATTTGACATTCAAGCCCCTTGCCCAACCGAATTGGTGGCGGCTTCATCTGTTGAGGACGCCGCCACGAGCAAAGATATCGTGGTGACGATGCTGCCCAACGGCGCGGCATTGCAAGCGGTCACGCATGATATTCTTCCCGTCATGTCGTCGGGCTCACTCTTGCTTGATTGTTCGACCGTTGAGATTGATCACGCGCGCCAGGCCGCTCGGGATGCCTATGCCAAGAGCATTGAATTTGTGGACGCGCCTGTCTCTGGTGGGGTCGTCGGTGCCGAAGCCGGAACGCTGACCTTTATGGCCGGGGGGCGCCCATCGGCCTTCGCGCGAGCCCGTCCACTCTTTGATATACTTGGGGGAAAGGCTGTCCATTGCGGCGAAACGCCGGGCTCGGGCCAAGCGGCAAAAATCTGCAATAACATGATTTTGGGCGCGACAATGATCGTCACATGTGAAGCCTTTGCCCTTGCCGACCAACTAGGTTTGGATCGCCAAAAAATGTTTGACGTGGTCTCGACCTCTTCGGGGTATAGTTGGAGCCTCAACGCTTATTGCCCCGCCGAAGGTGTGGGACCAGAATCGCCCGCTGACCATAACTACAAGCCCGGTTTCGCGGCTGATTTGATGCTCAAGGACTTGCGTTTAGCGCAGATGGCGGCCGCGTCCACGGGTTTGTCGACAAAGATGGGACAGCTGGCGACCGAAATTTACGCTGATTTTGTTGAAAATAAGTCGGGATCAGGTCTCGATTTTTCTGGGATTTTGAAAATGTTGAAAGCCAATGGATAATTAAATCAAGATTGGTTGCGCCCTGATCTCTGATCAAGCGGCGGCGTTCTCACGCGCCAGAATTTGACGAAGAAATTTTCCTGTTTCACTGATTGAAGAGCGGGACACCTGCTCTGGTGTCCCCTCGGCGATGACACGTCCCCCTTGTTCTCCCCCTTCAAGGCCCATGTCAATAATCCAGTCGGCGGTTTTAATCACATCCAAATTATGTTCAATCACCACAACGCTGTTGCCCTCGTCGACCAATCGGTGAAGAACGGCGAGCAACCGTTTGATGTCCTCAAAGTGAAGGCCGGTCGTCGGCTCATCGAGTACATAGAGAGTGCCGCCTTGTGATTTTTTTGATAATTCCTTGGCCAGTTTGACCCTTTGGGCTTCCCCGCCCGACAAAGTGGGGGCTGATTGTCCTAGTGTGATATAGCCAAGGCCAACCGATTGCAGCGATGACAGTTTGTTGTGAATGGCCGGGATAGCGGAGAAAAACTGTGCCGCTTCTTCAACCGTCATATTTAAGACATCAGCGATAGAACGACCACGATATTTGACTTCCAGAGTCTCTCGATTGTAGCGCGCTCCCCGACAACTCTCACAAGCCACGTAAATGTCGGGTAAGAAATGCATCGCCACCTTCTTGACCCCGTCGCCTTGACAGGCTTCACATCGCCCCCCTTTAACGTTGAAAGAGTATCGGCCGACTTTATAGCCACGGGCTTTGGACTCGGGAAGTTTCGAAAACCAATCTCGGATCGGTGTAAAGGCGTCTGTGTAGGTCGCGGGATTGGAGCGTGAGGTACGACCTATGGGTCTTTGATCAATATCAATCGCATTGCGAAGCGCATTGAGACCTTCAACGGAATCACAATGGCTTGGCGGCGCGCGGTGGGAATTGAAGTAAGATTCAGCATGGCGAAACAGCGTTTCAAATGTCAACGTTGATTTACCGCTCCCCGATACACCTGTTACGCAAACAAATTTGCCGAGGGGAAATTCGACATCAATCGATTTGAGATTGTGACCCTTGGCTCCTATGACCCGCACCGACGCGCCGTTTCCAGCGCGGCGAGTGGCGTTATAACTGATGGCACGAGCGCCTGAGAGATACTGTCCTGTTAGGGATTCAGGAACCGCCTGAATTTCGGCCGGTGTGCCTTGTGCAATCAGCTCTCCCCCATGCCGTCCGGCGCCGATACCAATATCAATGATCATATCGGATTCGCGCATGGCCTCCTCATCATGTTCGACGACAATGACTGTGTTGCCTTGATCACGAAGGTTCTTGAGGGTGGCGAGGAGTTTCTGATTATCGCGTTGATGAAGACCAATTGACGGCTCATCGAGGACATAAAGAACACCAGAGAGACCGGCGCCCACTTGGCTCGCGAGACGAATTCTCTGGCTCTCACCGCCCGAAAGTGTGCCTGATGTTCGCGCCAACGTGAGATATCCTAACCCGACATTCTCCAGAAATCTCAGTCTTTCGTTGATTTCTTTGAGAATCGGTGTGGCGACTTTGTGTTTTTCGTCAGAGAAGGTGGGGCGGATCGCTTCAATCCACTTCAACGCATCGGTGACACAAAGTTCAGTCACCTGACCGATATGTTTTTGGTCAATTTTGACCGCCAACGCCTCGTCTCGTAGCCGGAAGCCTGCGCAGGCTTTACAATCTCTTTGGTTTTGAAATTGCTCAAAATGGTCACGCACATGGTGCGATTCGGTTTCCCGAAACCGTCTCTCCATGTTGGGGATGACGCCTTCAAAGACTCGTTTGACTGTATAAGAGCTGTTGGAGTCAGAGAATTTGAACTCAATGATCTCTTTTCCTGACCCGTAAAGGACGATGTGGCGAAAAGATTCGGGAAGAGTTTTCCATTTTTTATGCGGGTTGATGCCATAATGCCGCGCCAAAGAATCGATGGTTTGTTCACGATAGAGTGACGTTGACCGCTGCCATGGCTCGATGGCGTCATAAGCGAGAGGTTGATTTTCGTCGGGAATGATTCGACGTTCATCGAAATACATTTCTCGCCCCAAACCATCACAGGCCGGACAAGCCCCAAATGGCGCATTGAAGGTAAAGAGTCGCGGTTCGATTTCGGGGATCGAAAAGCCCGACACCGGACAGGCAAAATTTTCTGAAAAGGTCAGTTCCACGCGATCTTGACCTTCAACTTCAACATGTGCGAGGGCGATCCCCTCAGCTTGATCTAGCGAGGTTCGAAGAGAGTCGGCGAGCCTTTGCTCAATGCCCTCTTGCATGACAATCCGATCGACCACCAATTCGATATGATGGCGGATATTCTTTTTGAGGGCGGGGACATCATCAAGTTCATAAACCTCCCCATCGATTCGAACTCGTTGGAATCCTCGTTTTTGAAAGTCCTGTAATTCTTTCTTAAACTCCCCTTTACGGTCACGAACCACGGGAGCCATGAGAAGCACTCGCGTGCCTTCAGAAAACCTCTTTAGCCGATCAACCATATCGTGAACTTGCTGTGCCTCAATCGGTAGGCCCGTGTCGGGCGAATAAGGTGTCCCGGCGCGAGCAAATAAAAGGCGCAAATAATCATAGATTTCAGTGACGGTACCGACAGTCGACCGAGGGTTGCGCGATGTTGTCTTTTGTTCAATTGAGATGGCCGGTGAAAGACCGGTGATGGAGTCAACGTCCGGCTTTTCCATGACGTTCAAGAATTGTCGTGCATAGACCGACAAACTTTCTACATAACGGCGCTGGCCTTCGGCGTAGATGGTGTCCATCGCCAAGGATGACTTTCCTGATCCGCTCAAACCGGTCAAGACAATGAGTTTGTTGCGTGGGATATCGACATCAATCGATTTGAGATTATGTTCACGCGCACCACGGACTTGGATGACTTTGACGTCAGACATTGACACTATCTCCCTACGGAATTTTCGCTACCGCAATCGGCAATTATTGGCAATGGTCTGACGGCGATAAGTTTTGTCATCACATGGTGTGATTTAGTCATAAAATAGGGTCAATTAAAACCAGATAAACCATTTCTTTCATAGAAAATGCCACCGATGAGAGTATTATTTGATCGCCTTCGCCAGAAAGTTTTTGCTTGCTAATTGTCATCAAATAAAAGAGGTTAAAACGGTTTAAGTCATTAATTTCAATCGAGGGGAGATCGATATGGCCGCATCTGTCAACAAGGTCATTATTCTTGGCAATCTGGGGGGTAATCCGGAAGTTCGAGAATTTCCCTCTGGAGCCAAATATTGCCGGTTTGGGGTGGCCACGAGTGAGCGATGGAATGATCGGAATAGTGGTGAGAGCCGGGAGCGGACAGAATGGCATAATGTCACCGTTTATGCCGAGCAACTGGTGCGAATCTCTGAACAATATCTCCACAAAGGCGACAAAGTTTATATTGAAGGCAAACTAGAAACCCGAAAGTGGCAGGATCAAGACGGTCGTGACCGCTATACGACAGAAGTGGCTGTTCGACCCTATGGCGGACAGATTTGTCTCTTGGGTGGGCGTGGCTCAGGCGCAAATCAAGATTCCCAGAGCCAAGTGGGAACCTCCTACGGCGGTGGCAGCCATCAGAGTTCGCCTTCGCCCAAAACCGAGAGTGACGCCTCGCGAATGGATGACATGGACGATGATATCCCGTTCTAGGTTTTTTTTGAATACCCATTCTCTAAAACGTATTTGATCTACAAACACCATGATCCCCACCTCTTTAAATCACGTGAAGCACACTCCGAATGGGGTGATGAGCAGGTTTGACCTTGGATGATTTGACCGGCCGGCCCAAGGATGATGATCCTTCCAAAGGCCTAGGCGGGCCGACAGTATCCATCGTCGATGAGATGCGCTCGGCGTATCTCGACTATGCCATGAGTGTCATTGTGTCGCGGGCGATCCCCGATCTTCGTGACGGTCTCAAACCCGTCCATCGTCGTATTCTTTACGCCATGTTCGAATCCAACAATTTACACGACAAACCGTACCGAAAATCGGCGCGGCCTGTTGGCGATGTGATGGGGAAATATCACCCCCATGGTGACGCGGCCATTTATGATGCCTTGGTTCGAATGGCGCAAGACTTTTCGATGTCTCTGCCCTTGCTAGACGGGCAAGGCAATTTTGGCTCGATGGATGGCGACAACCCGGCGGCAATGCGATACACCGAAGTCCGTATGGCCAAGGCGGCGCAATGGCTGCTCACCGATATTGATCGCAATACGGTTGATTTTGAAGACAATTATGACGGTAAAGATCGTGAACCGGTTGTGCTTCCTTCGCGCTTTCCCAATATCCTCGTCAACGGCGGGGGTGGAATCGCTGTCGGCATGGCGACCAACATACCTCCGCACAATCTCGTCGAGGTTGTTGACGCCACATTAGCCATGATTGCTGATCCTGATATTTCAATTGAAAGTCTGATGGAGATCATGCCGGGACCTGACTTTCCGACCGGTGGTGTGATTCAAGGCCGTCTTGGATGCATGAAAACTTACACGAAAGGGCGTGGTGGCATTGTGATTCGTGCCAAAACGCGACTCGAAGAATTCGGACAAGATCGTGTGGCCATCATCATTGACGAGATACCGTACCAAGTGAACAAAGCTGATTTGATCGAACAAATCGCCCATGTAGTGCGGGATAAAAAGGTCGAGGGGATTTCGGCGGTTCGAGACGAATCTGACCGCACGGGGGTCCGCGTCGTGATTGAACTCAAACGCGATGTGACACCGGAAATTGTGCTCAATCAATTATGGAAGAACACGCGATTAGAGACGTCGTTCAATTGCAACATGCTCGCTTTGAACGGGGGGCGTCCCGAACGGATGCCCTTGGACAAAATTCTGCGGTCTTTCATTGCCTTCCGTGAACACGTCGTCACGCGACGGACCGCTGATGAGCTCAGTCGCGCCCGAACTCGTAGCCATTTGCTTTGTGGACTGGCCGTGGCCGCGTCCAATATCGATCAGGTTGTCGATATCATCCGATCCTCAAATGAACCGGCGACGGCAAGGTCCCGTCTCATGGAAAAAAATTGGGTGGCGGACGAAATTGCCGAATATGTGCGTCTGATTGATGATCCTCTCAATGCGTTGCGAGAGGATGGAACTTACCGCTTATCCGATGCGCAAGCGCGCGCGATTCTTGAATTGAGACTGCAGCGGTTGACCGCAATGGGCATTCAAGAAACAACGAATGAATTGCAAAAACTCGCCGACAAGATTCGTGAATGCCTAGATATCCTTGGCTCTGGTGAGCGCGTGAGAGCGATCATTTCCGCTGAACTCAATGAGGTTAAAGATACCTTTCCAATCAGCAGGCGAACCGACATTTCAGAGTCTGAGGAAGACATTGACGACGAAGACCTGATTGAACCAGAAGAGGTCGTCGTCACCATTACGCAAGGGGGATATATCAAACGAACCTCATTGAATAACTTTAAGGCCCAGAACCGTGGCGGTAAAGGATTAACCGGAATAGCGACCAAGGATGAAGACTTCGTTATCGCGCAATATGTCGTCAATACTCACGATGCTCTCTTGTTTTTTACCACCGATGGATATGTCTACAAAATCAAAGCTTGGCGACTTCCAAGATCGGGCCGTAACGCCCGTGGCAAAGCGATTGTTAATATTTTTCCAGCGATAAACACTGGGGTATCAATCGCCGCCATTACGCCCATTGATATTGATGAAGCCCAGTGGGATGAGCGGCAGATCGTTTTTGCGACTTCGGCCGGGCAGGTTCGCCGTAATCAATTGTCTGATTTTACCAATGTTCGGAGAAGTGGCAAAATCGCCATGCGATTGCCCGACGGAGTGAAATTGGTGAACGCGTGTATTTGTTCAGAAACAGACGATGTCTTGATGGCAAGTGCCAATGGGCGAGCGATACGTTTCTCAGTCTTAGATGTGAGAATAGTTGCATCAAGGAATTCCATGGGCGTCCGTGGAATGCGGCTGAAAGTTGACGATCAAGTGGTGGCCATGGAGGTCATTCCAAATTTTAAAACCAGTCAATCCGACCGTGTCGCCTTTCTCAAAAAGCGTCGTGCTGAACGAATCGGAAAATCTATTGATGAGCCCGCCATAGATTCGGAAATAACATCACTTGAGGCAAAACAATACGAAGATATGCTCAATGCTGAACGGTTGCTCTTAACCATCACTCGGGATGGCAAAGGCAAATGTTCAAGCTCTTTTGATTATCCTCAAAAAAGCCGCGCCGGCCAAGGTGTCAAAGCGATGCGCGGCGGCAAAATTGTCGCTTTTCTCGCCGTCACTAATGAAGACCAAATCATGTTGACAAGCGGGTTGGGTCAGTCCATTCGCTGTCGGGTTGCCAATATCTCTTTTCGCTCACGGTCAGCTGGAGGCGTTCGTGTCTTCAATTTGCCCAATGGTGAAGAGGTCGTCGCGGTGGCACGGATTGATGATCCTGAGGAAAATTGAGGTCCCGTCCCGCCATCGGGCATTACAGCAGGTCATCCGTGACGTTGGGCGAGGCTATATCATCCACATGGCGTGACCGATTTGCGCCCTCTCCCACCGGACCTTTGCATCTTGGCCATGCTTTTTCAGCTCTGACCATCTGGGAGGCGGTACAGCGAGAAAATGGTCAATTTCTTCTTCGTATTGATGATATTGATACGGGGCGCTCGCGGGACCATTATGTGACCGGGATATTCGACGATCTAGCTTGGCTTGGAGTGGAATGGCCGACTCCCGTCATGCGACAATCGGATCGTCGCCCCCGTTATGCCACAGCCCTCCAGACGCTCATTGATCTTGGCATTTGTTATCCGTGCAGTTGTTCACGACGGGACATTCAAACCGCTCTGTCGGCCCCGCATCATCGCCCCGAATCATTTTTACACAATGTAACCGAGATCTATCCGGGCACATGCCGCTCTCGTTCCATCGAAGATGCTGGCCCCGATGACACGATCAGATTGGATATGCGCAAGGCTATTGAGAAGCTCGGTGGAGAAAATGCTGTTGGCAAAATCAGCTATAGAGATATCGGTGCCCAACACGCGGGCACTCATTTTCTAAATGTCCGCCAACTCCTTTACGCTCATGGCGATATCGTGCTCGCTCGCCGAGACATTAAAACATCCTATCATCTCTCGGTCGTGGTGGATGACCGGGACATGGCGGTCAGCCATGTCAGCCGCGGTGAAGATTTGTTTGGCTCCACGCAGATTCACCGCCTTCTGCAAACCTTGCTAGATATTGCGCCCCCCATTTGGAATCACCATCGCCTTATCAAGGATGAGGCGGGCCACCGTCTTGCCAAGCGTGATAAGGCGCGCTCCTTGTGTGAGTTGCGCCAATCGGGTTATTCACCCGATTGGGTACGGAAACGACTAGGCCTGTTATAGTGGACCTCAAGATGTCGCATCATTCGCTTGGTCAATCTCATTAAAGAAACAGCTTCGCGCTCCCGTATGGCAGGCGACACCGGTTTGGTTGACCTTAGCCAACAGACAGTCTTGATCGCAATCGGCCTTGATTTCAACAAGATCCTGAACATGACCACTGGTCTCGCCTTTAACCCAATAGCACTGTCGAGAGCGTGACCAATATGTCATCCGCCGAGTGGTCAACGTCCGTTGGATAGACTCTTGATTCATCCACGCCATCATCAATACATCGCCGACCTGATCGTCTTGCACAACGACAGGTATCAGTCCATCGGAATTAAATTTTAAGCCTGTGATTTCCATTTGGTGTCTATCCTTTGATTTTTTTCAATTGAACCCTACATCAGGGGAAAGGACGATGGCTAACTTTGTGATGACCGACTCTGCTGAACTTATCAAACTCTATTCCGAGAAAATTCTGGCATTGGCGGCTGATATCCCTTTGACCGAGCGGCTAGAAAGTCCCCATGCCACGTCGAAAGTCCGATCACCGCTTTGTGGTTCGACCGTCACTGTTGACATGAGAGTCGAGGACGGCATTGTGAGGGGCTTTGGTCAGAATGTCAAAGCCTGTGCGTTAGGTCAAGCCGCGGCTTCTGTTGTTGGCAGGAACATCATCGGCTGCCAACGGGTTGAACTCTCACGCGCCCGCTCGCAACTGAAGTCCATGTTGGACGATAACGGGCCCCCTCCGAGCGCGCCTTTCGCCGCCTTGCATGTGTTGCAACCGGCCAAAGACTACAAGAATCGTCACGCCTCCATCATGCTAGCCTTGGATGCAAGCCTCCTCGCCTTCGATCAGGCCATCGCCGCTTCTCCACCAGTCTCTGCAGATCACAAAACCGGTTCAGAAACAGATGGCATAAGTTGATGTCTCATTCAATTTGATGCGACTCAATCATCTCTAAATATTCGTCCTCGGTCACCAAGCGCACTCCGAGTTCTTTGGCTTTACGCGCCTTAGAGCCCCCCTGATCTCCGACAACGACTAAACTGGTTTTTGTTGACACGGAGCCAGCGATTCTTGCTCCGAGTGACTCAGCGCGCACCTTCGCCTCGGCGCGAGTCATCGCTTTGAGAGTGCCGGTAAAGACCATCGTGAGCCCGGCCAAGGGGTTTGTCCCGCCTTTATCCATCTCGTGCGGCAAGATCGTAACCTGTGCGACCAATCGGTCTATTGATTGGCGAAAGGTGTGATCAGAAAAGGCCTTGTGAAAGGCGGTGGCGATTTTGTCGCCGATACCTTCTATATCGACAAGTTGATTCGATACATTTTCCGCGGATTGCGACGAAGGGGCGACGGAATTGATGAGCGTATCCCAATCGACAAAATGACGCGCCAAGCGGTCAGCGACAACCTCCCCCACATGTCGGATGCCCAATCCAAAGATAAGGCGTGCCAACGGCACCACTCGCTTGCTTTCGATTTCGGCAAAAAGTTGATTGACGGATTTCTCTCCCCATCCGTCCATCTCTTTGAGGTCAATGCCTTTTTCTTTGAATGATGTTTCCAGTAAAAAAATATCGGCCGGTTCTTCAAGAATTTTTTGCTCAAAAAACTGTTCAATAATTTTATCGCCCAATCCATCGATATTGAGCACCGGACGGGAGACAAAGTGTTTTAGTTTCTCCAATCTCTGCGCTGGACAGGTGAATTCAGCTGTACAACGCCGCACCGCGTCACCATCCGGGCGAGAGGTTGGCGCACCGCAAACGGGACATGAGGATGGAAATTCAAAAGGAGTTGCGTCATTTGGGCGCGCCGATATATCAATATCAGCCACTTTGGGGATCACGTCCCCGGCCCGATAAATTTTGACTCGGTCACCGATACGCAAGTCTCGTCCCTCGCGAATAGGCGCGCCGTCAGAGCCCATCCCTTTTATATAATCTTCATTGTGTAATGTGGCGTTAGAGACGGTCACACCACCAACCGTTATGGGCTCTAGCCGGGCCACTGGTGATAGCGCGCCGGTACGTCCCACCTGAATGTCAATGGCCTTGAGTCGTGTCCATGCGGCCTCAGCCGGAAATTTGATTGCGATGGCCCATCTAGGCGCCGTGGTGCTGTTGCCTAACCGCTTTTGAAGCGACAATAGATTGACCTTGATGACCACGCCGTCAATGTCATATCCAAGTGATGAGCGAATTTTTTCAATGCGTTGGAATTCGGCCGCCGCAGAGTCGATATCGTGACAGATTTGAAGATGCGGGTTGACGGCAAATCCCATCTCGGAAATCGCCGCCATGGCGTCCGATTGGGTGTCGCCAAGAGATGAATCACAGCGCCCCCAACCATGGGCAAAAAACTGCAAGGGTCTTGCCGCCGTCACTTGCGGGTCAAGTTGTCGCAATGAGCCCGCGGCGGCGTTACGGGGATTGGCAAATACTTTCTCATTCTTTTTCAGTTGGGATTCGTTCAATTTTTGAAAATCCATGTGTGACATATAAATCTCGCCACGAATTTCCAGATAATCCGACACTGCATTGACAAGTTTTTGCGGCACATCATCAATCGTTCGCACATTCGCTGTGACAACCTCTCCCACATGGCCGTCGCCTCGAGTTACGGCTTGTTCGAGTTGACCATTTTTATAAATCAAAGATAATGAGAGACCATCAATCTTGGGTTCCGAGATGACCTCTAAAGGCTCAACCTCCGCCATTCCGAGAAAACGGCGTACACGGGCCATGAAATCGTCCAAATCTTGCAGACTGAACGCATTGTCAAGCGATAGCATACGTCGGGAATGTTCGGCTTTTTTGAACCCCTCAATCGGTGGAGCGCCGACCGTTTGCGTGGGACTGTCCGGTGAGGCGAGATGGGGAAACTGGTCCTCAAGATTTCGTAATCTCTCTTTCGCGACATCATATTCATGATCGGTGATATGGGGGTCCGCTCGTTGATGATAATCTTTGTTGGCTTGGGCAATGGTGTCTCTCAGCGAGCGGATGAGCGAGGCCGCTTGACCTTCGGTGACATCATTTGGTGGAACAGACGATACTGACATTTGATAACCCTCGTTAGCGTTCCCCTTTTCATTAGCCTCTCGGTTGGACATTTGGTAGAGATTGATTTTCCAAACTCGTAGGGGCTATCAGCCCTAAGCTCTGGCCTCACATGAAACGGGACAAGACCTGCAACTTCTATTCTATCCCAATGTTGGGAAACAACAAAAACGATGCAAGTGCCCCAGCATAGAGATGGCGAATGCGAGATTCGCCAACTTTGGGACGAAGCGGTGGCTATTGCAATTGGATGGGACGCGGGCGAGTTAGCGGAATGGAGAAAGTTGTTGCACGAGGAGCCGCATGTCAGAGGGCTAGGACGAAATCAATTTGCGTGAACCGCAATCGTTCTTTCGTGAGGTTTTTTTGCGGGTTACAAGAAACATGAGCTTAATTCCTGATAAATTAAGGTCAACTTTACCTTCTTTCAGTAGCTGATGGTGTGCTCACTCTTAAGGTCGAAATCCACACGCATTAAATGTTTGCCAATTGATGGTGAGGCAAAGGTCTTGTGATAAAGAAACTCCTATCTCCCTAGACAACCACGCTATACCCACTAAATTTATATTAGGATTTTGTCGTGGTGGAAGTTTTCTATTAAATAGATTAGGTTAACCGAAGATAATCACTGGCAAAGCAACAATCGTGCTTGACCATCACGGACCCACTCACATGCTTGATCAAGGCTTAAATTCGCTTGGTTTTGCCAAGCCGCCCGCCGAGACACGGGTGATTGTCGCCATGTCAGGTGGTGTCGACAGTTCTGTTGTCGCGGCTCTGCTGGCCGAGCAAGGTTATGATGTCGTGGGCATTACGTTGCAACTCTACGACCATGGCGCTGCGCTTGCCAAGAAAGGAGCCTGTTGCGCTGGGCGTGATATTCACGATGCCCGAAAAATCGCGACAGAATTCGACTTCCCGCACTATGTGCTTGATTTCGAATCAATATTTCAGGAATCAGTCATTGACGAATTCGCCGACAGTTATCTGGCCGGTGCTACACCCGTTCCATGTATCCGCTGCAATGAACGGGTTAAATTTCGTGAGTTGCTGGAGACGGCACAAGATTTGGGCGGTGATTGTTTGGCCACCGGCCATTACATTCGCCGTCGTGCGGGAGCGCGGGGGGCTGAACTTCACTCCGCGAGGGATTCAGAGCGAGATCAATCCTATTTTCTCTTTTCAACAACCCGAGAGCAGTTAGAATATCTTCGATTTCCTCTGGGAGAATTGGGCTCAAAACAGCAAACGAGACAGTTGGCGCGCCAGTACGGATTAAGCGTTTCTGAAAAACCTGACAGTCAGGACATTTGTTTTGTGCCGCAAGGAAAATATGCCGATGTGATCAAAAAATTGCGACCAGACGCGATTGAGCCGGGGGATATCGTTGATTTAGAGGGACAGCGGATAGGCTCCCATCAAGGCATCATCCATTATACCATCGGTCAACGAAGAGGTTTGGGAATTGGGGGACAGGAGAAGCCGTATTATGTGGTGCGACTAGATGCCAAAAAGCGTCAAGTTGTTGTGGGGCATAAAGAAGAATTACAATCCACACGCATCCATGTTCACCAGATCAATTGGCTCGGAGACCAACCTTTCAACCAAGATGTTGCACATCGACTTCGGGTTAAAATTCGCTCAACGCGACCTCCTCGTCCAGCTAAGGTTCGGGCCATGGGAGGTGATAAAGCTGAAGTTGAACTGCTAGAACCTGAGGAAGGTATTGCAGCCGGGCAAGCTTGCGTCTTTTATAGTGCCAATAGCAGCCGTGTTTTTGGTGGCGGATGGATTTATAGCGGATGAATCAAAGGTGGATTTGTGAGGTCAACGTAATCAATGGAGATCGCTCGTGTCATTACAAGACGTTTTGGATGAAATTGACAGAAATGTAGACGCGGCTTCGTCGCGACTCCTTGAATTTTTGTCTATCGCTTCGATTTCTACCGACCCCGCCTACCAAAAGCAATGCGACCAAGCGGCGGATTGGTTGGTTAACCAACTCACCGACATCGGCTTTATCGCGTCGAGCAGGCCGACTGAAGGCCACCCAATGGTGGTTGGTCAGAGTTCTGATGCTGTCGACGGACAATCGCGGCTCTTCTATGGTCACTACGATGTGCAGCCCGTCGACCCAATCTCGGAGTGGAATCATCCACCATTCGAGCCTTTTGTCGATAAATCATTGACTCACCCGGTGATTCGCGGGCGGGGGGCTAGCGATGACAAGGGACAATTAATGACTTTCATTGAAGCCTGTCGGGCATGGAAAAAGGTGAGCGGCAGGGTCCCCAAAAATCTCAAATTTCTTTTTGAAGGCGAGGAAGAATCGGGGTCTCCATCGCTCGTGCCATTTTTGGAAAGTCATGCTGATGAATTGTCGAGTGACATCGCGCTGATCTGCGATACCGGACTCTTCAACTATGAAACGCCATCCATTGTCCTTATGCTTCGTGGGCTGTTGGGTGAAGAAATTTTTGTTCAGGGACCCAATCAGGACTTACATTCGGGTATGTTTGGCGGAATCGCGATGAATCCGCTGCGTGTACTATCAAAGATTTTGGCCGGACTTCACGATGACCAGAACCGAGTCACACTGCCCCAATTTTATGACAGAATTGACGAGCCACCGGCTGATATGCTAGCAGAGTGGAAAGGATTGGTCAGTGACGCCTCGACCCTCTTGGCTCCAATTGGACTGGCCGTACCGGCTGGAGAAAAGGATTGCTCACCCCTCGAAATGACTTGGGCCAGACCTTGCTGCGATGTTAACGGGGTGACTGGCGGCTATTTTGGTGATGGGTTCAAAACTGTGATCCCCTCGCAAGCCTCGGCGAAGGTCAGTTTTCGACTGGTAAAGGGGCAGGATCCATTCGAAATTCGACGCCAATTTCGACATTATGTCCGCTCAAAAATTCCCGCCGATTTTTCGGTCACTTTCAAAGAACACGGCGCGGCGGCAGCGAGCCGTCTCTCACCAAATCACCCGATGTTCGAGACCGTTCATCATTCGTTGTCCGCCGAATGGCCATCAACGGCCGTTTATACGGGAAGTGGTGGCTCCATCCCTATTGCCGGTCACTTCCAGTCTATACTCGGAATTGAGTCAATTCTGGCTGGGTTTGGCTTGAGTGATGACTGTAGCCATTCGCCCAACGAAAAGTACGATCTGCGCAGTTTCCACCTCGGAACGCGGATGTGGGCCCGCGTGCTCGGATCTGACGCATAACTTCAACATCTCAACTAGATAGGCTTAAGAGAATGATGAATTTACCAGACATAAAAACAAAGTCAAAACCAGATTTAGAGGTGGTTTTGGCCGAACCGCGGGGGTTTTGTGCCGGTGTGGTTCGCGCCATTCAAATCGTTGAAAAAGCCCTCGAACGCTGGGGGCCGCCTGTTTATGTGCGTCACGAAATCGTTCACAACCAGCATGTTGTCAATTCATTGATGGCAAAGGGAGCCATATTTGTTGAGGAATTGGAGGAATGTCCCGACGACCGGCCGGTTATTTTTTCTGCCCACGGTGTCCCAAAATCCGTGATTGCCGAAGCAAAAGGTCGCGAAATGCTCTTCGTCGACGCGACCTGTCCCTTAGTTTCCAAAGTGCACAGCGAATCAAACTGGCATATCCGCTCCAACCGTCAAATCGTCATGATTGGTCATCGAGACCATCCAGAAACCATTGGCACCATTGGTCAGGTTCCGGAGGGAGAAATATTCTTGATTGAAGAGAAAGAAGAAGTCGATCGCATCAAGCCGCGTGACGCCAAAAAGTTGGCTTATGTGACGCAAACCACGTTGAGCCATGATGACACCATTGAGATTGTGGAACGGCTAAAAGAAAAGTTTCCTGACATTGTCGGACCCAAGACCGATGACATTTGTTACGCGACAACAAATCGGCAGGAAGCGGTCAAAGCCATGATCCCCTTGGTTGAGGCACTCATCGTCGTCGGCGCCCCAAATTCTTCAAATTCCAAACGTTTGGTTGAGACGGGTTGGAACGCGGGTTGTACCTCAGCCCAGTTGGTGCAAGGGGCGGGAGATATTGATTGGAAAAAGCTGGAGAGTGTTTCTCGTATTGGTCTCACGGCCGGGGCGTCATCCCCAGAGGTTTTGGTGATGGAGGTACTCGACGCCCTCCGAGAAAGATTCAATGTCTCCTTGCAAACTGTGACGACGGCCAAAGAAACCACGGTGTTTTCTCTTCCCCGCAATTTGGGAGACGATCTGCCGAGACCGGGTCATATCAATTAAATCGATTTATTCGCGTGGGTTGACTTTAGGTGCCATCCTTACCGGCGGCCAAACTCTATTGGTGATGGCCGGAACAGGGACGGGTTAACTTCCACTCATCGACCTTCAAAATTAGCGGGTCGTTTCTCGATAAATGCCAACACACCTTCCCTAAAGTCTCGTGTCTTTCCCGCCTCACCTTGCAGTTTGGCTTCAGTGGCGATTTGTTCGTCATAACTGCGATCAAAACTGGAGCGAATCATCTGCTTGATCCGTTTATACGCCTCGGTGGGACCGCTCGCGAGGGCAAGAGCGCGTGATTGCCAATGGTCGACAAATGTTTCATCGGGAACGGATTCCCAAATCATCCCCATGTCTTGAGCGTCTTTGGCCATGACCTTATCTGCGAAAAACGACAATCCCATTGATCTTGCGATGCCAATCTTTCTGGGAAGGAGCCATGTCCCCCCAGCATCCGGAACCAGTCCAATACGCGTGAAGGCTTGCACGAAATAAGCACTTTCGCTGGCGATGACGATATCTGCCGTCAACGCGAGGTTGGCCCCTGCCCCAGCAGCCGCGCCGTTGACGGCGCAGATGGTGGGTATTTCTAGTTTTTGAAAGGCGCGCAGCATCGGGAAATATTCATCAATGAGCGTTCGCTCAAGATCAGCATCGGCCGGGTCGACGCCATCGCCCAAATCTTGCCCTGAACAAAAGGCCCTCCCTGAACCTGTCATGACGAGGACCCGTCCATATTGGGGAGATTGCTCAATCGCATCGGTAATCTCACCCCGCATTTGGCTGTTCAATGCATTCATGACATCCGGCCGATTGAGAGTAATCAGCACGACCCCTTCTTCGGCCTTAAATGTAATGGTGTCGTATTCCATGGCTTTAACTCACTTATTCCTAATCCTTTGAATCACGTTGAGACGTGATGGCTTGCAATTCCCGCTCTTCATCTTCGGTCAAGGGAGCATGACCCTTAATGCCGACCATCTGACGTTGCCGGACATAGAGCCCCATAGCGACGAGCGCAATGAACATGAAGAAAGGGCCGGAGAGGTAAAGCAGCCAATTGCTGCCGCTCGGTTGCGGTTTTAGCAGGACGAACTCACCGTACCTTGTGGTCATGTATTGATAGATGTCCTCATTGCTCTTTCCTTCCTGCAACTGTTCACGAAGCAATGCACGAAGGTCAGCGGCGAGCGGCGAGTTGGATTCGTCAATTGACTCGTTTTGACAAACCAGACAACGAAGATTTTGAGAGATGTCACGCGCCCGGCTCTCTAAATCTTTATTTGAAAGGATTTCATCGGGTTCAACCGCTTGCGCCATATGGAGGCAAGTGAGACCTAATAAAATCCATTTGAGTCCGGCAAACATCATCATCTTTCAAGGGCCGGCGATGGTGTCATGCGGGGACGGGAGCGGCCAACTGAGGCCAGTCGGTAACGTCGGTCGAGCAAACTGGTGAGTCCACCCAATGACATGATAATGGCACCGAGCCAAATCCAATTGGCCAATGGTTTGATATACGCTTTGACGGTGACCCGCCCGTCGGCTTGGGAATCCCCAATGACAACGTAGATATCTCGCAAGAATCCCATTTCAATGGCCGCTTCGGTCGTCACCATCCCAGATACTGGATAAAATCTCTTTTCTGGAAAGAGTTGTGCCACTTCGTGCGAGTCTTTCAGTATCATCATTGAGGCGCGGGTGGCTTGGTAATTGGGTCCCTCAACCAGACCTAAATGGTCAAAACGAAGCGCATAACGGTCCGAAATCTGATATTGATCGCCCGTTTCGGCCAGCCGTATATCTTCACTTTCCCAAGCTGTGATTGCCGATATGCCGGCGATGGTCACCGCCAATCCAAAATGAGCTAGCGATTTTCCCCATTCAGATCGCGGCATATTGAAAATGCGCCAAAGCGCGGCTCGTATGCCGCCCCGCCCCATACCCGCACGTTTTGCAAGATCAGCGACAACCCCGGCCGCCAACCAAACTGCCAAGGCCAAACCCAATGCACCGAGCGTTGAGTGGGCGTTATCCAAGAACAACACAACCGTTCCACAAAGGACAGCCGAAAGAAAAACCCACCATAAATGTCGAAGCCCGGCTGTAGAGGCGGTTTTCCATGGCATTGTCGAGCCAAGCGGCAAGAGCATGGCCAACGCGACAAGAAAAGGTGTTACGGCAATTTCAAAGAATGGCGGTCCCACCGAAAGCATCCGCCCAAAAATGATTTCAGCGACCAAAGGCCAAAAAGTCCCGATGAAAACCACCAGAGCAGCCACCACAAGCAAGATATTATTGCTAATCAGAGCCGTCTCTCGGCTAAGAGGTGCAAATACATTGTCCGAGACGATCATTGAACCCCGCCATGCATAGAGTGCCAAGGCGCCGCCCGAAAAAATAATTAAGATGGCGAGAATAAACACGCCCCGCCCTGGATCAGTGGCAAAGGCATGAACCGATGTCAAAATGCCTGACCGCACGAGAAAGGTACCAAGAAGAGAAAATGAAAAGGCGAGGATGGCCAACAAAAGCGTCCAACTCTTGAGACATCCCCGTTTTTCCGCGACCGTCGCCGAATGGAGGAGAGCAGTAGCAAAAAGCCACGGCATAAAGGAGGCATTCTCCACCGGATCCCAAAACCACCAACCGCCCCATCCCAGTTCATAATAGGCCCACCATGAGCCCAGAGCGATACCCAGTGTGAGAAAGACCCATGAAACCAGAGTCCATGGGCGTACCCAACGCGCCCAAGCGGCATTGACTTCACCCAACAAAAGAGCCGCCACCGCAAAACTGAAGGATACGGCCAGGCCGACATAGCCGACATAGAGCGCCGGTGGGTGGAAAGCTAACCCGGGGTCTTGGAGAAGAGGATTTAATCCCATGCCTTCAAAAGGCGCGATGGCCAGCCGTTCAAATGGGTTCGAAGTCAATAAGATAAAGGCATAGAAGGCACTGGCAATCGCTGCTTGTACCGAAAGAGTGAGAGTCTTCAGGCGGATCGGCAGCGCGCCGCCAAACCAAACGATCAATGCCGAAAAAAGTGAAAGAATCAGAACCCAGAGAAGCATTGAGCCCTCATGATTACCCCAAACCCCAGAGAGTTTATAGAGAAGCGGTTTTGCTGAATGCGAGTGATTGGCGACAAGCGCAATAGAGAAGTCAGATTGGACAAAGGCTTGAGTCAAGGCCGCAAAGGCGATAGCGGTCAAAAAGAACTGCAATAAAGCTGCCGCATGAACGAGATGCATCCATTTTGGCCACATCAAAAACACGCCTATCGCCGGGATAATTATCTGCATCAAGGCGACAAGAGACGCTAGAATCAGGGCAAAATGACCGAGTTCTGCTACCACGCAACCCACCATTCGACGATCAATTGATGGTCTTTCATATTATTGAACAGGTGCTCTAAAAAGCCCCTTCTCCTTTAACGCCTTTGCCACTTCTTTTGGCATATAGGTTTCATCATGTTTGGCAAGAACTTCCGTTGCTGAAAAGACGCCATCCGCTAAACGGCCGAGGGCGATGACGCCCTGCCCCTCGGCAAATAGGTCGGGCAAGATACCTCGGAAGACGACCACCACAGCATGATCGCTATCGGTAATTTCAAATATTGTATTATCTTGATCCTCAATGACAGAACCTTCCGCCACCAGACCTCCCAAGCGGAACAATTCTTCAGGGGGCGGGGTTTCATTGACCACATCAGAGGGCAGTCGAAAATATGCGATCCCATCACGGAAGCCATAACCCATTAATAAAGCCGCGATCACCAATAAAAGGCCTGAAGCCACAACCAGATGAATTCGGCGTTTTTTTTGAATTTGGCTTAACATCACAAATCAAGGAAAAAGAGGTGGCGATAGAAGACCTGTAGTTTCATTCAAGCCCATCATGAGATTGGCATTTTGTATCGCTTGCCCGGAAGAGCCCTTAACCAAATTATCAAGCACCGCCAAGAGCATCACGTGATCCCCTCGCCGGTCTGGCACAACGCCTATATGGACAAAGTTTGATCCCCGGACATGTCGTGTTGACGGATGCTCGCCGATGGGGAGAAGATGCACGAAAGTTTCATCGCGATAACGTGAATGAAGACAGTTATATATTGCCCGGCTATCACCTCTCACATAGATTGTGGCAAGAATACCGCGATTCTGTGGAACCAGATGCGGCACGAATGTGACCGTAACGGGTTGCCCCGCAACTTTAGATAATTCCTGGTCAAATTCGGCTAAATGACGATGTTGTGCGACATTGTAAGCCTGCGTGCCTTCTGACAATTCGGCATGTAATATTGCCTGCTTTGGGGAGCGACCCGCCCCCGATACCCCTGTTTTGAGATCTATGATGATATTGTCCTTGGCTATCACGTCATTCGCGAGCAACGGAAGGAGAGCATAGAGACCCGTCGCCGCGTTGCATCCTGTACAGGCAACAAGACGAGTCGCTTTGATGTCATCGCGATAAAATTCCGTCAGTCCGTAAACCGCCTCGTTCAACAAATGTGGCGCGACATGAGATGCGCCGTACCATTTCTCATAAACCGCCGAACTTTTCAGGCGAAAATCGGCAGAAAGGTCAACAATGGGGACCGAGTCGGAAAATTGTGAAATCACTTCTTGACTGGTTCCATGCGGCAGCGCAGAGAAGACGAGGTCAATATCCGAAACATCGAGTTCATTGACATTCGTGATCTTCGGCAAATCTAAGTGACGAAAGTTCGGAAACACGTCACTGAGGAATTTACCCGCGTTCCGCTCCGCCACTAGTGCTTGAATAGTGAAATCGGAATGGTGGTTGATGAGGCGAATGAGTTCAGCGCCCGTATAGCCACTAGCACCGATGATTGCGACTTTAGCCATTTTTTACATTCTTCCCTTCATAATGAACAGGGCTCAAAGATGAGTCGACGGCCAAGAAATTGCGTCGCCTTGGTGGCAATGGAGGCCGGCTCACCTGTCGTTAAGAATTTTCCATTCAATTGAGTCCCTGCCCATTCGGGCCGACGACTCAAATAATCTGCCAAACTTTCAGCCACAACGTTCGGTTGGTCATATATTGGAACTTCGCCGAGTGCTTGTTGAAAAACACCTTTGACAAATGGGTAATGGGTGCAACCTAATACCGCGGCTTGGGGTTGAGGCATCCGTCGGAGTAAGGCTTCAGCATGACTGCGTGCGATGGCATTGGCGAGTATCAAGTCTCGATCCTCTATAGCATCAACAAGACCGGCACAGGGCTGGGATTCCACATCAACACCAATGGCTCTGTAGGCGAGTTCACGCTGGAAGGCCCGTGATGCCACCGTTGCCGGTGTCGCGAACAAAGCAATCCTCTCCGCCTTGACAGGTCTCGGCGGTGAATTGTCCGCCCATCGTCGTTCAGTGAGAACTTCAATCAGCGGCACAAACACGCCCAACACGCGCTTGTCAGTCGGAAGCCATTCTTCTTGGATCCTCTTGAGAGCGGCCGCTGAAGCCGTATTGCACGCCAATATGACGAGGTCACAACCATAACTCCATAACTTTTCAACGCCGTTACAAGTCAATTCAAATATTTCGTCTTGGCTTCGAACTCCATATGGCGCATGGAGATTATCACCCAAATAACAAAATGAGATATTTGGTAGGCGTTGCGACAGCCTGTCATAGACGGTTAATCCACCTAAACCAGAATCAAAAATGCCAACGGGCATCGGTTAAATCTCCGCCAAAACGGAGAAGTGCAATTCACGAGGGCAATCGATAATCATAAATAACCCCTGCTTATTGGTGTCTTTGACTTCATTCATCAAAACTCTGTGAGACGTTCGCAAAAGGACAATAAGTGAGAATTTAAGAGTCATCAACGAAGACTCCAAGACATTTCCGACTTCAGGCCCCGTGGGTTTCAATTCATTGTTGAATGGAGTGATCTTTCACATCTACATTTTGGCATACGGCAAGCCTCGCTGCGCGTGTTCAAATGGAAGAACTATGACAAATGACCTTGGCCAAAATCTGAGCTTCGCCGTTTTTGATACGCTTTTGAGTTTTATTGGGAACTTGAACAAATGATTTTAGATTTTCAGTGTGGGAGTGCCATCTCGTCTTCAACTCACTATTCAAAATAGGTATGGCGAGGATGCTGCAAGGCTCTTTAGCTTCAAGGGTCTGCCGAATGTTATTTTGGGCGTCGGTTCTAATCTACCTATGGCGTGACTTACGCGAGCTAAAAAAGAAGGGACGCAACCATTCGCGTCCCTTGGCAAAGTCCAGATGGAACAAAAACTGAAATCACCGTTTTGAGAATTGGAAGCTACGACGCGCTTTACGTCGGCCATATTTTTTGCGTTCCACCACTCGCGCATCTCTCGTGAGGAGTCCGGCCGCTTTCAGCGCCGGCCGGAATGTCGGCTCATAGAGTTGCAGCGCTTTTGAAATTCCATGTTTGACGGCCCCCGCCTGCCCCGATAAGCCGCCGCCTCTAACGGTCGCCATCACATCAAATTGGTTCTCTACATTGACCAGTTGGAAGGGGCGGCGCAGTATCATTTGCAGGACGGGTCGGGCAAAATAGGTTTCCATTTTCTTGCCGTTGACCGTCATTTGACCGGCACCGGGTTTGATCCACACACGAGCAATGGCATTTTTTCGCTTGCCTGTCGCATAAGAGCGGCCCCATTCGTCCCGTTGGGGCTCGCGCTGCACAACCTCCTCGGTGCTAGGCTTATCGGGTTCGGTTGACTGGTTTTTTTGTAATTCGTCCAACGATTGTAATGACTCACTCATTGTGATGCCTCTCGTGTATTCTTCTTGTTCATTGATGCCACCATTAGGATTTCAGGTTTCTGCGCTTCATGTGGATGATGGGGGCCGGCATAGACACGAAGGTGGGTCATCAGTTTTCTCGACAATCGATTGCCTGGAAGCATGCGTTGAACCGCCTTTAGAACGAGCCGTTCTGGATGCTTGCCTTGTAGAATTTTTTCTGCCGTGCGTGATTTGATCCCCCCCGGATAGCCAGTATGCCAAAAATAAGTTTTCTGTTTACGTTTCCGTCCGGTCAATTGAATCTTCTCGGCATTCACGACCACAACATTGTCTCCACAATCCATGTGAGGCGTGAACATGGCTTTATGTTTGCCCCTTAACCGAGTGGCCACAACAGCGGCGAGTCGTCCCAAAACGATTCCCTCGGCATCAATGACAATCCAATTTTTTTGAATGTCCTCGGGCTTAGCTGAATATGTTCGCATTGATTTTCCGTCGTTGACCGGTGGCAAAGTCTCAACTCTAGCAGGAAACTTTCACTTGTCAACAGTAATCTTGCTTTACTTCTTGTTTTTTATTGCAAATTTGGTAGGGTAATATATTACCTCTAGCCATTATTTTCCAATTTTGGTGCCAACGCGTAAGTCATCCCGGCCCGTGCCACGGGCCGATCATCGCCGTCCGAGAACATCAACACATCGCCCACCGCCAACCGGCGGCCTAATTTTAGTAAACGTCCCTCCGCGATCAGGTCTGCAGGTTTTGGCCGACGCATGAAATCAATCGAACTGTTGACTGTCACGGCGAGTTTCTGACCTTCAAGCGAGGCCAATAAAATCACATAGATTGTCGCGTCAGCGAGACCGAACATTGTCGGCCCAGCGATCGTGCCGCCAGGCCGGAGATTGTTATCGGACACTTTCCATCTTGTTTTTGCAAAACTCCCATCAAGCTGTTCGATCGACAATTGGCGGGCGACGATGGGGAATTCTCTTTGCAGAAATGTATTGATGGCATCAATGTCCATAGGAATCTCCATAAGTGCGAATTATGATGGCGCCGTTGATCATCGGCCTTGATGAGCCCACGACCTATGTGCAGTTTACCGTTATATCTTATAGGTCGTATTGTAATCACTAAACTGCTGATCTTGGGCCAAAATCAATCATCATCGCAACGTCTCTCGGTTAAAGACGAGGGCGCATGGCAAAGGCGCAAATTTCTTTGGTCTACTTCGCGGGAAACCTCTTCATTCTCTCTTTGATTCTCGAGTTCCGTCTCTCCGTTGGCCTGATTCCTCTCATCGGAAGAAGCGGCATACCATCACCGTGCCATATGTCGAGGATAACGCGCCATGAAACGTCCCCAAATGACCACCAAGAAGAGAACAAGAGCACCGAACTGGTGCACAATAGCCATAGGCAGAATGGCCGACCAGAGTGCGGTTAAAATTCCCATGATTGTTTGCGCCAACACGAGGAAGAAAACGATTGTGAAGACCCACCTCGTTTGCGCATTGCCAATCCGTCGGCTCAAAACCCAGAGAAACAGCGAAAATAAAACAGTGAGATAACCGAGAATACGATGATTGAAATGCACTAGTGAGACGTTGGAAATAAAATTTAACCACCATGGTGTCATATCAAAACTGTTTGACGGCAGGAATTCGCTATTCATCAATGGCCAAGTGGGAAAGGACAGGCCGGCGTCATTGCCGGCCACTAAAGCACCGGCAATCAATTGCAATAATATCAGTAAAATCATCATCGTCGCCGCGATTTCTAATTTAACCTCCCGAAAGCGCCGAGCCTGGAGGAGAATGTGCGGTGGCCGGCTAAGGAGAAGGATTTCCCAAAATGTCAGTCCCGCGACCGAAAATGCCAACGCTAGATGTGTGGCTAACCGGTAGGGCGAAACATCAATGGCATCGCCGACAAAACCACTCGATACCATCCACCAACCAATGGCCCCTTGGACGCCAATTAGAGATCCTATGACCAATAGCCGCTTAACTCGAGGCGTTGTGAGATGTTTACCGATCGCAAACCAGACAAATCCGATGGCCCAAGTCAAGCCAACAAGGCGTCCAAGCTGTCTGTGTCCCCATTCCCACCAATAAATGACTTTGAACGCCGAGAGACTCATATCAAAATTTTGAACACGAAACTCTGTTGTTTGTTGATATTTTTCGAACTCAGATTGCCAGACTGTCTCGCTGAAGGGGGGAAAGACTCCTCGTACGGGTTCCCACTCGGTCATCGAAAGGCCCGAATCGGTCAAACGAGTGAGTCCACCAACCACGATCGTCATGGCCGTCAATACCAGCAGTCCCAAGAGCCATATTCGAACATTTCGCTGTCTTCGTTCAGATCGAAACTGTGAACTATTGATGACACGCTTTTGCTCGTCTGGTGATTCAACTTCCTCAAAGATCAGCCGTTTAGCCATTGTCCATTCCTTTCATCTCCTGACTCGCTGACGCTGATTGTTGAGGGGTTCGAGTTAAAGCCCGGCGAACGCCATGTAAGGTGCGCAATTCTGCTTCCGACAGGTCCATCCGCATCAATAAATTACGTAAGTTCAGTTCCATCCCAGAGGCGTTTTCAGGCGACCAAAAATAATCTCGGGTACGCAAGTTTTCGACAAGAAGGTCAACAAATTTGGCTTTATCATTGACATCAGCCGGAACCATTGGGGCGACGGGCTTAACGCCCTCGCCGTCTCCTGAACACATCCATTCGTAACAGATGATCGCGACCGATTGCGCGAGATTGAGAGACTTAAACTCCTCATTGACAGGAATTTCAATAATCGCATTGGCAACAGCTAAGTCCTTATTTTCTAATCCCGATCGCTCAGGCCCGAGGACGACCGCGATGCCTTGCCCATCAGAAACCCGTTGCCGGGCTTCGATCATCGCTTCTCTCGGATTCAAGATCGGTTTTCTGATGTCTCGCCGCCTTGCCGTCATCGCATAGACGTAATGGATGCCGTCGAGACTGTCAGTTAAAGTCGGCAAAATCGCGGCATTGTCAAGAACCCGTCCCGCGCCGCTCGCCATAGCGGCGGCATCGGGGTTGGGCCATTTATCTCGTGGGTTGACCAATCGCAAGTCATGCAAGGCGAAATTCATCATGACTCGCGCCGCGGCCCCAATATTTTCACCGAGTTGGGGTTTAACCAATACGAGAGTGAGGTGTGCTGGATTTTCCATTATGGATTTTGACATCAATTGCGCCTTGGAAAACCATGATCATAAGTGGCTCACATCTGTGGTGAGTCATTCTCCGGCCTGTCCTTCAAAATAATGTCTTTTGATGGGCTTTAAAGATATCCCATAATTTCCACGAAAAGTCGGTAAAATGCGACGAGATATAACCAAATTACCCATCGCCAAGTCAGGTTAACAAAATTATAAGGTTGTGAGAGAGGAGCGAAGATGTCGGTTGCTGCTGTTCATCAACGCGCTGAGCCAAAAATATGTTTGTGTCTTCAGCCAAACTGCGCCCTTCCAAGTTGGGCCGCATCTGTCAAAGCGATGTTGGACAATCCTCGCGTCGGTTGTGTTCGGTTATCGCACCGGTCAGCGACGGATGAGCAACTCAAAACAATTGTCGAATTTGTCAAAGAATCTATCGGTGAACGCCATACTGTTCTCGTGATCACTTCGCGAATTGATCTTGTCACGCCGCTCTCACTTGACGGCGTTCATCTCAACGGATCAATGGGGTTGATTCGTGAAGCCCGCTCCTCTTTGGGCAAAGATGCCGTGATCGGTGCATTTTGCGGGGCCACCCGAGACCGCGGTCTCGTAGCCGCGGAAAACGGAGCTGATTATGTGTCTTTTGGCCCGATTTCACAAACCGATCAAGCAGGTGTGGAGATCGCTCCACCTTCATTATTCTCATGGTGGAAAGAATTCACGACCGTTGCATCAATGGCCGAAGGTGGCATTGTTCAAAGCCACCTCACGCATATGTCTTTGGCCACTGACTATCTTGTCATTGAGGATCTGTCTCATCAAGTCTGAAGGGGTGCCAAAAGTCTGTATCTGTAGATTCACGATTCTTGGCCCAGTTTTGTCAACCGAAAGGACCGTTAATTTGAAGTCGCAGAACTATTTTGGTTATGACATGTCATTACTTCCCAAACGACGTCTTGGCATCAGAGCATATTCTCAAGTGATTTTGCACAAATAGTTTGAGAGCGGCTGTCAGGCCACCAGCTGACATGAAGGAGTTGAAAAACCAAGCCCCATTCACCTTATTTTCAAATTTCATTTCTTCACGGCAAGATTGGCATTCTCAACAATGAAACTGAGCTTTCTATCTTGGCTTCAATAGGTTGCCAAGGCTCACCAAATTGCGCCGCCGAGGCACGGATTTTAAATCATTTGATTTCTCTTCATAATGCCGGACCAAAGTGACTTTAGGCAAAAATTTTGTTGATATTGTGGTTTAGGCTTTAATCACCGCATTATTTGGCATAGATATTCCACAAAACAACCAAATAGACATTTAACGATTGATGTTAGGAATGAGCGGTAAAGAAAAACAACCATTGATTGAACAACACCGGAGAGGTTTGCTGATCATATTATCATCGCCTTCCGGCGCTGGTAAAACGACGTTGGCACGAAAACTTACAGGTTGGGATCCGACAATTCAATTTTCTGTGTCGGCCACTACCCGCCCCCCTCGTGACGGCGAGAAGGATGGCCGCGAATATCATTTCTGCTCAACCGATGAATTTACCTCGATGGTCAAAGACAATGTCTTGCTGGAATCAGCCACGGTGTTTGGTCATCAATATGGCTCACCTCGTGAGCCGGTTGAAAGGGCCATTGAGGCGTCAAGGGACGTGGTATTTGATATCGATTGGCAAGGGGGCGTGCAGATCAAACAATCGGCACATGCGGCGGACGCGATCACCATCTTCGTCCTCCCCCCTTCAATCAAAGAATTGAAGAAGCGATTGATTGAGCGGGGTAAAGACTCCCTTGATTCGATCGAATTGAGAATCAAGAAAGCCGAAAGAGAGATTTGTCATTGGTCAAAGTATGATTATGTCCTGATCAACAACAACATCAACGATACACTTGCAAACATTAAGCAAATCGTTCTTGCTGAACGAAATCGACGTGAAAGGAAACTTGGGATTTCAGATTTCGTGGCGGGTTTGCTGAGTGAATTTAAAGACGCAAGAAAATGACGCTCTATACCCTCGACGGCATCCATCCCACCCTTCCTAAATGCCAAAGTTATTGGATCTCCCCCGATACACATATCATTGGTGATGTCAGAATCAGTGAATGGGCCTCAATTTGGTTTGGCTCCATTTTACGGGGAGACAATGAGCCGATTACGATTGGAGTTGGCTCCAACGTTCAAGAACATTGTGTTTTGCACACGGATATTGGGTTTCCCCTAGAGGTTGGGGCCGATTGCACCGTCGGACATCGGGTCATCCTCCATGGCTGTCACATTGAAGACGGCTGCTTAATTGGTATGGGCGCCACACTTCTCAATGGCTCTCGAATTGGCAAGAAATCAGTTGTGGGAGCCAACTCTCTTGTCACCGAAAGAAAAGAGTTTCCGGCCGCCTCCTTGATCATGGGCTCGCCTGCCCAACTGGTTCGCCAATTGACCGAAGAAGAATGCGACCAATTTGGACAAGCCGCCGCTCATTACCGAGCAAACATCACCCGCTACCGAGACGGATTGGCCGTCGTGCCAAAGGGATGATCATATGCTTGAGCTGAATGCTTTCTTGACTCCTGGCAATCTTGTGGTGAATCCAAAAGAACCCCAATGGGGACGAGGGCAAGTCCAATCTGTCATTGATCGTTTGATTACCGTCAATTTTGAGAATGCAGGAAAACTGACAATCAACGGGAGCCTTATCGAGTTGGAATTGTCGGAGGATAGCCCTTGATAATGATCCCCATTGTTTGATGGGCGCATAAAAACAGCGCCATCATCTAACAGGAGAGGTCAAACACATGTCCAAAGGTCAGCCTCTTGAAGTTCGGATAGCCACATCGGAGTCCGACCTCCTAGGTGCCCAAAGGCTCCGTTATCAGGTGTTTGTGAAAGAGTTTCAGGCACAAGGAGGCGGTATTGACCATGAGCGGAAGATTGAAACCGATCAATTTGATTCCTTTGTCGACAACCTTATTCTCGTCGATTCTCAGCGCGACGAACAATTAGGTGAACATGTCGTTGGCGTCTACCGGCTGATGACCAGCCAAGCGGCGGCAGAAGGTGTGGGTTTCTATTCCCAATCAGAATTCAATCTCATGCCTTTGATTAAATCTGGCCGTTCACTTGTGGAACTCGGCCGTTCATGCGTTCATCCAGACTATCGTGGCGGTATGTCCATGTTTCTCCTATTCAATGGCGTGGCCGATTATGTGCTCGACAAACAGATTGAAATCATGTTCGGCGTGGCCAGTTTTCATGGCACCGAATCCGATAAGCTCATCAACACGCTGTCCTTCCTGAATTGCGAACATTTGGCCCCCAAGGCATTGCGTGTCAAGGCTCACAAACAAACGGATGTTCCTCCCCTTCAACTTTTGCCTTGTGAACAGGTGGATCGAATCGCCGCCACCAAAGAAATTCCTCCTTTGATCAAATCGTATTTGCGGCTCGGCGGTGTTGTTGGAGACGGCGTGTATTTTGACTATGAATTTAACTCCACAGATATCTTTCTCCTCGTTGATACGCTCAACATGTCGGAAGATCGTGAGCGCAGATACAGAAAATACCGAGGCAAATTTTGACCGGTTGGGACAAAGCCGATCAACCAAACCCTCCCCGTTACAGAATCGTGAATGTGTTTTTGTTTACGGTTCGATTTCTTGCCATGGGACTGATTATTTATGGCTTGCTCGTTTTATTTCTTCTTGTCCGCCTCTTGGAGTGGCCATGGAGAAAGCGGGCTTTTTCACCCTTTATCACTCAATGGGTTTGCCACCTCTCGCTCAAGGTGATGGGGCTCAAAGTGAATCGCCTTGGCCAACAATTAAAGACTCAACACGTGATCGTCTCTAACCATGTCAGTTGGCTTGACATATTTGTTCATAACTCTCTACAACCAACTGTTTTTGTGGCAAAAAGTGAAATTTCTGAATGGGTAGGAATCGCCTTACTCGCCAAGGCAACAGGAACGGTCTTTATCAAACGCGACCCTAGAGATGCGATTCAACAAAGCGCTGTTATCGTCGAAAGATTGCGGCGCGGTGATCCGTTGCTTTTCTTTCCTGAAGGCACGAGCACGGATGGGTTGCGCGTTCTTAAATTCAAATCCACACTCTTCGCTTCGTTCCTAGCCCCCGACGTGAGGAAAGGCTTGCAGATTCAACCTGTGACATTGCGCTATTGCCCAGAAGCTGATTTGCCACCGTCATTTTATGGGTTTTGGGGAGACGAGACTTTGGCCTCATCACTATTCAAAGTCCTTGGCAGCAATAAAAATGGCACCGTCGATTATATTTATCATCGCCCCCTAAAAGTCACTGACTTTACCGATAGGAAAGAGTTAGCCTTGGCTTGCGAGTCCCTGGTACGCGATGGTTTGGCGCAAGCCAATGACGGCGTTTCTGCGCAGACAGAAATGAAACCAATCTCTGACTTGAACACTGGGTAGGAAATTTAGGCCTTGATTGCCCTTCTGGGCGCAGGCGGATGCAATCGTGACATTTCTTCCGCCAATAAAAATGCCAATTCCAACGATTGCGTGGAATTCAACCTTGGGTCACAGAATGTGTGATAGCGGTCTTTCAAATTTTCGTCTGATACCGCGCTCACGCCACCGGTACATTCTGTCACATCCTTGCCGGTCATCTCAAAGTGCACGCCGCCCGGATAACTGCCCTCGGCGTTATGGACCGCCAAATATTCACTGAGCTCGGATCTTACACAATCAAAACGCCGTGTCTTGAAACCACTCTTTGATTTGACGGTGTTTCCGTGCATGGGATCGCAACACCAAGCGACATTGGCACCTATGTTTTTGACCGATTGGATGAGAGCTGGAAGGTGGTCACTGACCTTGCCGGCCCCAAATCTTGAAATGAGGAGGATTTTTCCTTCTTCATTCGATGGATTGAGGCGATCAAGCAAAACACAAAGGTCGCTTGGAGAGAGTGAGGGGCCGCATTTAATGCCGATGGGATTTTGTACACCCCGACAAAAGTCAACATGGGCTCCATCAGGTTGACGGGTGCGGTCTCCAATCCATACCAGATGGCCGGAGCCGGCGATCGGTTCTCCCGATGTCGAGTCTATTCGACACAGAGCTTCTTCGTAATTTAGAAGCAAAGCTTCATGGCTGGTATAAAAGTTAACTCGCTTCAATCCTCCAATACGGTCAGAGTTCAGCCCCGCGGCGTTGATAAAATCGAGGGCATCGGTGATACGGCAGGATAGGTCTTGATATTTCTTCGCCTCTTCGCCTTCTGTAAACCCTAATGTCCAAGCGTGTAAGCGGTGGATATCCGCATATCCTCCTTGACTGAAGGCTCGCAAGAGATTGATCGTCGCCGCAGATTGTGTGTAGGCTTGCAACATTCGCCCCGGTTTGGGGACCCGCGCCGCCTCATTAAAATCAATTTCGTTAATGATGTCTCCACGGAAGGATGGCAACTTCTTGTCGCCCTTGATTTCGAACTCAGCCGAGCGAGGTTTGGCAAACTGCCCAGCGATCCGACCGAGTTTGACAACTGGCCTTTTGGCACTGAAGGTCAAGATAATCGCCATTTGAAGCAGAATTCGAAATGTGTCCCGAACACTGTCGGCGTTGAATTCCTCAAAACTTTCTGCACAATCTCCACCTTGAAGCAAGAAAGCCTCTCCCCGACAGACTCTTGCCAACTCTTGTCGCAGTTGGCGAACCTCTCCGGCAAACACCAAAGGGGGGAATTGCGATAATTGCTTTTCCACCATCGCAAGTGATTCTAGGTCTGGATAGGCTGGCATCTGAACGCTTGGCTTTGAACGCCATCCTGACTTGCTCCAATTTTGAGCCATTCGAAAACCTCACAAAATCTGCCGTGTCAAAGCCATTAGCCACAAGTGGATAATTTTGCCAATGGAAATTGACCAAAAGCCCTTGCCATTGTCATTCAACCACATGTCCAAAACCACCGCCTTAAAAACAATTTTGACGCGAACTTGTTTCTATCGAATGAGGTGAAATCCTGTAAATGGCACCCTGGCCTTCTGAGGCAAACCACAAGGTGCCGTCGGGAGCTTCTCGTACATCCCTGACACGGACGGTTTCAGGAAATTGAATCTGTTCGACTTCTTGAGCCCCATTCTCCACGGTTAAACGCGAAATATAATCAAATTTTAGGGAACCCACAAAAAACTGATTGTGCCATTCAGGCCATAATTTGCCCGAATAGATGGCCATTCCCGCGGGCGCAATTGAGGGATCCCAATAATATTCTGGTTGTTCCATCCCCTCTTTGGCCACGCCCACGCCGATTTTTCGGCCATCATAGTGAACACCATAGGAGATCACCGGCCAACCATAGTTCAAAGCAGGTTTAATGAGATTGATTTCATCACCGCCACGCGCCCCGTGTTCAGAAATCCACAATTGTCCCTTGGTGTCCAACGCCGCGCCTTGAGGATTCCGGTGACCATAAGACCAGATTTCTGGCTGTGCGCCTGTGACTCCTTGAAAAGGATTGTCTTGCGGCACTCGCCCATCTCGATGGAGGCGGACAATTGTTCCATGGTGATTGCCAAGATTCTGTGATTCATTCCTCTGTCCTCTGTCCCCGATGGTCAAGAACAGCATGCCATCCATCGCCTCCACGACACGAGAGCCAAAGTGTCGTCCTCCCGTGCTTTCAGATTTCATCGCAAAGATTTGTCTCGTTTCTAACAATTCGTTGCCGTCGTTTGAAAGTTTGGCCATGGCTAGAGCCGTGCCTAACGAGCCATCAGTCAGCGTTGTCGAATAGGTAAGAAACAACTCCCGTGATCGCTCAAAGTCTCTTGCGATTTCAATATCAAGAAGACCTCCCTGCCCTTCACTGATAATATTGGGCAATCCCATTACAGCGTGCTTGTCGCCATTTTTGTCAATTCGGATGAGATGACCATCTCTCTCGGTGACCAAAAGTTCACATCGCGGCAAAAAAGCCATCCCCCACGGTGTATCAAAACCCGAAGAGATTTCTTGAACGATTACAGGGGTTCCATCAATGTGACGCTCTTCAGCATTGGCCATCGGCAGAGCCAAACAGAGCATCACCAAGTTGAGGCCACACACAAAGCGTCGCATTCAGTGTCCCCTCCCACCAATGCCCAAAAATCGCCGCCGTGATATCAACCACATGAGCGTTGGTCTTTCCTTTTCAGTCACGAGATAGCCTATCGCCAGAATGACTTTGAATTCATGGTTAATCATAACCATGAGCCTGGCCAAACTAAAATTAGCCAGTAATCTGATTTATACATTTAGTCTCATTTTTAAGCATTTGATACCCCAGATATTTCTTACAATAAACCATCACGTAACCCCAATGGATCAAAACACTGGGGGTGGATGAGATTTGGTACGGGTTTGATGCCGATGCCGCCGGTGATCACGCGGCCACGAGCCTTATGGATTACCATCCCCGAATCCGGCGTCTCTGCCTGACCGGTGGCAAGGATTGGAACGAACACCTTCAGCACCATCGCAACACCAACGGCTGGCAACACCCCAACACGCGATCATGCCGGCGGGCACCAAGCTAATCTGCGACACCAAAACAACCGGAAAAGGAACAGGTCGCAGCCAGGCCGAAATAGGATAAGAAAATTGGAATAGCGTAAGACAATTTATCTCATTACTGCCAAAATAATGTGAAAAATTGGAATGGGATCATTATGATAAACAACAGCTATAGTGGCCGGTCTTTATGCTGCAAGGCGGCAGAGGTTTTCTAGCCGCCGTGCTGTTTCGAAGACTTCGAGGTAAGGTTGTCTTCGCTTAGCGTCGGATTCCACGCTCTCCCGCAATGGCCCTCTTCATGCACACCAAGCCAACATATCCGGTCAATCCGCTGACGCTTTGGCGTTAGTTCGGTCTTTGATTATGGTGTTGCATCGCTGAGTGACCGGCTTTGTCATAATCCCAGACGACTTTCTTGGTCGTCACCGGATAGCTCTGGCAAGTCAGGACATAACCAGCTTCAACCTCATAGTCTTTGAGGGCATGGTTTGCGACCATCTCGACTTCACCTTTGAGCAATTTCGCTTTGCAGGTTGAACAGATCCCGGCTTTGCAGGCAAAGGGTGCATCGATGTTGTTGGCAATCGCCGCGTCAAGAAGGCTAGTGTTTTGTGGAATTACAAAGGAGCGCGCCTCGCCACCTAAGGTGACACGAGCCTGCACGCCTGCCTCCATTACTGCTGTATCGGCTGCCATTTGCGGCAGACGGCCCGGTTGCGCGCTTGCAAACAGCTCGAACCGGATCTGATCTTTTTGTAAACCGTGATCCAACAACGTTTGTGAAATTGCTAGCATCATTGGTTCTGGCCCGCAGATGTACGCCATGTCGATCGTCTTTACGTCGATCAATGTGCGGAATAGTACCGCGCATTTCTCGCCATCAACACGACCATAGAACAGATCGATGTCCTGACTGTCATCTTCCAGCACGTGGATCATGTTGAACCGGCCAAGGTAATGATTTTTTAGATCTTCAAGTTCTTCACGGAACATGATCGTGTTGGGGCTGCGGTTGGCGTAAACTAGCGTAAATCGCGACGCGCTGTCTTTTTCCAACCCGGTGCGGAGGATCGACAGGATCGGCGTGATCCCGGACCCGCCCGCAAAGGCGAGCGAATGGGGTGCATCATTTTCCGCCTCGGCGTAGAAATTGCCCATAGGCGGCATGGCTTCAAGCGTATCGCCTACGGCAAGGTCGGTATTAGCCCATGTAGAAAAAGCGCCACCTGCCACCCGCTTGATCCCGACCTGTAGTACACCGTCGCCTTGTCCCGCGCAGATTGAATATGACCGGCGGAGTTCATGCCCGTCAAAGTCGCGGCGAAACGTCAGATACTGGCCTTGCGTGAAGGTAAAATCGCCACCGCGTGGTCTAAGGGTAACGACAACCGCGTCGCGGATCGTATTTTGGATATTAGTGACTTCGAGGGGATGGAATTGCGACATCATCTCAACTTCAGATACATTTAAAATAGTCGAACGGCTCAAGACAGTCAGTACAGCGCCATTGAGCTTTGCAGGGTGTCGATCCGAATTGGCTGACCTTTTCGAGCGCTTGCGATTTGCAATGTGGGCAGCGTTTGGGCACGCCAGCGGCTTGCGGTGGAGCAATACCATAAGTTTCCAGCTTAGCGATCCCTTTGGCTGATAGCCAATCGGTCGTCCATGCTGGCACAATTTGGGTTTTGAGTTCGAGCTGTGTCACACCCTGCTTGGCCAAGGCCGTTTCAATATCCATTGCGATAACGGACATAGCCGGGCAACCGGAATAGGTCGGCGTGATCGTCACGCGTACCGCTTCATCCTTTACGGACACATCCCTTACAACCCCAAGATCAACGACCGAAATTACGGGAATTTCAGGGTCGGGCACGTCTTCCAACCATTGCCAAACCTGAGCCTCAGACAATGTCTTTGACGTCATCACCAGACAGCACTTGGATAAGACCGCTGCAAGACCTGCATGGTGGCGAGCATATGGCCAAGGTGTTCGGTGTGACGCATACCAGACCGTCCACCAGAATGGGCAAACGTGCTATCGGGCTGAGTGAGATCAGCAGCACTCAGAGTTTGCACAATAGTTTTCTGCCAAGTCTCTTTCAGGCTTGATGGTAAAGGTGCCACGCCCGCCTTTGCCATTGCCTGATCAGTCGCATCATCCGCGAAGATTTCGCCCGTGTAGGGCCAAAGATAGTCAAGTGCCGTCTGCATACGGGCGTTGCTTTCCGCAGTGCCATCACCAAGGGCGATCACTGTTTTTGCTGAGCGGTCTAGGTGGTAGGCTGCCTCTTTCACGGACTTCGTGGCAATCTCGGCGACGCGCGTATCGCTTGAAGCTGTCAATGCTGTGAGCCAAGGCACCTGAAACGCGTCAAAACAGAACTGTTGCATCAGGGTGCGCCCAAAATCTTCATTGGGGACCTCAACCATCAGCATGTTGCGAAAATCATAAGCATCTCGACGGAAGGCCAGATCATTGGCTGTGCGGCCTGCCGCCTCAACCTCTGCTGCGTAGCCAAGCCAAAGCTGGGTCTGGCCGATCAGATCAAGCGCTGTGTTCGCCAAAGCGATGTCTTCTTCCAACGCGGGGGCGACGCCGCACCATTCGGACATACGATGGCCTAGCACTAGCGCATTATCACCCTGGCGCAGAAGGAATTCAAACAGTTGGCTCATCACATTTTACCCACTTCTTCAGGGATGTCGTAGAAAGTGGGATGGCGGTACACTTTGTCCTTCGCTGGATCGTAAAGTGGTCCTTTTTTCGACGGGTTGGAAGCCGTTATCTGAGCTGCTTCAACCACCCAAATGCTGACACCTTCGTTTCGGCGGGTGTAGACATCACGCGCATTGCGGATCGCATGTTCAGCGTCTACTGCATGCAGGGAGCCAACGTGCCGGTGGCTCATCCCGTGTTGTCCACGAATGAAGACTTCCCAAAGGGGCCATTCTTTTGGTGCTGTCATGGTCTTACACTGCGGCTATCTCGCGCGCGCTTTTTTTCAGCGTGAGCCACCATGGCCTCACGTACCCACTTGCCAGCATCCCAGGCCTTTTGACGGGTGTTGATCCGATCTGTGTTACAGGGGCCGTTGCCTTTCACGACATCGAAAAACTCTGACCAATCGGGTTCGGCAAAGTTGTAGTGACCCGTTTCTTCATTCCAATTTAACGTGTCATCGGGCACGGTTAGGCCAAGATATTCTGCCTGCGGAACGGTCTCATCAACGAATTTTTGGCGCAACTCGTCATTGGTGTTCATTTTGATTTTCCACGCCATATTTTGCGCCGAATGAACACTATCTTTGTCCGAGGGTCCAAACATCATCAATGCGGGGTACCAGAAGCGGTTCAGCGCATCCTGCGCCATGCGTTTCTGATCTTTTGTCCCTTTGACCATCGCCATCATCACGTGGAAGCCCTGCCGCTGGTGAAAGCTTTCTTCTTTGCAGATTCGCACCATCGCGCGGGCGTAAGGGCCATAGGAGGTGCGTTGCAACGGCACCTGATTCATAATCGCAGCCCCATCAACAAGCCAGCCAACCGCGCCCATATCGGCCCAAGTCAGGGTCGGATAGTTGAAGATGGACGAATATTTCATACGGCCATCAAGCAGCATTTCTGTCAGTTCATCCCGGCTCACTCCAAGCGTTTCCGCTGCGCAATAGAGGTATAAGCCATGACCTGCCTCGTCCTGCACTTTGGCAAGCAAGTTTGCCTTACGCTCTAACGTGGGGGCGCGCGTGATCCAGTTTCCTTCAGGCAACTGACCAACAATTTCCGAATGCGCATGCTGGCCGATCTGGCGGATCAGGGTTTTACGATATCCTTCTGGCATCCAATCTTTTGGTTCGATTTTTTCACCTGCATCAATGCGCGCCTGAAACGCAGCAAGCATTTCCGGGTCTTCTTTTGTTGCTTCGGATTTGATCATTTGGGCGTACATGGGTCGTCCCCCCTACGTGCGTTCAAGAATGAGTACGACGCTCTGACCAACGCCCACACATTCTGATTTGCGTCACCGAAAATCACATCATCGACTTGATCAACGGTACATCGGGATTGCGCCGCACCAGTTCTGCAATCGGCAATGCGGCGAGGTCATCTGTACGCACAGTGCTCAATGTTCCGCCAAAGCGGCCAATAGGTGTGCGAACAGCGTCAAGGATATAAGCGGCCATGAGATTTGATTTTTTTTGTTCCTGCACTATACCTAATATATTACTATTTTTCTGAGAGCCTGTTCCATAAGTAGCGGGCGGTCCTATAGCAAAATAATCTATCCAAAAAATCTAATAGAAGGAGAGATTTATGGCATGGAATAGAACCGATTGAGAAACATATAAACGTCCCGATAACCATTGTCAAAAAGATTTAACCGATGCCGAATGGTGTTGTTTCTCACAATAAATCATCACGTAACCCCGGTTCTTTATCAAATTAATTCACGCCGAATTGCTGATAAATTGAATTATTTGGGAACTCTCCTCTTCCCTTTCCAAGCAGTCCCTTTTTGCGGGAGTCAAGACGGGAGAAATTGACCTGGTGATGCACGGCAAGGGATGCCGCTTCCACGCCGCTCTCGAACATCTGGAGAGGATGGCGACCGCAACCGGCAGGCCAATGCGGAGTTTGTCATCCGCGATGCCAATTGTGAGCCAGCTGGTGTCGAACTTCATGGAACAGGCCCGGACCATCCCTTCAGGGGGATGCCTAGGGAATCAAAGAAGGCTCTGGGTGGGTTCTGGCTGTCCCGCCGGGGCGAAGGACCCGCCCCCATTGGCCAAATGTGCCATTGATGCCCTGTCGGTGTTCGTCCGACCGGAACTGCCCCCATCCGATATGTGATCTCGACGGCCGGTATCACACCCCATCTCCCCCAATGAACCAAGACGCTGGGGGTGGATGTAATTTGGTGCGGGTTTGATGCTGCCGGTGATCAAGCGGCCGCGAGGCCTGATGGATTGCCATCCCCGGATCCGGCGTCTCCGCCCGACCGGTGGCAAGGACTAGGGCTATCGCTCAGCGTAGGCGTTCATAGTGAGCAGTTCATACTCTGCGACCAATTCATCATCTTGATTGGTCAGTGTCACGTGCCAGCGCACCTCACCATATTCGTCATTGCGGGGTGTTTTGTGTTTGACCGTCAGGCGTACCTTGATGCTGTCCCCAACCTCGACCGGCTTCATAAAGCGTAAGTTATCGAGACCCGTATTGGCTAGAACCGGCCCCTCATCCGGTTGGACAAACATACCCGCGGCAAAACTTAGCAATAGATAGCCGTGCGCAACTCGACCCGGGAAGAACGGGTTTCGCTTTGCAGCAGCGTCGTCCATGTGTGCATAAAAAGTATCACCGGTGAATTCAGCAAAATGCTTAATGTCGTCGGACGAGATTTCGCGTGGTGCTGTGTAATGCGTCTCGCCAATCTGCAGGTCGTAGAAAGTCCGTGTGAAGGGGTGATCGTCGTGCTTGATCTCGCTCGCCCCCGGCACCCATTTGTTGCTGATCGCCGTTAGGATGTCTGGGCTGCCCTGAATAGCTGTCCGTTGCATGTAGTGCATCACACCACGCACGCCGCCCATCTCTTCACCGCCACCAGCGCGCCCGGGTCCACCATGAACCATATGAGGTAAGGGGGAGCCATGCCCGGTGCTTTCCTTCATTGAGTCGCGGTTATTGAAATACAACCGCCCGTGAAAGGCACTCGCGCCCATAGCGACCTTGCGCGCAACATCGCCATCATGCGTTATAACTGACGCAACAAGGCTTCCTTGTCCGCGATTCACCAATCGCACAGCATGATCCAGATCATCGTATGGCATCACGGTGGACACTGGACCAAAGGCTTCTACCTCATGGACTTTCTTGGCCGCATCAGGCGAGGCACAATGGAACAACATTGGCGGTAGGAAAGCTCCGGCATCGGCACTTGCTCCTTCCACAGCGAAGTTCTCGGGATCGCCAAAGACCCGTTCAGCTTCTTGCCCGATGATGGCGGCCTTTTCCAAAACATCCGCTCTCTGACCTGCTGACACCAATGCACCCATCCTTGTTGCCGCATCTCGCGGATCGCCAATCGTCGTTTTTGCAAGACTGGCCTGCAAAGCTTCGATCACTGCTGGCACCTGTGTTTTTGGCGCAAAGATCCGACGGATTGCGGTGCATTTCTGGCCCGCCTTTGTCGTCATCTCGCGGGTGACTTCCTTAATGAACAAGCTAAATTCCGGCGTATCCGGTCCCGCATCCGGTCCCAGAATAGAAGCATTCAGACTGTCCTGCTCTGCAATAAAGCGGATCGAATTTGACAGAATATGCGGCGCAGAACGGAGTCTTAGCGCGGTGTCAGCCGACCCAGTAAAACTGACAACATCCTGATTGTTCAACCGGTCAAGCATATCGCCAATGCCGCCTGAAACGAGTTGCAATGCACCTTCGGGTAGAATCCCGCTTTCGATCATGATCTCCACTGCAAGCTCAGCGACATAACAGCTTGCCGTAGCGGGTTTCACAATGGCTGGCACACCAGCAAGCAAGGTTGGCGCCAGCTTTTCGAGCATACCCCAAACCGGGAAATTGAACGCGTTGATATGGACAGCAACCCCTTGCAAAGGCATACAAATGTGCTGGCCAAGGAATGTCCCATTCCGCGAAAGCTGTTCAACCTCGCCATCAAGATAGACATATGCATCCGGCATTTCGCGCCGACCTTTTGAGGCAAAAACAAGCATCGTTCCAATGCCGCCATCAATGTCGATCAAATGGTCCTTCTGGGTAGCACCTGTTGCGAAAGAAATGTCGTAAAGGCACTGTTTCTGCTGTCCGAGATGCAAGGCCAGAGCCTTTATCATCTTGGCGCGTTGGTGAAACGTCATCTGACGCAGATTTGGCCCGCCAACATTTCGAGCATACGCCAACATTTCTTCAACCGGGAGCGACGCGGTGCCCGCACGGGCAATCACGTCACCCGTCACAGCAGAGCGGATATCGCGGGCATCATGATCTGACCCGACCCAATGGCCAGCAACAAAGCTCCTTACGTCTTGAACGGTCATGAGGTGATCCTTTCTAGGGTCATATGTTTGAAAATTGAATGGCACGGATCCAAGATCCGGGGCTGGCAGAATCGAGGGCTCTGAGTGCCTTTGAAACAACTCCGGGCGCGGCATGCTCAGCCCAGTGCATTGGACCGCCGCGGTGTCGTGGAAAACCATAGCCGGATACTTTTACCACATCAACGGCAGCTGCGTTTTCTGCTATGCCTTCTTCCACAATCTTTGCGCCTTCATTCGCCATTGCGGCAAGAAGTTGCGTTTGGACTTCGTCTTCGGAGTAGCTGCGTCGCGCAATCCCAGTTTTTGCAGAATACTCCATAATCAGTGCTTCGACCTTGTCGTCGGGCGTGCCAGTGCGGCTTCCCTCTTGGTAGGCATACCACCCCTTCCCGCTTCGCTTGCCAAAGCGTCCCAGAGCACAAAGCTGGTCCGAGATCGTCACATAGCGTTCGTTCGGGTCGCGTGTCGCGTCCTGCCTGCGGCGATGGGCAAATGCGATTTGGAGGCCTGACAAATCTTGCGCCTCAAACGGCCCCATCGCCATACCAAATTTACGCATTGCGGCATCAATGTCCTTTGGCAGCGCGCCATCGGCCAACATATATTCGGCGGCGCGCCGGTAGGCCGCAAGAATGCGGTTGCCAATGAAACCATCACAAATGCCAGACAACACAGGTGTTTTGTGCAGTGATTTTGCAAAGCTGAATGCGGTTACCAGTGCCTCGGCACTCGAGTTGCTGGTCTGAACAACCTCGACTAACTTCATGATATGCGCCGGTGAAAAAAAATGGATACCTACGCAGCGGTTGAGGTGGCCAAGACCCTCAAAAATATGATCTGGGTTTAAGTATGATGTGTTTGTGGCAAGAATAGCGTCTTCGCGCATGACACCTGCAAGCCGCTGCATGACGTTGCGCTTCACTGTGAGATCTTCAAACACAGCTTCGATCGCCAAGTCCGCTGAACTTGCATGACCATAACTGTCGGTTGTGGTCAGTCTATCCAACTGCGCGTTGCACTTTACAGCCGTGATCTTGCCACGTTTTACCGCACCGTTGAGAAGCGATGTCACAGTCTGATGAGCCATGTCCGCCGCTGCTATATCTCGTTCGATCAGCGTTACGGCAAAACCCGCCATCAAACAGGCCGCTGCGATGCCCGACCCCATGAGCCCACCACCAACAATCGCAATCTGCGAAAGGGTTCCAGAAGATACATCTTGGATGATTGCAGGCTTTGTTACCGCGCGTTCTGCAAAGAACTGATGACGCAAGGCATTGCTTTCAGGGGCGTTGCGGAGTTCCAAATGTAAGGCGCGTTCTTTGGGCTGACTTTCGTAGAAAGGTTCGCTCGCTAACTTCAACATCCCAAGGTTAAGGCTTGGGGCTTGCCACCCCTTTGCTGCCCTTTCCGCACGTTGAAGAAACTCAGCGGCCTGCGTATCGCTCATCGGGCCAATAACTCGCTCTGACACGCGTGACGCTTTCTGCCCCAGAAACTGATTGACCGCTGATTCCAGATCTTCTGTCACCACATTAAGCGCGCCTACCGCTTTAAGATCAGCCTCAGTCTTGAGTTGGCCCAACGACGCCATCTCAAACGCCATATTCCAACCGAAAAGCCGTGGTGCACGTTGTGTGCCCCCTGCCCCGGGAACAAGACCGACGTTTACCTCTGGCAAGCCAAATCGTGTTTTTGGGTGGGCCACACGAAAAGCGCAGGCCATTGCGATTTCCAACCCGCCACCCAAAACAGTGCCATGCAGAAGTGCAACAAATGGAACGTTGCTTGCCTCGATTGCATTGACGACATCAGGTAGATGCGGCTCCTGCGCCGGCGCATCAAATTCTGACATGTCCCCGCCTGCAACAAAGGTTGCTCCTGCGCAACGTAACACAGCCAATCGCGCGTTTTGAACGTCTTGGACCGCGCGTAAAAGGCCCGCGCGCACAACAGTTGATGTCGCATTTACAGGCGGATGATCAATTGTCACCCACGCGATATCGCCCTTCATTTCAACGCTAATCGGAGATGCCATAAAACGATACTCCACCATTCTTTTATTGACCAACCGGGCGGTTTTTGTAATTGGGGTAGACCGAAGCAGGACAGATTGCAAGGGGGCGTTCGGTGAGCAACACAATTTTACACCAAGATCACGGTGAGTGGGTCGAGATCACGCTGCACCGGCCAGACAAGCTTAACAGTTTCAACGACGCCATGCATCTAAACTTCCGCTCCTGTTTTGAAGAAGCAATTGCAAATGGCAAACGCGCAATCCTTATCACCGGATCAGGACGTGGCTTTTGTGCGGGTCAGGACCTTGGCGATCGCAACCCGAGCAAAATGGATGGTCCACCGGACCTTAGCCAAACACTCACCAAATTTTATAATCCACTAGTCCGCATGATCGGCGCAGCAGACTTGCCGGTCATTTGCGCCGTAAACGGTGTCGCAGCAGGTGCAGGAGCAAACCTCGCGTTGGCCTGTGATATCGTAATCGCAGCCGATAACGCCAAATTTGTGCAGTCCTTCGCCAATGTCGGTCTGGTGCCTGATGCAGGCGGCACATGGAGCCTCACCCAGCTGCTTGGCCCTGCCCGCGCAAAGGCGCTCGCCATGACTGGTGAACCACTGAGCGCACAAAGGGCCGCTGACTGGGGCTTAATTTGGAAAGCCGTGCCCTCGGAAAACCTGATGACAGAAGCACGGGCACTTGCGGCAAGACTGGCAAACGGGCCAACCACCAGTTTCGCCCATACGAAAAAAGCAATTTATGCTGCAACGACGAATACGCTTGTCGCGCAGCTTGACCTGGAAGCGAAATTCCAAAAAACTTGTGGTCAATCCACAGATTATGCCGAAGGTGTCTCAGCATTTTTAAACAAACGTAAACCGGAGTTCACAGGTCGATGACTCCGAAAGAACGCGCCGAAAAATCCGCGAATGCCATGTGGTCAGATGATCGTGCCAGTGCGTGGCTTGGCATGTCCATCGTCAAAGTTGATGAAGGCACCGCGACTCTGCAACTGACCGTGCAGGAGCATCACACCAACGGCCTCGGAAATTGCCATGGTGGCATCACCTTTGCTTTGGCAGACAGCGCGTTTGCTTTTGCTTGCAACAGCCGCAATCAAGCAACCGTCGCACAGCATAACTCGATCACCTATATCGCTCCCGCCAAGGCAGGAGAAACTTTGACCGCAAATGCGCGCGAGGTCAGCTTAACAGGCCGCAGCGGTATCTACGATGTGACAGTCACCAACCAAGACGGCACGACAATAGCAGTATTCAGAGGTGGATCGCGCAGCGTGCGTGGCACCCTCTTTGATGAATGACCCGGAGGACTCAATGAAAGACCTGACACCCGCACGCGCGAGCCTGGATGTGATTGAAATTGCCTCAATTGATGAAATCCGCGCCACGCAGCTTGAACGGATGAGATGGTCTCTCCGTCATGCCTATAACAATGTGCCAATGTACAAGGGCCGCTTTGATGCGGCCAGTGTTCATCCTGATGACCTCCAGACGCTTGCAGATTTGGTGAAGTTCCCATTCACGTACAAAAATGACCTGCGCGACAACTATCCTTTTGGTCTTTTCGCCGTTCCGCGCGATCAAATCGTCAGGCTGCATGCCTCCTCTGGTACGACAGGCAAGCCAACTGTCGTTGGATATACAAAAAATGACATTGATACTTGGGCAAATATGGTGGCCCGTTCGATGCGCGCTTCGGGCACGAGACCCGGCGATGTGGCACATATCGCCTATGGCTACGGACTATTCACCGGAGGACTGGGCGCGCACTATGGCGCCGAACGCTTAGGCTGCACGGTAGTTCCGGTTTCAGGTGGAATGACCGAACGGCAGGTAACGCTAATTCAGGATTTTCAGCCCAAAACGATTATGGTGACACCATCCTACATGCTCAACATTCTGGAACAGTACAATAAAGCGGGTATTGACCCGCGTGACAGTTCACTTGAAGTAGGCATCTTCGGGGCTGAACCTTGGACAAATGCGATGCGGGCAGAGGTCGAAGATGCCTTTGATATGCACGCCGTCGACATCTATGGCCTGTCTGAAATTCTTGGCCCCGGCGTCGCCAATGAATGCGTAGAAACTAAAGACGGATTGCACATCTGGGAAGATCACTTCTACCCCGAGATTATTGACCCGGAAACTGGTGCGGCGCTTCCAGATGGGGAAATGGGTGAACTTGTGTTGACCACAATCACCAAAGAAGGGCTGCCAATGATCCGCTATCGCACGCGGGACTTAACCCGACTGTTGCCCGGAACAGCGCGTTCGATGCGACGGATGGAAAAGATCACGGGGCGTTCGGATGACATGATTATTCTGCGGGGCGTCAACGTTTTCCCTACCCAGATTGAAGAACAGGTTCTGGCGATTCCAGAACTCGCACCTTACTTTCAGATCGAATTGAGCCGCGAAGGACGGATGGACCAAATGGCAGTGAAGGTTGAAGCGACGCCCGAAACTGCAAGTAACGAGGCCCGCAATGCAAGTCACAGAATTTTGGCCAAGAAAATTAAAGATGTGGTTGGTATCTCGACGAAAATTATGGTTGGCACACCTGGCTATGTTGAACGAAGCCAAGGCAAAGCCCGCCGCGTGATTGACAACCGACCCAAGGAGGTATGATGTGGTCCGCACCATCGCCAAAGACCATGACGACAAACGCCGTCATATCCTGAAAGTCGCTGCTGAAGTTTTTGCGCGCGAAGGCATTGCACGGGCATCAACGAACGAGGTCGCTCGCGCCTGTGAGATTGCGAAGGCGAATATTTATCACTACTATTCCAGCAAGGATGATCTGATCTTTGATTTCCTTGACAGCTACTTCTCAGAATTGCGGGATTGGGTTTGCAGTGTAAATCTCACAAACTTGCCCCACAGGATCAGCTTTCGCGGATCGCGCAAGAGTTTTTTTGGCCTATGACGGCATAGACCATGAACATAAGATTTTAGCTGAAGGGCTGGTCTTCGGTAGCGAAGGCTAGCAGAGTGTTCTGAAAAGATATCAACGCGAACTTGTCACGCGTATGTCGGAAGTATTGCAACGCTGCGCGCCGGACACCCTTGGGCAAGATGGCGGCAAGTGTCGCGATGTCACAATATCTGTTTTTGGGATGTTGAACTGGTTCTACATGTGGCATCCAAAGGCTCACAAAGACGCGCAGATTGCTTACGCGCGGACCATCGCAAACCTGACACTCAACGGAATCGCTTAGTGAGCTACAAATCTCTCTATCTTGTAGGCCATTCCATATCATGGACTTTGATTTGATTGACCGAACTGTCGGTTTATGTGATAGTGGACGGCTTATGTATTAGTGAGTTCAAATTGGGCATTTCTGCCCGTCTCAAAGGAGTAAATCATGAAACTAAAACTAGCAACAGCATTGATTGCTTCGATTGGTGCAAACGCGGCAGTAAGCGAGGAGATGGTCATTTCATCGTGGCTGCCACCAAGCCATGTGATGAACGAAATCATCTGGCCAGAATTCATCAATCGTATCGAGGCTGCAACCGATGGTCGCGTAACCGCATCTGTTGAATATCAACTGGCCTCTCCACCCTCGCAAGCCGATCTTGTCGAAGATGGTGGCGCGGATGCCGCATGGATTTTCCATGGTTACAATCCCGGCCGATTTGTCACCACAAAGCTCATCGAAATTCCAGGTCTGGAAGGCGATAGTGCCGCAGCCTCTGCCGCACATTGGCGCGCGCACGAACAAATCCTGAGTGATGCAAACGAGCATGACGGCGTTGTTCCGGTTGCCATGATGGTTCACGCCCCCGGTATGCTGCACCTATCCAGCGAAATTGCATCGCTCGACGATGTGGCGGGCCTTAAGATCCGTTCTGGCGGCGGTGTGATGGGCGATGTGCTTGCAGGCCTTGATATGGCCGGCGTTCAAGTTGCTGCTCCGGCTGTTTACGAAACTATTTCAAATGGCGTTGCAGACGGCACGTTTTTTCCAGGCGATACCATTGCGATCCTACGGCTGACTGAAGTGCTACCATATACATACCGTGTGGAAGGTGGTTTCTACCGCGGGTCTTTCTCTATCGTAATGTCAGAGGAGTTCCTTGAAAGAATTGGCGAAGAAGACGCTGCCGCAATCCAAGCTGCACTGGGCGAAGACTTCTCTGCTTTTGCTGGTACCGCTTGGGATCAAGGCAATCAACGCGGACTAGATGCGCAAGCAGAGACAGGGCAGGTGATCGACTTGACGGGTGATGCTGCTGCAAAATTCACTGCACTCGTCCCGCAGATCCAAGCGGCTGTGATAGATGAAGTAACCGCGAAGGGCGTTGATGCCGAAGCAGCACTTGAAGTCATTCGCGCCACCATGGCCGAATACAGCAACTAATCATGATGCAAATATTCCGGCGGGCAGGTCAATGGCTTGCCCGTCTTTTTTTGACTATTAGCGCGCTTTGCTTAATGGCCTTAATGGTTTTGACCGTTTTAGAGGTCATTGGCCGTTACGGTTTCAATGCACCAATTTTTGGCCGCCAAGACTTGGCACAAATCCTGCTGGCACTTACGATCTTTCTGGCTTTTCCGATTGTCACGCTGCACGGTGAACAGATTGATGTTGATCTACTGGACCGTTTGTTCAGCGCGCGTGCCGCGTTCTGGCGCGATAGGCTCATCGCTTTAATGACATCGGTTGCTCTATTGACGATGGGATATTGGCTGTTTCTGCGCGCAGAGAAATTTCTCAACCGCGGGATTACGACCGAAATGCTGTTCTTACCTAAGTACCCGCTGATTTACTTTATCGCTGCTGTGGTAACGATCACTGGCATTGCTGTTGCACTTCACTGTGTTGCCCGTTCGGTCAAAGGACCAAAAGATTGACAATTTCCTTGATCGCTTTTGCTATCGTGATCGGATTAGTGCTTTTTCGTGTTCCGATCGGAATAGCTATGGGAACTGTCGGAGCGATTGGTTTTGTGATCTTGCGCGGCGGGCGCTGGTCTGCGGGCCTTGGACCAGCAGCTGATTCCATTTTGGATGTCACACAGAATGATGCGCTGTCGGTCATTCCTCTTTTCATCTTCATGGGCATGCTGATTGCACAAAGTGGTATGGCCCATGATCTTTACCGTGCCGCATATGCCATCGTAGGCCGTCTGCCCGGTGGCTTGGCCATGTCGACTATTCTCGCATGCGGCGGATTTTCCGCTGTTTCCGGCTCATCTTTGGCCACAGCTGCCACGATGTCGCAAGTCGCCCTGCCCTCTATGCGCAAGTTTGGATACCATGATAGCCTGTCCACCGCTTCCGTGGCGGCGGGCGGCACGCTGGGCATTCTAATCCCACCCAGTATCATCCTGATCATCTATGGCTTCCTCACCAGCCAGTCGATTGGCAAACTCTTCCTCGCCGGCATTCTACCCGGCATCCTAGGGGTATTTCTCTATCTTTGTGCAGTCGCGTTCGTCGTTTGGCGGAAACCCGAGGCAGGACCCGCAGGTACACCAATGTCTGCACAAGAAACACGCCAAAGCGTCGTACGAGTTGTTCCAATCTTACTTCTGTTCACATTGATCATCGGCGGAATCTACGGTCAGATTTTTACCGCTGATGAGGCGGCAGGCGTAGGAGCCTTTGGGACGATCCTGATCTCAATCGCAATCAAACGCTTCTCGTGGAACGGGCTGATTGATGCATTGTCGCAGACTGTTAAAACCTCCGTTGGGTTGTTTGTCCTCCTGATCGGGGCAGACATTTTCAATCGCTTTGTCTCGCGCGCAGGTTTGCCTGAAGATCTGCTTAATCTTGTGCAGGGTGCTGGCTTTGAACCATTCACCGTCCTTGCGCTGATTGTACTGATCTATCTGCTGCTAGGCACGGTATTTGAAAGCCTGTCGATGATCACGTTGACGGTGCCTGTCTTTGCGCCGTTAATCGCTTCACTTGGTTTCTTTGAAGGTGACTTCAGCGGTGAAATGTCGCTGATTTGGTTCGGCATCATCATCGTTGTTGTGACCGAAATTTCCTTGATAACACCCCCCATCGGGCTCAACGTGTTTATTTTGCGCTCAGTCGTTAAAGACGTCTCAACACAGACCATTTTCAAAGGCGTTACTCCCTTCTGGGCTGTGGATATCGTCCGCCTTTTCATCCTGATTACCCTACCCTTCTTTGCGCTCATGTTGCCGATGGGTGTCGTGAGCTTTGGAGGATCTTAATCCAATCGGAGGAAAGACTAAGCTTGGCTTACCAAACGCCGCCCAAATCACCCCGCAAGAGGTTTTCTTAAACAGTCTTCATCGGTATGCGAATCATCAAATCTAGGACACGACGAGACTGATTTGCAGTGCCATATAGATAGCATTTCAAAAGGTGGACTGAACCTTGTTGTCTGAGAGCAGAACGCAAAAGCAATCCATAAGCGCAACTCGAATATTCGCAAAAACCTAGGCGACCATTTCTTTTTGTGATGCAAACAGACGGCGAAGCACTGATTTGTCAGGCGTAAGCGACCCCATATGAGTTATGCCTGAAAGTTGATGATGGTCTGAAGTGGGCGGCATATCATGGCGGTGTCGTTCATCACAATAATCCAATTTTAATTTCGCACATTATCTCGGCGGTAGTAAAATAAATTTTCTCACGCTATTCCAATTTTGTAATCCTATTTCACCTAGCCGCAACTTTTCGAGTCGTTTTTGGTGTCGCAGATTGGCTTGATGTCCGCCCTGCCACTTCACCCTATTGGTGCGATAGAGATCGGACATTTTTCACCGGCATTTGGTGTCACAACACCCAGACAGGAAGATGCTGAAGCCCATGTTTGATGGTGTCCCACTTGTCGGCAAGGACGGTTTGTCCCGGTCATTTGGTGCCCCGCGGGGTGATGGTGTTTTTGGGGGTGTTACCAGCCGTTGGTGTTGCGATGGTGTGGGAGTTGTTTGTTCCAGTCCTTACCACCGGTCGGGCGGAGACGCCGGATTCTGGGATGGCAATCCATTAGGCTGGCGGCTGCGTGATTACCGGCGGCATCGGCATCAAACCCGCACCAGATGGTATCCACTTTCAGGGTCTGGATCCATTGGGGGAGACGGGGTGTGGTACCAGCCGCCGAGATCACCTGCCGAATGTGGCTCAGTTCCGGCAGGGCATCAATCGCACCTCGGCCAACAGGGTGTGCCCGTTGCCCGGCGGGACAACCGGAACCCGCCCAGTGCCTTATTTGATCCCCGAGTCATTCCCCAGAAGGGATGGTCCGGGTCGGTTCCATGAAGTTCGGCACAGGCAAGGAGGTCGGGATCAAGGCCACGGTTGCGAACGAGATAGTCTCAGACATGGTTCCTGTTGCGGTCGACTGATCCAAGCAACCGCATCATGCCGGCTCCTTTCTTGATCCCAGTTGCCGCCGGCTGGCGGACCCCCGTTGTGCTCGCGACCCTCTCCAGATGTTCAAGAGCGGCGTGGAAGTGGCATCCTTTGCCATGCATCATCAGGTCGATGGCCCCGTCTTGACTACTTCAAAAAGGGAGTACTTGGAAAGAAAAGAGGAAGATTCTCAGATTAATTTAATTTATCCGCCAATCGGCGTTAAATCAATTTGATAAGAAACAGGGGGACAGGACGATTTATTGTGATAAACAACAACGATCACGCCGCTCGACTCAGCCAACGATCCTCAAAGGTTGCGACATAGCGCAGACCGCGGCCCGCTAGACGGCGGAAACCGAGATAGTGGTGCTCGACCATCAGCGCGTCCCAGAGCGGACGCTCTTCAGCATTGGCTATCGGCAGAGCCAACCAGAGCACCACCAAGTTGAGGCCACACACAAA
>JAJEBG010000027.1 GCA_022824005.1 Paracoccaceae bacterium
CCAGAAAGATGGGAGGCCCTGATGGGCTCAATTGCTGAAGAATGGATCGAACAAGGTTTCGCCCGCGGCGAAGCGCGCGGCAAAGCTGCCGGTATTGCCGAGGGCAAGGCGGAAACTGTCCTGCGTCTGATCCAACTCAACTTCGGTGATCTATCGAGCGAACGCTCTGAACTTGTACGCAAAGCCACAACTGATCAACTCGATCACTGGCTTGAGGCCTTGCTGAACGCTGAGGCGCTTGATGATGTTTTCGGCACCTTCCGCTCGCATTGACTTCTTTGTATTCTGAAACGGATGAAAGGATCGCCCCACTTCTCTTGACTTCAGACATTTTGGCCTAATTTTGAATTTTCAACCCCTTGTTTATAAGGGCTTGTTGAGGCAAAACGAATGTTGTGCCCTTTTTTGAGGGCAAAATCATTATATTACAATAGTTTACGCTCAAAAATGTCGGAAGTCAAGAAAACATGTGGAAAGAAGCTGGTCATCAACATCCTGATGACCACATTTTGAGTTCAGGATTATCAGCACCAATGGATTAGGTCGAAGGTGCCTCACCTAAATCGTGTTTCATAAAATCGGGCAAGTGATCGCCCATACCCACCGCATTAATGATCTTTGGCTTCTCTTTTTTATCAGAATTCGGCCGGGCGCCGTTGGTTGAATTGGCCATCGTTTGGGAACGTTTTTGAGCCGTTGGGACCTCTTTCTTCTTACGGTTATTCTTGGCCGTCGGCGACATTTTTTCTTCTGGTGGAGAATGGGTGTCGTTAAGAGACGCAGATTGTCGTTGCAGCGGGCTTTTCACTAAACTCTCTATGGCACTGAGTGCCTTGATTTCGCTAGATGTCACGAGTGTGACGGCTGTGCCCATCCGCCCCGCCCGCCCAGTTCGGCCGACACGATGGATATAGTCTTCAGGATTGACCGGTACATCGAAATTAAAAACATGACTGACATTGGGGATATCCAGACCTCGCGCCGCGACGTCAGAGGCGATGAGAAACCTTTTCTGTCCGTTACGAAACGCGTTCAAGACTTTGGTTCTGACGGTTTGATCAAGATCACCGTGGATCGCCGCGCAATCAATCTTATGAACCCGCATTGAGCGGAGGAGGATATCAACATCGGCCTTACGATTGCAGAAGATGATGCCATTGGTAATGTCTTGATCTCGGGACTGAATCTCGGACCGAAGAAGAGCACGTTTCTTCTTAAACTCAGCACTCCGATGCTTGGTCTTTGAGACAATCACCGCGAGTTGCGAGATATTCTTCCCGACACTGGCCCGTCGGGTCACCTCAATGCGTTCGGGATTAGAGAGAAACTCGTTCGTTAAACGCTCAATTTCAGGTGCCATCGTGGCCGAGAAGAACAAGGTTTGGCGGGTAAAGGGGGTGAGGCGAAAGATGCGTTCCACATCAGGGATAAATCCCATATCAAGCATGCGGTCCGCTTCATCAATGGTCACAATATGAACCCCAGAGAGGAGAAGACGGCCTCGCTCAAAAAGGTCGAGCAATCGGCCGGGCGTTGCAATCAAGACATCGACCCCACGGTCAATTAAGGCCATTTGGTCACCAAATGAAACGCCGCCAATTAATAAAGCCATGGAGAGTTTCGAATGGGAGGCATAGGCGGTGAAGTTGTCGGCGACTTGCGTCGCTAACTCACGAGTGGGAGCCAAGACCAAGGAGCGCGGCATTCTTGCTTTGGCTCGACCTTGATTGAGTCGGTGAATCATCGGCAACACGAATGAAGCTGTTTTTCCCGTACCCGTTTGCGCGATACCCAAGACGTCGCGTCCCTGTAAGGCGGCTGGAATGGCCTGAGATTGGATGGGAGTTGGGGTGACATAACCGGCAGCGGCGACGGCCGTCAAAATTGAAGGATCAAGCCCAAACTGAGAAAATTCTGTCATTTAACCTATGAAATTTGCCGGCTCCGAAAACCCGTACATCTGTGGAACTGAGGCCGTCATTAACCATGGCTTTCTTGCCCTCCAAGACATACTGATAATAAAGTTCTCATCAATAAAATCAATGCCTGTATGGAGTTCCGCACAATTTAATGACTTTGTGTTGTTTTTTTGTTGAGATCAAAATGGGCAGAGTCATTGGGATGCGCCACGAAGGTTTCCTAACTTTGATTGAACTCTTGGGGACATTCGGTGCATAGGGAAGGCTTCTTGGGGACCAAATTGACGATTAATGAAAAGGAGAATTTGATGGATTTGGGAATCAATGGCAAATGGGCCATCGTGTGTGCCTCTTCAAAAGGTCTCGGTCGGGGCTGTGCGGAATCGCTCGCTGAGGCCAAGGTCAACTTGGTCTTGTGCGCGAGGGGTGAGGAGGCGCTAGAGGCCACAGCGGCTGACATTCGCTCGCATCATCAAGTTGAGGTGAGAACGGTGGCGATTGATGTCACCGATCATGACGGCCGCGACGCGCTGCTGGCCATGTGTCCCCATCCCGACATTCTCGTCACCAATGCCGGCGGCCCGCCACCCGGATTGTGGAGCGATTGGGACCGCGAGGATTTTATTGCCGCTCTTGATGCCAATATGCTGACACCGATTGATCTTATGAAAAGGGTGGTGCCCGGAATGATGGAGCGAAAATGGGGACGAGTCGTCAACATCACCTCAATGTCAGTGCGCGCGCCCATTGGTGTATTGGGTCTCTCAAATAGCGCTCGCAGTGGCTTGACGGGCTATGTGGCGGGTCTCTCCCGCCAAGTGGCGTCACATGGAGTCCGTATCAACAATCTATTGCCAGGCATTCACGATACGGACCGAGCCATATCATTGGATGAAAACGCAGCGGCGGCGCAAGACTTGCCGGTTGACGAGGTGCGGCGCAACCGCGAGAGCAGTATTCCAGCGGGCCGATATGGCACCGCGTCTGAGTTCGGTGCGGTCTGTGCCTTTCTATGTTCCCAACATGCCGACTATATTGTGGGGCAAAATCTTCTGCATGACGGGGGAGCGACCAATTTGACCACATGAGACGTGGTTGATTGTCATCCTTTGATATTGTATTCAATGTTGACGAAATCAGTAAGGAATGGATGACGCTGGTGGCTCTGTCTCCCCCAAGATTGCAGATTACGTCGCTGTCACGTGCTTTTGGCAAAACGCCGGTGGTGTCTGGTGCCTCACTTCAAGTAGAAGCGGGGCAGGTCGCTTGCCTATTGGGACCATCAGGTTGTGGCAAAACGACTCTCCTTCGGTTGATCGCCGGAATTGATGAGCCGGATGCAGGGGAGGTCTGGGTTGATGGAAAGCGGGTTTCATCGGAAACCGTCCATGTTCCGGCTGAGCGGCGGTCTGTCGGACTGATGTTTCAAGACTTTGCTCTGTTTCCCCATCTCACAGTCGGCGAAAATATCGCTTTTGGTTTGGAAGGGGGGCGATCAGAACAAAGGTCGCGCGTTGAAGAATTGCTACATAAGGTGCGTCTCTCCAGTCTTCGTCATCGTTACCCGCATGAAATTTCAGGTGGGGAACAACAACGGGTGGCCCTCGCTCGCGCTGTGGCCCCGCGTCCCCGAGTGATGCTGCTCGATGAACCCTTCTCAAGTTTTGATGACCGTCTCCGCGACCGCATTCGGGAGGAAACACTCGATATTTTGCGTAGTGAAGGGGCCGCGGTCCTCCTTGTCACGCATGTTCCGGCCGAAGCCATGCGAGTGGCCGATGCCATCATTTTGATGCGGCGGGGGAAAATTGTTCAATCGGGGGCCCCACTTGATCTCTACTTTCGTCCGCATGACCGCGAGGTGGCCGAATATTTTTCAGACCTCAATATTGTCCATGGTGTCGTCAAAGACCATCGTGTGACGACGATTTTTGGTGAATTTGATGCCCGTGAACTTGTTGATGGTTCCGATGTTGAAATTATGATTCGCCCTCAACATGTGCGGATGGACTTTGATCGGGAAGGCGGTCAACCGCCGCCGTCATCTAAAGATGGAGTCGCGGTCAGAGGTGAGGTGCGCCGGTCGGTCTTTCTCGGCAATGCCAGTTTGGTGGAATTTTGCCTCGAAGCTGACCACTCAAGTTTCAAAGCCCTTGTCCCGTCAATTTTTCTTCCCAAGAATGGACAGAAATTTTGGCTGCGACTCGCGCGCGACCGATGCTTTTTGTTTCCGTGTGTCACGCAATCAAGAGTCAATGAGCCCTTTGTCATCAAGGCGGTGGAGAATGTCCGTTCGGTCTAGACTATCTGCGAGGAGAAATCTGACCTTGCCGAAGCCCGTTAACCCTTCACCTGTCTCTTTGAACTTGGTATCGCTTCCTTCACACGGGTTTCGTGCCCCGAGGGGTGGACAGACGTCATGGACTTTTTCCTTCAATAAGGGACATTGAGTTCAAAGAAGAATTAGCAATGGCTTGTCTCATGGGACAAGAGTCATTATCATAAATGATGGTATTGAAGCCACTTGATGCCCGATGCGGTATCAATCTTCGAGACGCAAATGTTGCCAAAATGGAGGCGGGAAGAAATGGGTTTTAACAATATTGGCTTGCCGGGCCTGGTTTTGATCGTCATCGTCGTCCTGGTTTTATTTGGCCGGGGAAAGATCGCCGGTCTCATGGGGGAAGTCGGAAAAGGAATTACCTCATTCAAAAAAGGTGTCAGTGAGGGCAAGAAGGAACTTGAGGATGGCGCTGAACAGGCGAAAGACGTGACACCGAAAGAAAAAGCCACAGGCACCTGACGATAAACGCAAGAATGACTTCATGTTGGATATCGGTTGGACTGAACTTCTTCTGATCGGTGTTGTGGCGCTTATTGTGGTGGGTCCAAGGGACTTGCCAGGCATGTTTCGCACTTTGGGACGTGTCACCGGACGGTTGCGTTCAATGGCCAGAGAGTTTCAGCGAGCGATGGACCAAGCCGCCGATGAAAGCGGCCTTAAGGACGCGGCCGCCGACATGAAGTTTGCGACCTCACCGAAGAGTTTGGGTCTCGATCAATTGAAGAATTCAGCACGAGACTTTCAGCAAAGTTTGCGCGATGAATATCAAGCGCAAGGCGATAAGGGTTTGACGCCAAAACCACAAGAGACGACGAAGAGTGGAGATTTGTCTTCGGATCCTTCGGTTGAACTGAAATCTACTGAAGATGATTCTGAATCTCCGACATCATCAGCAAAAAGTGACGACAAAGACGCTCAAAAATGAGCGAGGATGACGTTGAAGAAACCAAAGCTCCCCTCGTAGAGCATCTCGCCGAATTGCGGACGCGCCTCATTCGCTCCGTGATCGCGTTCGTCATCGGTATGGTGATTTGTTTCGCGGTCTGGAATCCCATATTCAATTTTTTAACCCAGCCGGTATGTGCGGCTTTGGAGACTAGAAGCCAGGATTGTGGCTTGATTCTCATCAAACTCCAGGAGGGATTCTTCGTCGCCATCAGAATTTCTCTGATGGGAGGCTTTATTTTAGCCTTTCCTTTCATTGGCTATCAATTATGGCGTTTCGTCGCGCCCGGATTGTACAAAAATGAGAAGGGGGCCTTCTTACCATTTCTGATTGCCTCACCAGTGATGTTCTTTCTTGGCGCGTCATTTGCTTTCTTTATTGTGATACCACTCGCCTTCGATTTCTTCTTAGGTTTCCAACAGCAAGCTGAAGCCATGGCCGATCCTGACGCCGTGGCTTTTGCGGCGGACGCGGGTATCACTTTCCAAGGTTCAGCGGCTGAATATCTCTCGTTGACCATTAAGTTCATTCTGGCATTCGGAATTTGCTTCCAGTTGCCCGTGTTGCTCACACTGTGTGGGCGCGCTGGTCTGGTCTCCTCTGAAGGGCTTGGTAAGGCGCGGAAATACGCGATTGTCGGAATATTGACCACCGCCGCGGTGGTCACACCTCCCGATGTGATCACGCAAGTTATTTTGTTTGTCGTGGTCTATGGCTTGTATGAAATTTCTATCTTTTTGGTTCGGCGAGTGGAGAAGAAACAAAAACAACGTCTGAAAGATCAAGGGCTAGATTTTGATGATGAGAGCCTTCCCGAGGATAAAGAAGAAACTGACAAAGCGACTCACTCATGAACAAAGACTTTGACCAAAAAAGTCAAAGGGCGGCGCCGGACGGCAAAGTTTTAGAGAGAATTGCCGAAGCGCTTGAAAGGTTAAGCCCTCCTCCTTTTGTTGAAGAATTCGAATTGTCGTCTTCGGCCAATGCATGGGTATGGAAGCAGGAGCCGGACAGACTCGAGCCGGTGGACAAAGTCAATCGGGTTGAACTCTCACTCCTGGTTGGAATCGGCCAAGCGAGGGACGCATTGGTGGAAAATACCCGATGTTTTGCTTCTGGGTCTCACGCCAATAATGCCCTGCTATGGGGGGCCCGAGGAATGGGAAAATCTTCTCTTGTCAAGGCGGTTCATGCCCAACTGATGAACCCATATCCCAAACTATTTCTTGTTGAGTTGCATCGTGAAGATCTAGCTTCGGTGGGTCGCCTGCTATCTCTTCTCCGTCATCGAGAGGAGCGATTTATTCTGTTCTGTGATGATCTATCCTTTTCGTATGATGAGCATCACTACAAATCTCTCAAAGCGGTTCTTGATGGAGGGATTGAAGGAAGGCCCGAAAATGTTGTGTTTTATGCCACATCCAACCGGCGTCACTTGATGCCACGAGACATGATTGAGAATGAACGCTCAAGCGCCGTCAATCCGGCCGAAGCCGTCGATGAAAAAGTATCCCTATCCGACCGTTTTGGCTTGTGGTTGGGTTTTCATCCTTGCTCACAAGACCAATATTTTGAAATGGTCAAACGTTATTGTGCCCATGCAGGGCTTGATCACGATGATGAAGAACTGCAAAAGGGAGCACTTGAGTGGCAAATGACAAGAGGAGCCCGCTCCGGTCGGGTCGCTTGGCAGTATTTTTTGCACCTGATGGCCACAGAGTGTCGTTAGGTCAATTTAACCACGACCTATATAGGGCATCCGCGTGGCCATTAGGGTCATAAACTGGATATTGGTATCAAGTGGAAGATTGGCCATATACGCCACAGCATCGCCGCAATGCTCAACACGGAATGTGGGTTCAGGTTTGATATCGCCTGACGATTGTGGAACCCCCGTGGCAAAATGGCTTGCCATTTCAGTCTTGGCATTGCCTATATCAATTTGTGAGACGGCAATATTGTGATCTCGCCCATCGAGTGAGAGAGACTTCGTGAGACCGGTGATGGCATGTTTGGTGGCTGTATAAGGGGCCGAGAATGGCCGTGGCACATGGGCCGAGATGGAGCCATTGTTGATGATTCGTCCTCCCTTGGGGGATTGGCTTTTCATCATCCGAAAAGCAAATTTGGCGCAAAGAAATGACCCGGTCAGATTAGTATCAATACATGCCTGCCAGTCCTCATAGGACAATTGATCAATTGAGACGAGGGGCGCGCCGATACCGGCATTGTTGAAGAGAAGATCAAGACGACCAAATTCTCGGGCAATTTCCTGAAAAGCTTTCTCGACATCCTGTGGCTTCGAAATATCTCCCAACAATGGCCATATCTGCCCGGCGTCAGCCATTGAGGTGGTGACTTCAAGGGGTTTGAGGCGGCGTCCCAATACAGCCACACGAAAATTTTGTTTAGCGAGGGCCAATGCCGCGTGGCGGCCGATACCACTGCCACCCCCGGTTACGACGGCAAATCGCTGATGATCAGTCATGACACCGAGTCATTAACAAGAGAAATCGGGTTAGAATAAGTAAGGGATGGGATCCGTGCTCTTGGTGCCAATCCTCACTTCAAAATGTAAGAATTCTTCCTCACCACTCGCAATGACACCAAGAGTCTGGCCGCGTTCAACCCGATTTCCCTTCTCAATCAAAGTCTCGGTTAAACCCGAGTAGACCGTAAACAAATCGTCGGGATGGCGGATCAGGAGGATGACTTTATTGTCTGAATCTCTAGAGGCTTGTGACAATAATACGACTTCGCCATCGGCGGCGGCGACGACAGGAGAGCCCGCCCGTGCACGTATGTCGATGCCTTCATTGCCATTCGGTCCTTCAGAATACTCTCGGATGATGTCACCTTGCACGGGCATCTGCAGTCGGCTCAAAGTTTGAGTGGTCTGATATTGTGAGAGATCAGGCGATTCCGGCAGATCCACCGTTTCAATATTGGCCGGCAAGGGTTCATTCGATGCCGGAGGGGCGGGAAGCTCGTCGTTATCGGCAAATGGATCGCGTAATTTTAGCCCCTCACTCTCACTTGTTTGAATGGGTTCCTCCTCTTCAAGCGCGCGGGCCGCGATGCGAGCAATATCGCCCATTTTCGCTGCATCCTTGTTGATAGGAACAGCCACCAATTGGCCTGTCCGAAGCAGGGAATCGGGCAAGAGATTATTGATGAGAGCCAATTGGTCCGCGTCAACATCGATTCGTGCCGCAATGATCCGAACGCTGTCACCCGGTAGAGCCTGAATATAGCGGACCGTCGCGTCGCTAGGGACTTCTTGCAACCCTGTCGGCTCCGTGGGAGCGCCTCCGGGCGCAACCGATTGACCAATCGGGTTATCAAGAGGTGGACGCGTCACATCCCGCCCCCTCATATCGTTGACGCAACTTGCGGCGATAAGCAGTATCGAAGCCGTCATGCCAACACGAACGAGGGTGAAAATTTTTTGACGGCGAAAGGGTTTGCCGCCGTCTTGAACATCATTCCGGTTAGTCATCTCTCACTCCTTCAAGCAGTGGGACAAATCGTACTTCCCCCAAATCCTCGTATAGATGATCTTTATCGGTTGTCTTTGTGACTCGCATTAGAAACTGATCACGGTTCTCACGACCGAGGGGTAACACCATTATGCCACCAATCTTCAGTTGCTCAAGCAAGGTAGGAGGCACATCTTCAGAGGCCGCAGTGACCAGAATTCGATCAAATGGCGCGGCGTTGGGCAGTCCGAGAGAACCATCGGCATGGACAATGCTGACATTTTGCCGCTTATGTGTATCAACCACCAATTGTTTGGCCCTGTTTGCGAGGGCTTGAAATCGTTCTACCGAGTACACGTGCCGACACAGATAGGACAACACCATCGTCTGAAAGCCTGAACCGGTGCCAACTTCAAGAACACGGTTGACCGCGTCAATTTTCAAAGCCTGCGTCATCAATCCGACGATTGTCGGTTGACTGATGGTTTGTCCGGCCATAATGGGGAGAGCCATATCCTCATAGGCACGACTAGCAAAGGTCCGAGACACAAATTCCCGCCGGTCGATTTTACTTAAGGCGACAAGAACCTCTTCAGCGGTCACGCCCTGCTGCTTTATAATTTCAAGGAGATGGTGTCTTTGATCTTGGAAATCAGTCATGGCGGCCGTGCAATTGACTCTCCAATGTGACCATCGACTCCTGATCTGTCAAATCAGCCCGCATCGGCGTAATGGACACAAAATTTTCCAGATTGAGTGTGATATCTGATTGCGGTTGAGCCGGCACATCTTGCGGGCCACTTTTGAGCCACAGAAATTTTCGGTTCGATGGAGACGAAGCTTCCATCGTCTTAAACCGTCCGTCAAGGCGGCGAGCCCCTTGCTTTGCGGCACGAATGCCGGCCACAGAGTTAGCGGGGCAGGGAGGGAAATTGACATTGTAAAAGGGGGGATAATGATCAATTTTCTGATTATTGATTGTCAAGATGGCTCTCACGGCCTCGACACCATACGCGTCGGCCGCTTCAAAAGGGTTGGCGATGTGAACGTTTGCGGGGCCAAGATATTGCGATAACGCAATTCCGGTCTTGCCCTGAAGCGAAGCTTCCATAACGGCACCGACAGTCCCCGAATAAAGGGCATTCTCTCCTGAATTGTTGCCTCGATTCACTCCCGACAGAATTAAGTCGGGTGGTTGCTCTTGCATGATTTCATAGAGACCGGCGAGGACGCAATCGGCGGGCGTGCCATCCACGGCGAATGTTTGTGCGCCAATTTCTGTTATCATGAAGGGCCGAACAAAAGAGACGCAATGACTGGTGCCCGATTGTTCGGTGGATGGCGCGACGGTCCATACATCGCCATCTGCGCCTGCCAGTTGTTGAGCGATTCGTTTAAGAACGACGAGGCCCGGAGCATTGATTCCATCATCGTTAGTGATCAGTATTCTCATTTAGACTATCGCCTTATTAAAACCGAGGAGATTAATTGAATTACCGACATTGTTAAAGTCAGACGAAAAACTTTCATCAGATGATAATGGAGTTCAAAAAAGTGATCAGTCTTGCAATTTCCCCGTCCTATCAATCACCGTTTTGTCGTTCAAGTAGGGGGCCAGAATCTTGGGTAGAACCACACTTCCATCCTTTTGTTGGCCATTTTCGAGCACCGCGATTACGGTTCGACCCACCGCCAAGCCAGAGCCATTTAGCGTGTGCAGGAACTGCGGCGAATCCCCATCAAGGGGCCGGTATCGGGCGTTCATTCGTCGGGCTTGAAAATCACCGCATGTGGATACCGAACTAATTTCCCGAAAACCGTCCTGGCCAGGCAGAAAGACCTCAATATCGTAGGTTCGCCGTGCCGAAAAACCCAAGTCTCCCGTGCATAACTGGACCGTCCGGTAGGGCAATTCCAAGGCTTGTAAAATCGACTCGGCACACTGGAGCATCCGTTGTTGTTCGCTCTCGCTATTCTCGGGCGTCGAAAGGGTCACCATCTCAACTTTTTCGAATTGATGTTGTCGAAGCATGCCTGTCGTGTCACGACCCGCGGCCCCCGCTTCAGAGCGAAAACATTGGGTATGGGCACAGTAGCGACGCGGCAATTGATCTTCGGCCACGATGGTGTCTCTGAGCAAATTCGTCAATGTGACCTCAGCTGTTGGAATCAACCAAAAATCATCAGCGATACGATAGGAGTCGGTGGCAAATTTTGGCAATTGGCCGGTCCCTAGCATGGCATCACCGCGCACCAAGACCGGCGTCCAAACTTCCTCCAAATGATGTTTGTCCACATGGGTATCAATCATAAATTGCGACAAGGCGCGATGAAGCCGAGCGAGCGCGTCAAACAAGACAACAAATCGCGATCCCGAAAGTTTGGCCGCTGTTGAAAAGTCCATCGCCGACTTGATGCTTTCGATTTGAAAATGTTCCAAAGGTTTGAATTTGAACGATCGTCTCTCCCCCCATTGGTGACATTCCACATTAGATGACTCGTCATCGCCCTCGGGGACATCGGGAAGGGGCAGATTAGGAATATTGAGGAGAAGTTGGCGCATCTCTCTCTCGAGACGTTCCACATTCCCTTGCAAATGGGTCAGAAGATTCTTTTTTTCATTCACCAAGTCGCGCAAACGGCCAAATTCACTTTCATTGCCTTGTGATTTGGCGAGACCGGCTTGTTTCGACAAGGCGTTGCGTTCCTGTTTGGCGGCTTCGGATTCGCTGATCGCCCTTCGTCGCTTGGCGTCGACGGCGATCAGTTTGGTTGCCATCGGTGGATAATTGAGACGTTTCAGTTGCTGATCAAATGTCTGAGGATCGTCGCGGATCACGCGAATGTCATGCACGTCATTACCTGCCTTTTACCGATTTTGTGATTCCGTCTTCATGTCTGACCATCACCTAGCGTTTGTCAACTTGCAATGGAGGCATTGTGAATATAGGAAAGACTGGCGGGTCTTTCATCCGAAAAAATCATCTCAGAGGTAATCGATGTTCTTCAACCCTGCTTATGCACAATCAGCCGGTGGCTTCGGTGGCTTTTCCAGTTTGGTGCCGCTCATCCTCATCTTTGTCATCATGTATTTTCTTCTTATTCGGCCACAACAAAAGAAAGTCAAAGAACATAAAGCCATGGTTGAATCCTTGCAGCGAGGTGACCGTATTGTCACGCAAGGTGGAATTTATGGCAAAATCACTCGGGTGCGTGACGACAATGAACTGGAAGTTGAAATCGCCGATGGGGTACAAGTCAAAGTGGTACAAAGCACCGTGGCCCAGAAGATTGGGGCGACGGAGATAACCAAGTCCTGACGGGGATTCATACCGCAGGATGATCATCGTAACCGGGAAGTCATGACTCTATCGCCGAGGCGATGGAGTGTGGCAAAGTCGCAAGAGTAACGCTGTGCTTCAATTTGCTCTGTGGAAACGAATTCTCATTTTTGCCATCTGTGCAATCGGTCTGTATTTGGCTCTGCCGAATGCTTTCTACCCCCGTGTGGAACGGCATAATGATGCCCGGCAAGCCGCTGAAACCGGCCAGAGTCTCACAAAGGAATTAGAGCAAGACTTGGCCGGATGGGCCAGTTGGTTGCCTTCATCCTTGGTCAATCTTGGCCTTGATCTCAGAGGTGGGGCCCATCTCTTGGCAGAAGTTCAACTCGCCGACGTCTATGACGAACGGATGGATGCAATATGGCCGGAAGTTCGAGATGTTTTACGCAATCTACGGGCGCAAGTGGGAACCATTCGCCGACAAAATGCCGCGTCAGGCTATCTCCGTGTGCGAGTTTCCCGTCCCGAAAATATGAATGTGGCGGTGACCGCCGTTCGTCAATTGGCACGACCTCTAGTCACCTTAACGGGGGTGGGCGCAAATGACATTGAAGTGAGTTCTGAAGGTGATGTCTTGATCGTCTCGTTGTCCGATGAAGAAAAGTCGGCCACTGATGATCGTACGATGCAGCAATCGCTGGAGATTGTTCGCCGCCGCGTTGATGAAGTGGGCACACGCGAGCCGACGATTCAACGGCAAGGGTCAGACCGAGTGATTATTCAAGTGCCAGGCATCGGTTCAGCCGAAGAATTAAAGGAACTCATCGGTCAAACAGCCAAATTGGCTTTTCATCCCGTGGTTCGTCGAACGTCAAGTGAGCGCTCCTCGCCGGGGGCGGGAAATGTTATCTATCCGTCCCTTGATGAGCCGGGACAATTCTATGTCGTGGAACGGGCGGCGGTCGTGAGCGGCGAACAATTGACCGATGCACAGCCTGACTTTGATCAAAATGGACGGCCGGCGGTGAGTTTTCGTTTTAATCCTTCAGGGGCTCGCAAATTTGGAGATTATACGGCGGAAAATATTGGCTCTCCCTTTGCCATCGTTTTGGATGAGGAGGTCATTTCAGCACCGACGATTCAAGATCACATTCCCGGTGGGGCTGGCATTATTACGGGTCGATTCTCGGTCGAGGAATCCAATCGTTTGGCGGTGCTTCTTCGCGCCGGTGCTTTGCCGGCTGGGATGATCTTTCTTGAAGAACGCACAGTCGGACCGGAATTGGGTCAAGATTCAATTGATGCGGGACGGATTGCTTGTGTGATTGCCTTCGCGGCGGTGCTCGTTTTTATGATTGGCGGTTATGGATTATTCGGCATTTTTGCCAATGTCTCTCTTCTCGCCAACCTTGTGCTGATCTTTGCCGTGCTATCGGTTTTGGGGGCGACGCTGACGCTTCCAGGCATCGCGGGTATTGTATTGACGATCGGTATGGCGGTGGATGCTAATGTATTGGTGTTTGAGCGAATTCGAGAAGAAATCAAAACCGCTAAAGGGCCGGCGCGGGCGATTGAGCGCGGCTATGAAAGAGCTCTGACGGCCATCCTCGATGCCAATGTGACAACCTTTATCGCCGCCGCTATTTTATTCTTGATTGGGTCAGGACCCGTTCGAGGTTTTGCTGTCACATTGGGAATTGGTATTGTCACTTCGGTCTTTACGGCTATTTTTCTCACCCGCTTGCTCGTGGTCATCTGGTTCTCATGGCGGCGGCCCAAGTCGATCAATGTCTAAGGTGATGAGATGCGACTGAGATTGGTTCCATCGGAGACTCGTTGGGCATTTATGCAATTGACGCGGCCGGCGACACTCGTATCAGGTGCGTTATTCGTTGTCTCAATTCTTCTTGTGAGTTTTGTCGGATTGAATTTTGGAATTGATTTCCGTGGCGGAACAACGATTCGTGCCATGAGCCAATCACCGATCGAAATTAGCCAATTTCGTGACAAAATCGCACCGCTTAATCTTGGTGATGTCGTCATATCAGAAATTTTTGATATCTCCTTTGGCCCCGACGAAAATGTCGCGTCAATTCGATTTTCCGCTCAAGAGAATGATGAATCAGTGGCCGCCGAAACGGTGGTGAGAATTCAAAGAGCCTTGCGCGAAATTGACCCTGGGATGCAATTCCCTCTCATTGAAAGCGTGGGCCCTAAAGTTTCAGGAGAACTCATTCAAAAAGCTATTCTGGCGGTCGTCTCGGCCATCGCGGCGGTGCTTTTCTATATTTGGTTGCGATTTGAGTGGCAGTTCTCATTGGGGGCTGTAGCGGCCTTGTTGCATGATGTCGTTCTGACCCTTGGCATATTTTCGGCTTTGCAAATTAAATTTGATCTGGCCATTATCGCGGCCCTTCTCACCATTGTGGGTTACTCATTGAACGATACCGTGGTCGTCTTTGATCGGGTGCGAGAAAATCTTCGCAAGTTCAAGAAGCAGAAATTACCAGCGGTTTTAGATTTATCAATTAATGAAACATTGGCACGGACAGTGATGACCTCTGTCACCACGTTACTTGCCCTTGTTGCTTTGTTTATTTTTGGCGGAGATGTCATTCGCTCCTTTGTTTTCGCCATGATATGGGGCGTGATAGTTGGCACTTATTCTTCCGTCTTCATCGCCACCAATATTCTCATGCGATTAGGTGTAAAACGCGATTGGTCAAAGACACAGAAGAGCGCTGGAACAAATTTTTCTCAGGATTCTTGACGATGATGGCAAGCCTGGTCGCCATCTCGGAGGCATTGGGCTTTGATAACATAGGTGATTTGGTTTGGCTAATGTTGGGGACAATCCTCGCTGGTCTCGTGCGCGGATTCTCCGGTTTTGGAACAGCTATGATCTTCCTTCCCTTCGCGGCTTCGGTCATGCCGCCCATATGGGCCATCACAACAATGGTGATGATGGACTTGATTGCCCCTTTGATCATGGCACCTAAAACCGCCAAAGATGCTGAAATGGGAGATATTTGGCGATTGGCCGCCGGCTGTCTTTGCGGATTGCCATTCGGCGTGGCCGTGCTACTCCATCTTCCGGTTGAAACGTTCCGTTACTCGGTTTCGATGATCACAATGGTTTTATTGGTTCTTCTCCTCTCCGGTTTTCGCTATCGGGGAGAGCGAACGAAACCCTTGATTTATGGTACCGGAGGATTGGCGGGCTTGCTCGGAGGGGCCGTGGGTATCCCCGGCCCACCAGTGATTATGCTCTACCTCGCGAGTCCTTTGCCGGCACGAGTGATCCGAGCCAATAATTTCCTTTTCCTCCTTGCCGCCGGCTTTATGATGATAGGAGTCTACGCCATTCAGGGCTTGTTGTTTAAGACGCCTTTAATCATCGGGGCCTATCTCTCACTTGTTTATCTCATAGGAATCGCCGTTGGTTCTAGGATTTTCGTCCCATCAAGAGAGAAATTGTATCGTGCCATCGCCTACATGATCATTGCCGCGTCGGCCCTACGAGGCTTACCACTGTTTGGTTGAATATCGTCAACACTAAACCGCCTAAATTGTCCTTTCTTTGACCACGGAAAGGACCACGGAAAGTTTGCAATTAAACGCCTGCCAATATATTCCCTTCAAACGCTTATTTGCGGTGGAATGGTTCCGCCCCATTTACCTCATCAGGAGATTTCGATGACCTTTTCTCTGCCAGATTTACCTTACTCCCACGACGCGCTTGCGTCCGCCGGAATGTCACAAGAGACTCTTGAGTTTCACCATGACCTACATCACAACGCCTATGTTGATAACGGCAATAAGTTAATCGCCGGAACGGAGTGGGAAGGACAGTCACTCGAGGATATTGTTGTCGGAACTTACCAAGAGGGGGCTATCGCCCAGAGCGGCATTTTCAATAACGCCTCGCAACATTGGAATCATAACCAGTTTTGGGAGATGATGGGGCCGAAGGAGACGCTCATCCCCTCCGAATTGGAGTCGCGAATTCAGGATTCATTTGGCTCTATCGATGATTTCAAGCGGCAATTCGTGGCCGCCGGTGTCGGTCAGTTCGGCTCTGGATGGTGCTGGCTTGTCCAAAATAAAGACGGTGGATTGGAAGTCACCAAAACTGAAAACGGCGTCAACCCGCTCTGCTTCGGCCAGACGGCTTTGCTCGGCTGCGATGTTTGGGAACATTCATATTATATCGATTTCCGAAACAAACGGCCGGTCTATCTTGAGAATTTTTTGAACAAGCTTGTTAATTGGGAGAATGTGACCAGTCGTTTAAAAAACTAACGGAGGCGCAATTTTTCTGGCGGGCTCCACTCCTCGTTGATTGGAGCCACCGTGTTGAGTGAGCGTGGCAAAGGTGTCTTAGCCATGTTGCTGGCGGGCACCATTTGGGGCCTGTCGGGGATATTCTATAAGCGTCTTGACCATATTCCAGCTCTGGAAGTGTCTTCACACCGAGTCGTATGGTCGTTCATTATATTTGCCACCATTTTGATATGCCGACATCAATTTGGTGACGTGATTCAGCAATTTATTGGCTCGTGGCGACAATTGCGCCAAACCTTGTTAGCCGCGATGATGATATCGGCCAATTGGACGATCTATATTCTTGCTGTCCATCTAGGCTATGCCACAGAAGCGAGTTTGGGCTACTTTATCTTTCCATTATTTGCTGTGTTCCTAGGTTATCTTGTGTTTCGAGAATATCTCACTTGGATCAAATGGCTGGCTGTAGCGATGGCTCTATTCGGAGTCGTTTTTTTGACTGTGGGCCTTGGTACAGCACCATGGATTGCGCTGGCTCTATCGTCGTCATTTTCGATCTATGGGATGCTGAAAAAGCGTTCGTCAGCTTCTGCGACCGTCTCGGTGGCGGCCGAGGCGGGGGTCATTACCCCATTTGCGCTGCTTTGGCTCTATGGTGTGCATCAATGGGACTGGATAGGAGTCACGGGATTGTCTGGAGGGAGGTTTGGCACGAACCTTCTTGACTCCGTTATGCTGGCCTTTTCTGGCGTGTTGACCGCCGGCCCGCTCATTTTAATGACCTATTCGACAAAACGGCTTGGATATGCCGAAGTGGGCCTTCTGCAATATGTTAATCCAATACTGCAATTCTTGGTGGCGGTCTTCATTTTCATGGAGCCGTTCTCGAATGTGCATATCATCTCGTTTTCAATAATATGGTTGGCACTGATGCTTTACTCAAGTGACATCATCCGTCAGGATATCTGGCTGCGCAAAACCCGTGATACTTCACGAGGGGATACCACGACATCGAAGAGATGAGCGGTGCTTTTTTTGTCGGCAAATCCCTCCTTGACGACGTGATTCAACATGGTGATGAGCGCATCCCAATAATGGTTGATATTGAGCAAAATAATTGGCTTGTTGTGGAGTCCAAGTTGGCGCCAAGTCAGAATTTCAAAAAACTCATCAAGAGAACCCAAGCCGCCGGGAAGAATAATGAAGGCATCGGCATTCATGAACATCACTTTTTTGCGCTCATGCATGGTTTCCGTGACCACCAAGTGATCAAGATCATGTCTTGCCACCTCCAAGTCAACCAGATGTTGCGGAATGACACCGATGACGGTCCCACCAGCGTCGGTGGTGGCATGGGAAACTTCCGCCATCAAACCAACATCACCCGCGCCGTAGATGAGTGTCCACCCTTGATTGGCAATGATTAAGCCGATATCTCTTGCGGCTTTGATGTATTCAGGGGAGTGCCCGCTGCGCGAGCCACAAAATACGCCGACCGAAATTGTATTCTTGGTCACACGACCTATTTTACCTCTCTAGCATCTGTTATACTGTCCATCACCGTAAGGGACAAAAGGTGGCGTTGCAATCGTCAGGGAATCGGAGACTTTTTTGAGATGACAGACAATCAGACCTCCACTGGGTCAACACGCACCTATTTGTGGCTCGGTGCCATTCTGTTGTTACTCCTGACAGCCATCTATTTTTTTCTTGCACAGGATGAAGAAACTGTCATCACCGAAACCCCGCCATCGACCGATGTTCAGATATCAGAAAATCGGGATGATACGGCAAGTTCGGATGATGGAATGGAAGCCTCTAGTGACGCCATTGAGGGTGGCCTCGATCAAACAATCGTCGATTCCAATGAATCTCTAAAGGACAACCCAAATCAACCGGTGAACATGCCATCGTCGGGGTCAGTAGAACAGTCTCAAAAGGGAAATTTGTCGTCCCCTCCCTCAGCCGAAGGCCTCGGCGACGGTGAAAAACTCGATGATGCCGAACTCTTGGCGACTGTGAATGAGATACTAAAAGAGTTTGATTCTGGTGCTTTGACTAAAATGGCAGAGCCACCATCAGGACAAAATAGTACACCGAAAGCTTCGGCCAATAACCCGTCATTAGAAGAGGCGGAGCGTTTGTTGCAGGAAGTCACCGCCCCGCCACGTGATGGCGGCGTTGCCCAACCTCTATTTGAGACCGAGAAAGAGGACATCGCGGCAAAGACACAAGAGATTGAGAGCCAAATTCCCCCCTCTCGGAAGGTGATTGAGCAAGGTGAGGAAAAGACGAATGGCGTGCGCGATGGGGACCTGCAAGTGGTGGCACCAGAATTTGATACCGTGAGAATCGATACCTATGGCACGACGCTCATTGCCGGTCGGGCGGAACCAAATACGTCGATTCAAGCGATTGTCAATGGAGAGGTCGCTCATCAAGGCGATGTCAGCCGCCTCGGTCAATTTACCATGATCTTTGATATTGACACCGAGAATGTCGCGGCATTGGAGGTGACGCTCAATACAGTGACAATAGATGGGCAGGCCATACCGTCGGAACAAACCATCGTTGTCCTCCCTTCTGATCTGCAATCAATTGGAACCAACACGGCTGATAGCGATGAGATGGTGGAACCGAGTGCTTTGGATGTGTCCGCCGAGGGGATAAAACCGTTGCAACCAACGGTGCTTTTGTCATCACTCGATGGGGTTAGAGTCATTCAGCACGCGTTGCCGAAACTGGATCAACAGACATTGGTTGAAATGATCACTTATGATGAAACAGGAGAGGCCATATTGGGCGGTCAAGCCCGCAATCTTGAGAATACGATTCGGATTTATATTGATAATCAATTTATCAAGGATGTGGCCATTCAAGCGGATAAATCATGGTCTTCCAATCTCGCCGAGATTGAGCCAGGCCGATATATGTTGCGCGTCGACGAAGTGAACCGGTCAGGCCGCGTCGTCGGTCGGGTCGAGATGCCATTGCAAAAAGAGGGTGAGGACTTTGTGAAAGCGATGCTAGCGGCGACGAATGACAGCAATGTTGGTGATGACACGGGGGTCGATGTTCAACCTTTCATGCAACTGATCACCGTTCAAAGAGGATATACCTTATGGGGGATTTCACGAAATCAATTTGGTCTCGGTCGTCTCTATGTCAATATCTTTGACCTCAACAAAGACCAAATTCGTGATCCTGACCTCATTTACCCGGGACAGATTTTTCAGATTCCCCAAAGTGATGATCTGTTTGATCCAGAGTATAACCGAAGATATATCCCACCATCGTCTGAAGGGTAGAGCGAGGAAGAAAATAACGACCAAGTCGTTGACCCTTCAATCATGGCATGGCGCTTTGGCATTGCGTCAAGTTTTCCAATTCCATTGAAAACGAATTGACTTTCAATCACCAAAATCGGTGGTTTTACCAAGGATTAATTAGCCTTTCTCACCAGGAAAAGCGGCAACTAGCTTATCTCTCCACTCAACGACAAGTCTGAGAGACAGATCGAGTTTCTAGCAAATCTTGATAAGTTTTTCGCATGCCGTGATGGCATTCATTGCTCGGAACAAGATATTGATCTCAGGGATAAAGACATATTTCGGTTGCTCCCAAGAGCCTTGCTTGACGGTCACTGCACACAATTGGCGCAATTCATCCACATTTGACACCCGCCCCCATGCCAGAATGATAATTTGGGATATAAAGCCACTTCAACTCGGTTTGGCCACCGGCTCGCCATTCAGATAAGCTTCGTTGATGATTGTATCAGTCACAATCGGTGGATGAAATGGATCCATAAAGCGATATTCATCTTGATGACTTGATTGTTTGATGATGGGCGTGGGCTTTGGTCTTACCTCGTTGCGGTAGGAGCGATTTTCTAACGCTTCCAACGCCTTATTTTATCCTGAATCCTCTGTATTAACAAAGACTTCGCCATGTTTCTTGAGACGCTCAAATGTGGATGTTTTGATATTGATCTTGGGCATTTATTTCAATCAGATATAGTCAGACCGAGTAGGCCATCTTTCGTATGATAGGCTCCATAATGCGGCCATTAATGGCCGAAGTAGAACGAGGCTAGACCGGAGCCAAGTGATTATCACTCGGTGGTGCCACACATCATAGAATCTCCCCTTCATGAAGATGGGGCGTTGCCACATTGAAATTTATTCAGCGGCTTCCAATCGTGATCTCGGTGGCCGGTTTTGTTCGTCGTCCATATCGTTCTGAGCAGGCAGACTGTCATTGGGCTCAGCAGAGGCACTTTCTTGATGGACGATGTCTGGCGTTGGTGGCGGGGCCGACTCAACGGTCTCGTCCCATTGATCGCTCTTGTCGCTCATTTGGGTTTCGGCCAAGTCGGCGGGAATGGTTTGCATTTCTTCATCCCACTGAATGGTTGGGTTGCGGAGTTTCCGTAAGGCTTTGCTGGTACGAAAATCACGCGATACACGGCTCGTCTTTTTGCTAGCGGTCGCCGCAATTCTCGTCGCCACACGATAAGATCCCTTGCGAGCCCAGATAGGAATTGCCAGCATCGAAGGAGTGACAAGGAGGGTCAGGATCGTCGAAGTCGCAAGACCAAAGACAATGGCGGAAGCCAAATGCGTCCACAGTTGAGACGTCGGCGAGTCAATAATGAATCCCCCATCGACAATATTGATTGAAATGCCGAACATCATCGGCAGCAGACCGGCAATGGTCGTAATTGAGGTTAGGAGGACCGGCCGGATACGCACTTCAGCGGCGCGGATAATGGCTTCAATCTTTGGCATGATTTTGGCAAATTCTTGATAGGTGTCAATGAGGACAATATTGTTGTTGACGACAATTCCAGCGAGGGCCACGATGCCCAATCCTGTCATCACGATTGAGAATTTCTGCTCCATCAGCACCAGACCGAGTAGAACCCCAGTGGTTGAGAGGACTATGGCAAGCAGTACGAGGAAGGCGTTGTAGAAACTGTTAAATTGCGCCAACAGCACCGCGAACATCAACCCGAGGGCCCCGATAAAAGCTTGCATGAGAAATTGTTGGCTCTCATCTTGCTCTTCTTGGTCACCAGTCCAAAGCCACGATATACCCGGCGGCAAATCGGCATCGTCTTGGAGCCATTGGGTGATTTTCTGAATACGCTCGGTGGCGGTGATAGGGCGACCATCTTCATTGGTCAGACCCTGCTGAACATCGGCTCGAATATCAATATAGCGCTCCTGATTGAAACGGGAAATCTCACCAATCTTCTCGGTCGGCGAACGTGAGACAAAATTGGAAAGTGGCACAAGGCCATTGGGTGAGCGGACTCGCAAACCATCCAAAGTCGAAAGATGGCGGTTATTCTCTGGAAATCGCACCCGAATTTCAACTTCATCATCAGACGAATCGACTCGCATGGTGCCGAGCAGAATGCCTCTGGTCACCATTTGAACCATCGCACCAATGGTCTGAATGTCGGTTCCGTATCGTCCCGCCTCTTCGACATCGACATCAATTTCCCAGTCAATACCAGGAAGCGGGCGGGTGTCTTCGATGAAGACGACGCCTTCCACGTTTTCCCAATAATCACGTACCTTGCCCACCGTCAAAAGGAGTGAGTTCCAATCGGCCCCCGACAAACGAAGATTGAGGGGTTTACCTTGTGTTGGGCCGCCGGCGATGGTCTCAATATCGGTCGGGATACCGGGAAGCTTATCAAGTTCCTGTTGAAGATAGTCAGTGATCGCAAAGGCACTTTTTGCGATGCCTTCCATCTTTTGACGCTCGCCCCAAAGTTCGAAGTCAACCTGAACCTGCCCAATCGTATCTGTGGGGGCGGCACCAAGAAAAGACGCGTTCAAACCCTCAATTCCAGAAAACCCAAAAACGGATGAAATGCCCTCCGTCCCAATCACCTTGCTCTCCACATCCTTAACTAGAAGGTCTTTCTCATGCAGGCTCAAATTGCCGCGGGCGCGAACATGAATCTGAAGATTATCTGGCTCTGTCCTAGGAAAAAATTCGACCCCCGAATTGTTGGCTCCGTAGAAGCGGAAAATCCCCATCACCACGGCGACCACTAAGCCAATACAAACAATCGGCATGAGCGGATTGCCGACGACCAATTTCATGAACCATCCGTAAGGTGAGCGTTTCCAAGCGGCGGTGATCCCTCGGGTTGAGCGACGGAACTTGACTGAACCCATGACAACCGAGAGCATAAACGCGCCCACAGCAAATAAAATCGCGCCCGGTAGGGAAGCCCATGTTGTCGGGCCCAGCATGGAAGTCACGCCCAATTGGTTGGGGGCCAAGATGAGCAGGATGGCAGTCACCATCACCGATAATGTCGCGACCACAAGAAAAAGCCGCAGAATGAGAGGAAATTGTCGGAGCCAATTCGATAAATGATCAATGAACTGGCTCACATAGCCAGATACACCTCCCACCACTGGCAAAAAGATGAGTGCCACGAGAAGAGAGGCTGAAAGGACAAACATCAGAGTGACCGGCAAAGTTCCCATCCACTGTCCCGGCATCCCCGGCCAAAATAAGAGAGGAAGAAACGCGCAGAGTGTGGTCGCGGTGGAGGACGTGATTGGCCAGAACATTCGTCGAGCTGCGTAACCGTAGGCCGCTAGAGGTCGGTCCCCCATTTTTTTCATCCGCCGGTCGGCGTACTCCACGATAACAATGGCACTATCAACTAGCATGCCGACCGCTAGAATGAGGCCAAACATCACAATATTGGAAATGGACACCGACATGACGGCAAGAAAGGCAAAGCAAAAGAGGAAGGAGGTCGGAATGGCAAATCCAACCAGAAGGGACGAGCGTGTGCCGAGCACTGCGAGCACCACAATCATCACCAACATCACGGCCGTCAAGACCGAGTTTTCAAGTTGCGTCACCATATCGTTGACACGAAAACTCATATCTTGGGCAAACTCGACTTTGACGGCGTCGCGCATGGTTTGCGGCCATGTCTCTTCAAAGGCTCGGACGGTATCTCTGACCAATTTGGCGGTGCTAATGAGATTGGTGCCGGTTCGTTTGATGACCTGTAAGGCCACTGTCGACTCGCCGTTGTGACGCGTATAGCCCGAGCGGTCCTCAAAGGTCATCCGAACGTCAGCCACATCACCCAATGTGACGACGCGGTTGCCATTCACTTTAACGGGCAGGTCCTCAACATCTGATGGAGTCTCAAAGGAGGCCGGAATTTTGATCGCAAAGGCTCCGCTTTCCGTTTCGACCTCTCCGGCAGCGATGAGTTGATTGTTTTGATTAACCACACGAATGAGTTCTCCGGCCGTCACATTATAAGCGTCAAGTTGCAAAGGATCGATGATGACCTCCACCATCTCCTTTCGCTGACCGTTGAATGTGACATCGAGAATTTCTGGTAAGGCTTCGATTTTTTCACTAATTTGATCGCCCAACCGCATCAACAATCGGTCAGACACATCACCGGATAGTACCACTACAATGATAGGAAACTCTGAGAAGCTGAACTCTGTGATCGTGGCACGATTCGCCCCATCGGGGAATTGGGCTTCGGCACGGCTCAAAAGGTCGCGTATCTCGGGCAACGTGGCCGCCTTGTCGATGCCAAAATCAAAATTGAGTGCCACGCCAGCATAGCCCTCGGCGGCCGTACCAAAAATCTCCTTCAACCCTTCAAGTTGGCTGAGCTCTGATTCCATCGGCTTGACAAGGAGGCGCTCGCTATCCTCAGGCGATATGCCTGGAAAGGGAACCGAGATAAAGAAAGAGGGAAACTCAATGTCTGGCGAGCCTTCTTTTGGCAACGTGAAATAGGCTAGGAGACCTCCGGCGAGAGCCAGTACCATAAATGCCATAACCATTCGGGCATGATCGAGAGACCAATCAACAATGCGAGTCATGTCATCCCCTCACGATAAGTGGCGATCACAGGTGTACCATCAATCACATATTCGTGTCCCACAATGATAACATCGACTTGATCGGGAAGGCCCGTAACCCAAACGCCATCTGTGGTGTCACGGATGATTGTAATGGCAAAAAATCGAGCCATGTTGTCGCTTACAGCTCGCACGCCCAACAGCCCGTCATCATTGAGTGTGAGCACCGATTGAGGCAATAGATGCGCCATTTCACTGTCAGTGGCAATGAAGGCTTCGGCGGCCAGTCCGTCGCGAATACCCAAATCGCTATTGTTTAAAGACAATTCGATACGAAAGGTGCGGGTATCAGAGTCAGCAGACCGGGAGACAAATTTCACATCTCCACGAACCGTTCGACCGGAGAGAAAACGAACGCGAGCGACGTCTCCAAGGGCAATCTTTTCAACGTCCCTCTCGCTGATGAATCCAACGAAATTGATGGGATCAAGTTGAATGATGCGGGCACATAGCGCACCAATTTGCAGCAAGGAGCCAAATTCGGCCGCATCCGATTCTAGCAATCCATCAAAGGGGGCCGTCATCGTTTGCCGATCGATGATATCTTCGGCCCGTTCAAATGCCGCCTCTGCGGTTTCAAGTGCCGCTTTGGCCGCATTAACCCTCGTCTCCGTCGCGTAACCGCCCTGGAGGAGTTGATTGGCCGTTTTGTTATTGAGTTTGGCCTCTTCAAGCCGTGCTTTCGCTTCGGCCAGTCCCGCCTCGCTGGTGCCTAAATCAAGCTGACAGATAGGTTCATCTTTGATCACAAAACTGCCTTTTCGCTTCGGTTCCGAGATCACAATCCCTGCCCCCTGAGAACGGACGTCAACAAATCTCAAGGCTTCAGTTTGTCCCCGAATGGTCACACCGGATTGAACCTCCCGTGCCGATGACCGCAACGCAATGACGCTCACCGAATTCTCTTGTGTCTCGTCACTGATGGAGGACGTCTGAGGGACGTCTTCCATCTCCTCATCGGGTGGCGCGATATCGGAGGCGGTCCCGCCGCTCAACTGTGAGCGGACAAAGCCCAAGACCGCATCACGTTCGATTAAGAATGCGTAAAGGGAACCTGCGGCGAAAAGGGCCGTTAAAATAGATACAATTCTCATGGTAGTTGTATGTCTTCAGACTCACCAATCAGATTCCTGCATATAGGGAATTCAGATTGATGTGACAAGGTATGACCCAAAATTTGAGAGAATCCTTGAGTGAAAACAGAGTTTTTGGAGGGAAAAATCGTTAATCCTGTCCATCGTTCTAAAGAAGTGGATTGAATCAATCTTGAAGCGACATACCCGCCTTCAATGACCATCAATTTATCCATAGAAGGCCTTGAACAAAGGGGATAGGGACGATTCGATTTGGTTGCACATGAACAAATCAACGGGTGATTGCACATCGTGGTTTGAAAGAATGGTAAACGCAATAATCATATTGATTTTGAACCCAATATATGGCAATAAGTCTGCGCCCTATCGTCAACCGTCAGTCTTTTTCAGAAACCATGCCGCGACCATAGAACAATGCCTGTTTTAGGTAGTGGATTGGGAATTGACATTGTTTATGATGGTGCCCAAGTAACTGAAATGACAGAATTGAGATCCGCATGACCAATACAGATTCCTTTATTTCAGAAGTATCCGATGAGGTTCGAAGAGATCGACTTTTCCGCCTCTTTCGCCGCTATGGTTGGATTCCGATTATCGCGGTCATTTTGCTCGTCAGCGGGGCCGCTTTCAATGAATGGAGAAAGGCCAGCTCACAGACCGCGGCTGAGAAATTTGGGGACATGTTGCGGGCCGCCATCTCCGAAGAAGATACGCGCACCGCGATTGCGGCCCTGTCAGATTTGCCTGCCAACGACAATCAAAAGGCGCTTATCGCTCTATCAAAGTCACAACTCTGGGCAGCGGCGGGAGAGGAGGGGCAATCATTAGATGAGTTGATGAATATTGTCGGCGATGACAATGTGCCCCTTATCTACCGACATTTGGCTGAATTGAAATCAATTTGGACACAATCTGATGAGATGACATTGAATGAACAACTTGAGCGCCTCGTCGATTTGGAACAGCCAGGGGCCCCATTCCGACTCTTGGCGAATGAAACCCGTGCCCATGCTCTTGTAAAAGCCGGTCAAATTGATGAAGCCACGACCATCTTGCGCAACATTCAAGAAGAAGCCGCGGTGCCACCGGATTTGCGCCAACGTGTGACGGAGCTTTTGGCGACATTTGAGGTCAAATCCGACGGTGATTTGAACTGAACCGATATTCATGTGTCGTGTAACCGACGAAGTAGAAAGAACTTAATGACATCTCAAAGACGATTGACTCTGCTGGCATTGGTCGTGGCGACATGGGCAATGACGGGGTGTTCAGAACAGGAAAAGATTTTGAAGGGTGAGAGGATCGATGTCCGGGTGCCATTGTCAGAATCGATTGATCGGGTGTCCGGCCCTGATGCTCAAACTGTGACCTATTCAGATCTTCAGAAGCGAGGTTATACCGCCTTACCCATTGCTCTTCCTGTCATGCAGAACGTTCTTTTTTGGCCGCAGTTGAATGGCGGCCCGGATCATCGCTTGCAACATCCCGCCATCGCCAGTCAACCCAAACGGTTGTGGAGTGTTGATATCGGTAAAGGAAACACGTCTGACCGGCGGATTACAGCCACGCCTGTCGCGGCCGAGGGTTTTATCTTTACCATGGACTCGCAATCGCGCCTGTCTGCCACATCCAACAGAGGTCAGCCAATTTGGTCACGCAGTTTGGTCCCGCCATTTGAGCAAACAGATGATACCAGCGGTGGCGGGCTTGCCTACGACAACGGGATTCTTTTTGCCACAACAGGGTTTGGTTATCTCTATGCCGTCCAAGCGTCAACGGGGAGCCAATTGTGGAGTCAGAAATTTGATGCTCCGGCGAGTTTTGCACCAACGGTTATCGATGATCGGGTTCTCGTTGTGACGCAGGACGGACAAGCTTGGGCTTTGGACCGAGACAGTGGACGTGTGTATCAAAATTGGCAAAGTATTCGTGGATCCGCCAGCGTCGCGCTTGGCTCAACTCCCGCGGTTGATGGCAAGACGGCGATTATCCCATTTCCTTCGGGAGAGATCATGGCCACTGATTATGAGTCGGGTCAAGTGGCATGGAAGGAGACGATTGGCGGGGCACGCGATACGTCTGCAAGGTCAACTCTTCGTTCCATTACCAGCGCACCGGTGATTGATGGAAAGCGGGTTTATGCCGGAAATCATGCTGGTAAGATGGCGGCGCTGGACTTCGATACGGGAGCCGTGTTGTGGACGGCATCAGAGAGTTCATATAGCCCCGTTTGGCCTGTCGGAGGATCAGTTTTTGTGGTGTCAGATGCCGGTGAGTTGGTCAGATTGAGTGCCAAGAGCGGTCAAAGGATATGGGGTGTGCCCTTACCGAAGTTGAAGAGGCGATCGTTCTTTCTTGGTCCTAAAGGGGTTTACTCTAATTACGGACCCATTTTAGCGGGAGGCCGGCTGGTCGTTGCTTCGGGTGATAGAAAATTGCGCTTTTTTGAACCGAGGAGTGGTCGATTGCTGTCCGTTGTAGAAATGCGCAGTGGCGCGGCAGTGGCCCCCATTATTGTTCGAGGTGTGCTATACATCGTTGATGAGAGTGGAACACTCAACGCTTATCGCTGACGTCGAGATGGGTTGAATTGGGGCATTCATTCATGACTCTAAAAGTGGCGATTGTGGGTCGTCCCAACGTTGGCAAATCAACATTATTCAACCGTTTGGTCGGCCGAAAACAATCATTGGTTGACAATCGTCCCGGTGTGACACGTGACTACCGTGAAGGCCGAGCGCAACTCTGGGGCCGCGATGTGACATTGATTGATACCGCGGGATTGATCAAGGATCATCGACCGGACGCGTTTTCGCAAGCGATTCGAGAAATGACCGAAAAAGCGATGTCTCTCGCCGATCTCCTTTTATTGATATTTGATGGACGAATGGGATTGAATGCGGCCGACCGCGATGTCGCCGACTATCTCCGCCGTCAGGATAAACCCGTTCTCTTGGCCGCCAACAAATGTGAGGGCAAGATTAATGAATCGCTGCTTCGTGAAGCATTTGAATTGGGATTTGGCGAAGCGTTAAGGATTTCCGCCGAACATGGAGAGGGAATGGGTGATCTTGCCCATGCCATGACGGGAGTGGTGGAAACTCTTGCTTCAACGGCGGCGAATAGTGAAACGAAGGATGGGGAAGAGAGCGAGTCTGAGGCCACGATTCTAAAAATTGCCGTCGTGGGACGTCCAAATTCCGGAAAATCTTCCCTTATCAATAAGATTCTTGGCACCGATCGGTTATTGACAGGCACCACACCTGGCGTGACCCGCGATGCGATATCTATTCACACTCGGTGGGTTGATAAGAATGTTCGAATCCATGACACCGCGGGAATGCGAAAGCGCGCCAAAATCTCAGACAAACTCGAAAAGTTGTCCGTCTCAGACGGACTACGGGCCATTCGTTTTGCCGAGGTGGTGATTGTGGTGTTGGATGCCAACATTCCGTTTGAAGCGCAAGATGTTCGTATCGCTGATCTCGCCGAAAGAGAGGGACGATCGGTGGTTTTTGCCGCCAATAAATGGGACTTAATCTCAGACTCGCGCCGTCACCTCAACCAACTTGAGATGCGGCTCGAAGATCGCCTTCCCAATTTGCGAGGCGCTGAGTTGGTTCCCGTGTCGGCGAAAGATGGCTATGGCCTTCATCGGCTTAATCAGGCCGTCGGGCGGTCGTGGAAAAGATGGAATGGCCGCGTGTCGACGGGACAGCTCAACCGTTGGCTCGAAGAAATGAAGACGGCACATCCGCCACCGGCACCACGAGGACGACGGATCCGTTTACGTTATATGACACAAGTGAATAGCCGGCCGCCTAGTTTTGTGATCATGTGTTCCCAGTCAAGGAGATTGCCCACCGAGTATCTCCGATATCTGAAGAATGGTCTGCGGGAAGAGTTTCACTTTGACGGAGTGCCGATACGAATCATGCTGCGTTCTCAATCAGATGATAACCCCTATCTGTGACGGTTATCATCGGTGACTAACTGTCAAGAATGAAACGAGGCAGCCAATTGAGTTTTTTAGGCTCATCCCGCCGCAATGAATGCAAAATGCGCTGAGCTTCGATTTGCGGCGCGATGAGTGAGTCTGGGTTTTCTCCGGGAAAAAACCGGCAGCGCAGCCGAGTTTTCATCGGTTGGGGTTTAACAATAATCACCGAAATTCCAGCTTGGTGGGATTCGGACTTCCAACTTTGAACCAGAGCCATTTGAGCCGTTTTGGTGCTACCATAATGCCCAAAGAATTTTTCCCCACCGCGTGGATCGTCAAAGAAGATGGCCGCCGCATGGGGTGAATTCTTTAGCAAGGGTTGGCAGTTGGCGATCAGATTTTCGGTGGCCAAGACATTGATATGAAAAGCTCTAACAAATTCCTTTTGATCGCCGAGCGCGACCGGTGCGAGCGGCGGCGCGTGAATGGCGGCGTGGATCAGCAAATCAAGACGGCCCCACCGAACTTCAATCTTTTCAGTCAGTTTTGCGAGGCAGGAATCGGAGGCCATATCCATCACAGCGATGGAGCTTGATGCCTCCTTCTTGTGGATCACATCATCCACTTCCTCCAAACCACCGGTGGTTTGAGCGAGGAGAATAATATGCGTCCCGGATTGGGCCAACTCTTGAGCGAGCGCAGCACCTAACCCTCTTGATGCCCCGGTGATCAAGACAATCTTATCGGTCATATTGGATGAGGTGTCTCTCCAGCGCTGGCCGACCAAGAATCCAATTCTTTAGCTGCCCGTCGTTTGAGGTTCAACAGGGGCCGAAACGGGGAGGGGATTTTCTATTGTTGGCACTTCGATACTTGAACAGGTCGCTGTGACATTGCTGTAGATGATCTCTAGGTTTTTCGATGCATTGGATGGCAGCAATTCCTTAATTTGCATTTGCAAATCATGGAAAGCATTGGCGCTCCATGATTCGGTGAAAGCGGGAAATAACTGCGACTCCGAAAGGGCCGCGTCGTGGATAAGCAAGACGACGGCGACAATAATCATGCCGCGCAAAACACCAAAGATGAGGCCTAGACCTTTATTGATAATACCCACACCGGGGAGTGACGTCAGGCGCACAAGTAGCGAAGTGATAAAAGAACAAAGAACAAGGGCGATCGCAAAAACGAGGGTAAAAGATACGATGATGGATAATTCGCAACTGCCCGAGAGGTATTTGCCGAAGAGCGGAAGTTGTGTAATCGTTGTTGTGAAATGAGGGGCAAGAAGATAGGCCAACACCGCGGCGACAATCCAACTGGCCACGGACATGACTTCACGCACCACGCCCCGAATATAGGCCAAGTAAGCGGATAGCAGAATGATGAAGACTGCGATCCCATCAAATAGATTGAATTCACCCATCATCGCCCCGTTCTATTCTTTGATAGCCACTAGTTGCCGCGTCACCAAAGTGGCTATTTAGTTTCGCATGGATTCCATTGGTTGGCAACCTGTTGCAAGACATTAGGGCTAGAAAGGCGTCGTATTGATCTTGCCCTAAGGGGTTCGATTTTAGCCAATGAGTACAGCGAGGGCCGAGCGGCGAGCCGCGCCAATGGGGACTGCACAACCAGTTTCACTTTTTTTGAGATAAACACCGTTTTTGACGATTGTCGATGCATGATTTTGGCAATCATCACCGTAAATTTATGCCAACTTGCCGAAAATGCAATTACACCGCGATGTCCATGGGACCCGCCGCCGCGCCCTCGACAAATTGCGCCAGGTAAGGATTGTCGGAATCTTGGAGATTTTTTGACTCGCTAAGCCAAACAATTTTACCGTCATGGAGGAGAGCGGCGCGGTCTGAAATGACTCGGACACTCTCCATATCGTGAGTGATTGTCACAGCGGTGGCCTTCGATTCATCCACGATTCCTCGAATCAGATTATTGATAATGGTGGCTCTTATTGGATCAAGCCCGGTGGTTGGCTCATCGAAGAAAATGATCTCTGGGTCTGATGCAATCGCTCGCGCCAATCCCACCCGTTTTTTCATGCCGCCGGAGAGTTCGGAGGGATATTTCTCTGTTACTTCACTGCCGAGTCCAACCCGTTTCAATTTTGTGATCGCAAGGGTTTTGGCCTCGTCTGGACTCAGTCGATTCTTACCACGCATCAGTCGGAAGGCGACGTTTTGCCAAACCGGCATCGAGTCAAAAAGTGCCCCTTCTTGAAATAACATGCCGATTCGACTGTAGTCGATTTCTTTTCGGTCTCGATTGTCCTGACCATTGACTATAATTCGACCTCTATCGAGCGGAATAAGGCCCAAGATGGATTTGATGATGACCGATTTACCGACGCCAGAGCCACCGATGAGGGCAAAACTTTCCCCCGGCTGAACAGAAAAGGAGATTCCTCTCAAGACTTGGTTGTCACCAAAAGCCTTATGCACATCCTCAAGTTGAATGGCCGCTTCGTTTAACATCGTCATGCCGCTGAAAAGAACAATTCTGTCAAGAGATAATTGGAAGCTATAATCAACGCCGATGAGACCGCGACGGCGCGTGTGGTGGCTTGTCCGACGCCTTTAGCACCCCGAGTTGAGCGAATGCCGGAGTAGCAACCAATGAGAGCGATAATCGCACCAAATACGGCTCCCTTCACGAGTCCCGATATGACATCACTCGATTCAAGGAATTGCATCGTCGTCCGCACATAAGTATTGGGGCTGAAATTTAGTCGCGTGGTGCCAACCAAAAAACCACCTAAAATGCCCAAGATGTCACCGATACCCGTGAGAATGGGTAGCACCAATGTGGCCGCCAAAACACGTGGCGTGACCAGAAATTTGGTCGGATGTGTCGACAATGTCACCAAAGCATCAATTTGTTCTGTCACCTTCATCGTCGCGATTTCGGCGGCAATCGCTGAGGCGGCACGGCCGGCGACCATCAATCCACATAGGACAGGCCCAAGTTCGCGCACCATTCCGATCGCCACCACTGTAGGAACAGTGGCTTCTGCTGAAAGTCGCGAACCACCAGCATAGATTTGCAAGGCCAAAGCGGCCCCCGCAAAAAGGGCTGTCAGGCCGACAACAGGAAGGCTCATATATCCAATGGACATCAATGCCATGGCAAATTCGCGTCCATAAAAGGGGGGACGAAAAAGGTGGCTGATTGTAGCCGCAAAAAAAATAATAAATCTTCCGGTTTCGCCGCAAATGGCGAGGACACTGCGTCCAATACGGGCCAAGATTCGTAAGGCGATATTCATCACAGAAGTCATGGTTACGAAGATTCGGAATAAACCCGTTTATATCGGCTACCCAAATTTGTCAGCACTTCATAGCCGATAGTTGAGGCATCGGCGGCCAAATCATCAATAGATTGGTGTTCACACAACAATTCGAGCGATTGCGGCGGTTCTGCGAGTTTCGAGACATCGACGGTAATCAGATCCATTGATATCCTTCCCACCACGGGGCAGTCCACATCATCACTCCAAAGACGGCTCTGCCCGCCCAACCATCGGAAAACGCCATCGGCGTAACCGGCGGCGAGAGTGGCAATTTTTCGATCCACTTGGGCCGATCCCTCGGCACCATATCCGATTGTGCCGCCGGCGCGAACAAGGCGAGTTTGGATGACCGGTATTTCAAGCCGCACGACGGATTGAGCCTGCTTGAAGGGAAGCCCCCCGTAAAGACCAATACCGGGCCGGGTCAAATCAAAGTGATATTCATCACCGAGCAAAATTCCCCCTGTGGCAGCAAGAGATTTTGGAATATTCAGCGATCGAGTGATTTCAGTGAACGCTTTCAGTTGAATCTCGTTCATCGCGTGTCCCACCTCGTCAGCACAGGCCAAGTGACTCATAATGAGTTCAGGTTTGGTGGTGGCAAACTGTGGCAATATATCGCGAAATTCTGACCATTCCATGCCCAAACGGTTCATTCCTGTGTTGATTTGAATGGCATAAGGTCGGTTTGGAAGATGTTGCATATGTTGCGAAAATTGTGCCGCTGAATTCAGCACGGGGATCAACCGGTATTGGGCTAAATCTTCAGTATCACCCTTCATATGGCCATTGAGAACAAAGATACGCGACATGTCCGCAAGGCAATTTCGTAGAGTCGCTCCCTCAGGAGATTGCGCCACGAAAAAGCTTTTGACTCCCGCGTCTCTGAGACATGTCGCGACTTCGCCAGTGCCAAGCGAGTAGGCATCCGCCTTGACGACGGCGGCGGTCTCAACATGAGGGGCTGACAGCCGATCAAGTGTATGCCAATTTGCCTTGATTGCCTTTAAATCAATTTGAAGCGTGGCCTCAACCAAAACGATCTCCGTCAGTGAGAGCTAGTCATAATCATCGGCGAAATCAGACGGATTGCCATCATATTCAGTATCTCCCTTGCGCGCCGCGTTGCCAAACTGAGTCAGGTTGGCATTGAACGTCAATTCGACGGTGCCGATGGGACCGTTTCGCTGCTTGCCAATAATGACTTCTGCTTTGCGAGAGATCTCCTCCATTTTATTTGTCCATTCCATCATTTTGATTTGATCGCTCTCGTCGGGTTTTTTTCGTCCTTCATAGTAGGCCTCACGATAGACAAACATGACGACATCAGCATCTTGTTCAATTGAACCCGATTCGCGCAAATCGGACAGTTGAGGCCGTTTGTCATCTCTTTGTTCAACTTGTCGTGAGAGTTGTGACACAGCGATCACGGGAATATTTAGGTTCTTGGCGATGGCTTTCAGCCCGCGAGAGACCTCCGCGACTTCATGGACGACACTGGATCGTTTTGAGGTTGGACTGACCATTTGAAGGTAATCAACGATCAACAAGTCCAAACCGTTGGTTTGTTTTTGTCGCCGCGCTCGGCTTGCCAATTGGGCGATGGTGAGTGACGAGGTGTCATCCGTAAAAAGGGGTAATTTTCCGTACTCATTGGCGGCTTCAACCAAGCGTTCCCAATCGTCAAATGCCGGTTGTCCTGACCGCAGCCCACGACGAATCTGAGATGAGGGAATCCCTGTTTTTTCAGCTAAAATTCGTGTGCTGAGTTGGGTGAGGGACATTTCGAGCGAAAAGAAGCCGACATAGCCGCCGACGGTGCTCCCTTTGTCTTTGGAGCGGCCATATGCATCAAAATTCTTGGCCACATTATAAGCAATATTTGTGGCTAACGCGGTCTTGCCCATTGAAGGGCGACCGGCAATGATGATGAGATCAGAGGCTTGAAGTCCACCAAGTTTTTTGTCGAGGTCAATAAAGCCGGTCGACAGGCCGGAAAGACCATCGTAACTGTCCGAAGCTCTTTTAACGATTTCAACAACTTCGGTGGCCCCCTTTAAAGACGACTGGAAACCGATTGAGCGGGTGCCTGTCTCACTGATTTCAAAGAGATTTTGCTCGGTTTCCTCAATAAGGTCGCTGACAGAGGTTTCGATATCCGCCTTGCGGGCCCGAAAGCTTAAATTCTCTCCGATCGCTATCATCGCCCGTCGTGCCGACAAATCGAAGATTTCCTGAGCATAATCATTGCAAGCATGAATAGAAATCGCCGAATCGGCTAATTTGTAAAGATAATCTACTCCCCCAAGGTCAGAGAGACCGGATATTTCTCCGATGAAAGCCTTCATGGTCACGGGCGATGCAAATCGGTCCTGACTGATCCGTTCCTTGCACAATTGAAAGATTTTACGATGTACGGGATCAAAAAAATGGTTCTCATCAATGATTGACGTTATGGTCGAGAGAACATCATTGTTGGATAGAATCGCCCCTAGAAGGGCTTGTTCAGCTTCTATATTGCACGGCTGTTGGGGACTCTCCTCGGTTTTTTCCACGGGGCTTGACACGTCTCGTAAAGATCGAATTTCGGCCATCTTTGCCTCACTTTTTTCCATTCGAGTCAGTCTTGCGAACTCGGCTTCAAATTGCAAAATGTATCTTACTCTGAATAACTTGTGGAAAACATCTTATAGGAAGTTTTTTGATCACTAGTCAGAGCTATTGAATGGGAGTGGCGGTCAAATTCTTGGTGGAAACTGATTCTGCTCCTGCCACAATTCAGGATTGTCGATAAACGCCTCAATGACGGTATCGGCCTCGTCTTGAAGTTCGCCGCGAGACTTTGCGACGGCAAAAACATCGCCAAGCCCACAGAGTCGATGAAGTTCCACTCCGGCTTCGGTCAGTTTGCGCTCTCTGTCAGGAAAGATGCCATAAGCGAGAATCACCGCCGTGTGCTGGCATTTCGCGCCCACTTTTCGGATGGCGTCGACAAAGCGCAGTTTAGAACCTCCGTCTGTCGCCAAATCCTCAATCAATAAGATGTTTTGCTTACTTTCAATGACTCCTTCGATCTGGGCGTTGCGGCCGTAACCCTTCGGTTGTTTACGGATGTAGGCCATAGGCAAGTCCATTTGATGGGCGACAAAAGAAGCGAACGGGATACCCGCTGTTTCCCCGCCCGCGATGCAGTCAAATGCCTCTGTCGCATGAATCTCCTGAACTCGCTCCACCAAACCGTCGATGATTTGATTGCGGACTCGAGGAAAAGAAATGATTTTTCGGCAATCGACATAGACGGGGGAGGGTTTGCCCGAAGCCAATCTAAAGGGCTTGTGGGGACGAAATTGCACCGCGCCAATTCTTAACAGAAGTTCAGCGATCTCTCGTTTAGTTGTCTTCTGTTCTCTCATATGACCGCCTAGATGTTGTGGGTTTGACCCAGTTTCCGATGTCCTACGCTGATAAGTTAATGTGCCAGAAGAAGACCAATCATGCAATCAATCCTGTGATCTACAAGCGGGGTTGAGACGAGGTCAAACAACAGACCGTTGAGGTGATATATATCCCCAAGATTTCATATCACTGAGTCCAACATTGGCTCAAGAGAACAGTTCTCGACGTCGCATCATTGAAAGAGTCAGCGCATGAAATTCAGGCGTCAATCAACACGCCAATAGATCGGGAAGCCCGGATCAAAGACTTCGACACGGTCATTGCCAATTGAGGGGCCACTTGGCAGCGGAACCGGTTGAGCAGATTTGATCAGACGACAACGTTGTGGATTTTTAGGTAACCGATAAAATTCGGCCCCCCATTCAGATGTGAACATCTCTAAATTGCCGAGCAAGTCGTGGTCTTCAAAAATTTGTGCAAGACACGGCAATGCCATTGGCGCACTATAGATGCCAGCACAGCCGCAGGGTTGGAGTTTGTGTTTTTCAAGATGCGGCGCGCTATCGGTTCCCAAAAAAAAGCATCGCTCGCCCCCCGTCGCCGCCTGCAAAATTTTCAAACGATGCTTCTCGCGTTTGGCCACTGGGAAACAAAAGCGATGAGGATGTAAGCCATCGTCAAATATATGGCTACGGTTGAGGATCAAATGGTGCACCGTAATCGTTGCAGCGACAAATGGAAATTGGTCTCTAACCACATCTACCGCTTCTTGAGTGGTGATATGTTCTAGCACAATGCGCAGGCCGGGGTTCCACTTTCGTATGCGCAACAAGACTTGATCAATGAAGGCCGACTCACGGTCAAAGACATCAATTTCTGGCGCGACAATTTCGCCATGAACGCAGAGAGGAAGTTGTTGTGCTTCCATTTCATCCAAAACAGAACGGACGTGTTTGATATCCCGAACGCCTGATGATGAGTTTGTTGTCGCCCCTTTTGGATAGAGTTTTACAGCCTGTATGACGCCTGAAGAAACCGCCTGTTTGATCAATTGAGGGTCGGTCTCCTCGGTCAGATAAAGGGTCATCAAGGGTTGAAAGTCACAATCGCTCGGCAAGAGTTGCTGGATTTGATTGCGATAGGCGATCGCATCTTTGACCGTCTTGATGGGAGTCATCAGATTGGGCATCACAAGGGCCCGAGCAAAATGTTTGACGGTCGCTGGCAAGACGGCCTGCAGCAGCGCGCCCTCACGCAAGTGGAGATGAAAATCATCCGGGCGATGAAGGTCGATAACTTGCGTTGTATCCGTAGTGATCGTGGCCTCCATCTATTGCGTGACGGCAAATTCTTGCAGGACGGGATAGATCCGTTCTTCTAGAATCCTCGAGGTGATCGGACCCGCCCAGCGGAGACGAATCACGCCTTGAGAATCAATCACAAAGGTTTCAGGGATTCCATAGACGCCCCAATGTATCGCTGTCCGTCCTGTCGGGTCACCGCCGATTTTATGGTAAGGGTTGCCCAACTCACGAAGAAATTCGTGCGCTTGTTCTGCCTTATCCTTATAATTGATTCCAAGAATGATATGTCCTTGATCCTTGAGTGTTTCAAGATGAGGATGTTCAACTCGGCAAGGCGCACACCAACTGGCCCAGAAATTAACCAATTTGATTGTTGGTTGTTGGAGATCAGTTTGGTTCGGTGTCTCTTCTTCACCAAATGGCTGTGGGTTAAATTCCGGAGCTTTCTGGTGAAGCCAAGCCGAGGCCAACCCACCATCGTCTTGACCGTCCTGCAATCCAACAAAAAAGAGTCCTCCCACCGACAGCAAAATAACGAGAGGGATGAGTAATAACGTTTTGTAACGCGGCATCGTGTTTAATTCGAACCGCGATCTTGAGTACTGACTTTGCGATGGGCGATCCATGATGAAAAGACCAAGGCGACAAGAAGTGAGAGTGATACCAGATAGGCCAGAACAATCTCCAGCCCATAGGGCGAGAGGTCAATGATCATCAGTCGTGAGTCCTTTGAGTTCGACACGGGCTTTAAGAATTTCGGTTCGGGTGCGATACAGGATGAGGGTGATTGCAAAGATCGCAAAGCCGATCATGCAGAGCAACAACGGAAAATAATAGATATTATGAATATGCGTTTCCTGATCCAACGATAGAGTCGAGTCTTGGTGGAGTCCCTGATTCCAGAAATTGACGGCGTAACGTGACAAGAGAGCAAATACGGAGCCAAACAAACAAAGTGCAGCTGTCGCATCAGCCGCCCAAACCGGTGCTTCAATGGCACGCCAAAGTCCTACATAGCCAATATAGCAGAGCAAAAGAATAAAAAATGAAGTGAGTCGAGGATCCCAGGCCCACCAAGTTCCCCAAATCGGATGGCCCCATAGCGCCCCTGTAGCGATGGCAATCACGGTCATCACGGCGCCCACAGGTGCCGCGGCGCGGGCCGCCAATGCCGAAACATGATGGCGGCGAATGTACCATACTAACGAAGCGATGAGCATCATCAGCCAAATATTGATGGCCATAAAGGCCGATGGCACATGCAGGAACATAATCTTCACTGCCGTGCCTTGGGCATAGTCAGGCGGCGTGAAAGCAAATCCCCAAGTCAAACCTATGATCAGACAAATCAGCGAAAGCCACGAGAGGAAAGGAAGAATCGCCGACACCAAATCAATGAAGCGACGGGGATTGGCCAAATTCCAGAATTTATTGAGAATCTGCATTCGATGCCTAATGTTTTATTCTTGAATGATATGGAGGCTTAACGTCGCGAATTCAAATGCAGAAGAAGCGACGTGCAAAATGGGGTGAGGCCGATGGATGCCAATGATATGGCGGCCAATGCGGCCAACGTTCGTTCAATAGAGGGCGAATCGGTCATCAGTTGAGACGCCGCGAGCGAGCCAAAAATCAGCGTGGGAATACAGGCGGGGATAATGAGGACGGCTTGTAAGAGATGTGCTTGTCGCATTCCGAGTGTCAACGCCGCCACGAAGATTCCGATCGCACTGATCGCCGGCGTGCCTATGCAGAGTGTCAGCGCCGCCCACATGCCCGCGTAAATATCAAGATTCATCATCAACCCGACGAGAGGTGTCACGAGACAGAGTGGGAGCGCCACCAAAACCCAATGAGTCAGGACCTTGATCATGATCAGGGTTTCCATGGGGACAGGGGCGAGTATCAATCGTTCAATGGTTCCATCGTCGTGATCACGAAAAAGCAACGAGTCAAGCGTCAGGAGACTCGAGAGGAGAGCACCCACCCATAGAATGGACGGGGCCATCAAGGCATGAGTCGAGCGATCGGGACCCAATCCCAGAGAGACGAGGAGTCCGATGGCAAAATACAAGACAAGTGCCATACCGAATCGGCTGCCGCCCTGTCGTGACAGTCGCCACTCATGAAGAAACAATTCTTTCATACGGCTTATCTGGTTATGGCAAAGGACGCGAGATCAAGGGTCTGACCTCTCTTATATTCAAACGCCATATGTGTTGTGGCAATGACGATACCTGACTTGTCGCAATGTTCTTGCGCCCATTGGCAAAATTCGGCCGCAGACGAAGCGTCAAGCCCGGTTGTGGGTTCATCGAGAATCCAAATCTTTCGCCCACCAAAAATGACCGAAGCGAGCGCCACCTTTTGTCGTTGTCCTGATGACAAATGCCGCACCTCTCGATCAAGAATCTTTTGGATATCAAAAGGCCATTGATCGCTATCCGGAATCTCGCCCCCAAAAACACCAATCCAGAACGCCAAATTTTGTGCCACCGTAAGCTCGCCTTTCAACCCGTCACCGTGACCGAGAAAAAGACAATCGTCGTGGGAGATGGACAAATGGCCATCAATAAGTTCACTCAGTCCGATGAGAGTATAGAGTAAAGTCGTTTTGCCGATGCCGTTAGGGCCGCAAAAAACCAGAAAATCACCGGAATGCGCGGCAAAAGATAGACCTTCAAAGATTGGCCGTCCGCCGCGTTGGCCGACGATGGCCTCTGCTTGAACGCCAATGTCCGCTGCGACTGTGATATCAGATGATTGAGGCATGGCTTTCATATCGCCTATGTATCAATGGTCTTTTTAATCGATTGAGCTTCAGTCTATCAGAACCGCCAAACATCCGCACTGTGATTACCTCTGGCAGAAAAGTGTCGATCTTTTAGGTTTGGCAAAACTCATCGGCGCTTTGATGAAGATGTTGAACCCATTACCTGCAATTCTTAAAAGAGACATGTCGAGACGAAGTTTCGGCCTATTATGGGTGGCGGGTTCCAATGACGCAAAATTAAGTGCATGAATGCCGTCGTCGAGAAAAGTTAATGAGGTCAACAAGAGATGGCAATTTCAATAGGCTCACGGTCGAGTGTCACGCGCCGACAATTAAAATGGGCGGACGATAAAGTTGATTATTTTTCAGTGGCGGCGGCGGAAACTGAAGGATTAGGAAATTTTGCTGGATTACCCACATCTTTGACCGTTCTTCTCGAAAATCTATTACGCTCGTATGACGATTCCAGTGTCCAAGCGGGTCATATCGCCGCTTTCTCTCAATGGTTGAAAAATGGCGGGCGACAGGCGAGCGAGATCGGATTTCGACCGAGCCGCGTGTTGATGCAAGATTTTACAGGTGTCCCCGCGGTTGTGGATTTGGCGGCGATGCGCGATGGCATTGTCTCACTCGGTGGAGATGCTCGCCGAATCAATCCTTTGGTACCGGTTGACCTCGTTGTCGATCACTCGGTTATGGTCGATGAGTTTGGCTCTCCTCGAGCTTTTCAGCAGAATGTAAAACGTGAATACGAACGCAATCTTGAACGTTATAAATTTTTAAAGTGGGGGCAGGGTGCTTTTGAGAATTTTCGAGTGGTGCCACCTGGTACGGGTATTTGTCATCAGGTCAATCTGGAATTCTTGAGCCAGACTGTTTTAACGGGCGAGGATCAAAACGGATCTCTCATTGCCTATCCCGACACTTTAGTCGGGACCGACAGCCACACCACGATGGTCAATGGCCTGGCGGTCTTGGGCTGGGGGGTTGGTGGAATTGAAGCCGAAGCGGCGATGCTCGGTCAACCTGTGTCCATGCTCATCCCCGAGGTGGTTGGGTTTGAATTAACGGGTGAATTATGCGAGGGCACGACGGCGACAGATCTTGTTCTGAAGGTTGTCAAAATGCTGCGAGATTTCGGCGTGGTGGGGAAATTTGTCGAGTTTTTTGGCAGCGGTCTTGCCTCCCTACCGATCGCCGATCGTGCCACTATTGCCAACATGGCACCTGAATACGGAGCCACTTGTGGCTTCTTCTCGATTGATGACAAGACGCTCAATTATCTGCGGCAAACGGGTCGGGACGGGGGGCGAATTGCCTTGGTTGAAGCCTATGCCAAAGAGAATCGACTGTGGCGAGAAGGGAATGATGAGCTCGTTTTCACCGATATCTTGAGCCTCGATATGTCGACCATTGTCGCTGCCATTTCAGGACCCAAAAGGCCGCAAGATCACACGCCTTTGTCGGAAGCTAAAGACTCGTTTCGTCATGTGGCGGCAGAATTTAGGCAAAAAAAGCCCATTGGCTGTGATCACGCAGAGGAAGTTGACGGTGAAACCTTCACCCTTCGAGATGGCTCTGTTGTCATTGCCTCCATTACATCCTGCACCAATACATCGAATCCCCATGTGATGCTCGGTGCCGGCCTCGTGGCCCGTAAGGCGCGGTCGTTTGGTTTGACGAGAAAACCTTGGGTAAAGACATCGCTAGCGCCAGGATCGAAGGTTGTGACTGAATATCTCAAGGATGCTGGATTGCAGGATGATCTCGACGCTATTGGCTTCAATTTGGTTGGCTATGGCTGCACGACCTGTATTGGTAATTCTGGCCCCTTGCAGGCTGAAATTTCATCCGCCATCTCAGAAGGCGATTTGGTGGCCGTGTCGGTGCTCTCAGGTAACCGAAATTTTGAAGGTCGAATCAGCCCCGATGTGCGCGCCAATTATCTCGCGTCGCCGCCTCTCGTTGTTGCTTATGCTTTGGCTGGCGATATGAATATCGATTTGACGAGGGAGCCGATTGCCACCAACGCGGCTGGGCAAGATGTCTATTTGAAGGATATTTGGCCGACCTCAAAGGAAATCGCCGATCTCGTTGAGGCGACAGTGACCCGAGAGACCTTCGTCAAAAAATATGCTGATGTCTTTGCTGGCGACGCAGATTGGCAGAAAGTCGAGTCTTCAGACAGTCTCACCTATGGTTGGCCGGCGGCATCAACCTATGTCAGAAATCCGCCTTATTTTGATGATCTCCATCAAGAACCGCCCGGTATCAACAATATCGAAAATGCGCGCATTCTAGCGGTCCTTGGGGATATGGTCACAACGGACCATATCTCGCCAGCGGGTTCATTCGCCGCAGAATCGCCGGCTGGCAAGTATCTTCGTGAACGGCAGGTGGCACCGAGAGATTTTAATTCCTACGGCTCGCGGCGCGGCAATCACGAAGTGATGATGCGAGGCACTTTTGCCAATATTCGTATTCGTAATGAATTGCTTGATGGCGTGGAGGGCGGTTATACCTTGGATCCTCATGATCGCCGAGAGGAGCAGGTCAGTATTTTCGAGGCCGCCATGGCCTACAAGGAACAGGGGGTTCCACTGGTCGTATTTGGTGGAAAACTTTATGGGACTGGCTCGTCCCGCGACTGGGCCGCAAAGGGCACGAGTTTACTTGGAATCAAGGCGGTGATTGCAGAGAGTTTTGAGCGCATTCACCGCTCAAATCTTGTCGGCATGGGCGTCATTCCACTCCAACTGCCGAGCGGCGTCAGTCGGCTTGATCTCAAACTCAAGGGGACAGAGCGTGTTGATATTTCAGGCCTTGATGGCGAGTTTTTGCCGGCCATGGAAGTCCCTTGTAAAATCACCGACGCCAGTGGTGCCGAAAAAACGATTGATCTTCTTTGTCGAGTCGACACCGAAGTGGAAGCCGAATATGTCTGCAATGGGGGTGTGTTGCATTTTGTCTTAAGAAATCTGGCCAAGGCGGCTTAATGCCAAGCAATCAATCAACCCGATTCAATCAATGTCCCAGCCCATGACTCTGGGATTCTTGAGAGGGTATTGGTCATCAAATTACAGTTATCTCGCCAAGTCTTCGGCATGGGCTTTATCAACATCAAAAAACCGAGTAAATGGCGAGCGATCAAGGAGCGTCTCCTTTGGTGTTGACGGGAATCCGTATGATGGATCACCATCATTCTCGGCAACCTTCTCTCTGAAAAAGTTTAATAAATTCTAAAACGCCCGCTTTTCGCTCGACTCGTGATGTGAGGGCGATCACTGAGAGCGAGTCGATTCTCTCTTTTTCGGACAGTGGCAATAGACGCAACTCGTTGCCGTGGAGGAGGTGCTGAGAGCCTGGCTTCATTTCAATAAGACTGTAAGCGGCGCTTGTTTCAATCAGACGGCAAGCTTGGTCAAATGATGAAGTTTCGAGTGGGGAGGGGTCAGGACTGAGGCCCAATTTTGAAAAGAGCGACTGAATTCGCTGACGCGTGATGACATCATCAACCATAATCAAGCGACAACTTGAAAGAGTTGTCAGAGAGATTGAGGTTGACTGAGCCAGTGGATGAGACGCCGCCAAAAGCACATGGGTTTGAGCCTCTATTAAGGGTTCGGCCATAAATTCGGCTTCGGTAAAGGAATCGGAGACGATGGCTAAATCAAGACAGCCTGAACGCAAGCCTGCCATAAGTTCGCCATGCCCATATTGCTTGATCGAAAACCCATCCTGAAGATGTCTGTCCATGTATTGATTGATCGCCGTCACGGGGATCAGTGGCATGAGTGACGGTAATACACCAACGCGAAGCATAGGAGTTGATCTTTTTTCAATCGGAGCTTCCATGTCCACGAAATCGCGCGAACTTGGCCGATAGGCTTGATTGGCATAAATCAGAGGGGATTTTCCCCCATTGATGAAGGTCTCACGGACTTCACCAACACAGATGACATGAGTTCCAATTCGATAATTCTGGACGAGGTCACAACCGAATGCGACCAATGGATCAACCACTCGGGGCGAATGGTCTCCCACCCAATCGGCACAAGAAAATTTATTGCCACTGCCATCGGCGGGTGGGATGCGTCCAGCAAAGACATCGGCGATGTGAGATTGATCATCGCTGAGGACATTCACGCAGAATTTTCGGTTTGTGAGTATGGGTTCGCAGGCGGAACTCAAATTGTGAACGCATATCAACAGAGACGGACGATTCTCATCGGCAGAAATTGACGACATGGCTGACACGGTGACCCCAGCACGCCCCGCCGGGCCGTCTGTGGTCACCACATTGACTGTGTTAGCGAGATGCCGCATCGCGGCGATAAACCTCTCGCCAGCGGTTTGCTTGATCTTGGTCATAATCTCTCGAGCCGATAAGTCATATTTCCGCCGCACGCCCTTATCAATTGAGTTTAATCAATGTTGATGGAAGACCAAGCCGTCACCCACAAAAATTCTCTCATTGACCTTTCTTGTGTTTAACTAAAAATCAAGAGGGAAAATCTCGTTCTTAAACAACCGTCAAGGTCCGCAAGGCCACGGACTAAGGATTGACATTGTCGTCCTGACCTCTTCCAAAATCAATTGATATCATTCAATTATACGGTTTTATCTTGACTGAGTGTGGATATATTGCAGACCATTGATTTTCTTGCGGCCGCCTTTCCAAGTCCGTGTGTTCCTATGAATGCAGGAAGCCTTCTCTGAAATCACTGACGAGGTCAATTAAGATGCCTAAATTGCACAGAATGAAAGCACGTATCCCGTCAGCTCATCGTGGAATTTTGCTCATTATCGCCGCCGTGTTCTGTCTGTGCGGAATGGACGCGACCGTCAAATTTTTATCGAATGAATATTCCGTGTTGCAGCTCGTTTGGGTGCGATATTTTGGTCAAACTCTCCTTGTTGCCGTACTGTTTTGGCAACATTTGAGAATGATTACCCAATCAAAGCACCCCATTTTACAATCATTACGGTCGCTCAGTTTATTTTGCGCCTCATTGTTTTTCTTTGTTGGTATCACCAAAGTCGATTTGGTGTCGGCCACAACCATTTTACAAACGAGTCCTCTCATCATCTCGGTGCTGGCTCATTTCTTGCTGAAAGAACGCGTGGGTTGGCAGCGGGTCTTGGGCATTGTTCTGGGACTGACGGGAACCCTTGTCATTATTCGTCCCGGAACAGAGGTTTTTTCGCCTTACTCTCTCTATGCTCTTGGGGGAGCGATCTTTTATTCGACATTTGCTGTTCTCACTCGGTATTTAAGCAAAGACGAAAATGTATGGAGCAGTTTTCTATTTACCACGCTAGCGGGGGCGGTTCTTTCGACACTGATCGTTCCTTTTTCGTGGCAAACACCGGCTCTGAATGATATCCCGTGGTTCTTGCTGATTGCTATCTGCGCCGCCTCGGGACATTGGTTATTTATCAAAGCTCACTTCCTAGCCGAGGCCTCAGCTCTCGCTCCCTTTACCTACGTCGCCTTGATCTTTGCCACAGTTAACGGTTTCGTTTTTTTTGCTGATATTCCTGACTCTTGGACGATAATCGGGGCTTCCATTGTGGCCGGAGCTGGCCTTTTTGTCTGGTACAGAGAGAGACGTTCACGAGGGCAAGCCGACAATGTTTGATAAGAGCCAATTGAAACGGCCCGCGAGTCAACAATGGCGTGATGCTATTGTTGTTCTCCCGCTGCGTGTATTTTTATTTATTTTGCAAGCGTTTCCCTATCGAGCAAAAGTGGTGCTTGGGGGGTGGTTTATGAGAAGGCTGGTCGGCAAGGTCACAAACTACGAAAGGCGGATTGACGACAACCTCAAATTGGTCAAGCCACAATTGACACGATTCCAAAGACAGAAAATATCGAGTTCGTGCCTTGATAATTGTGGTCGAATGTTTGCCGAGCACAATGCGGCTCATCACTTTGTCAATCATGTCAAAAATTCGAATCTTACGGGAGCGGGGCTCGACAATCTACGTGAAGCGCACCTGAAGGGCCAAGGGGTCGTTTTCGCGACGGGACATTTTGGTAATTTCGAGGCCGGTCGGGCGGTCTTGATTCATCGTGTGAAGACGTGGCAGACGAACGCCTTTGCGACCACATCACCGCAACGCACAAATTTGATAAATGAGGGTCAGATTCTGGGGGGTCTGTATCGTCCCACCAATAATCTCGTCTATGAACAGCATCACCTCGCGTCATTTTCCTATATTGGTGAGCCGGTCTTTCCTAGAAGCATCGCCGGGCTACGCGATATGATGGCGTTTCTTCGGGCGAGCGGTTGGCTGATGGTCCTCCATGACGTGCGTCATGTGGGAGGAATCCCGATCAAATTTATGGGGGTTGAGGCTCGCACGAGCATCTCAGCGGCGCGACTCGCATTAAGTTGCGACGCTTTGCTTGTTCCATTTTATGGTGTTCGTCTCGCCAACGGGTTTGACTTTGAAATTGTTGTTGAGGAACCGATTGTGCCCGCATCGGCGGAAGTCATGACCACGAAACTGACAAAAAGTTTGGAAAAGATGGTGAACCGCTATCCTGACCAGTGGTTATGGGTGCATCAAAGATGGAGACTTTGAACGGCATCGCTAATAGTGAAGCACAGACTCACTCCATGGCTTCAAACGCGACCGCTGTCGCTTCGCCACCCCCAATGCAAATGGCCGCGACTCCCCTCCGCCCGCCATGCGCACGCATGGCATGGATAAGGGTCACAAGAATGCGCGCGCCCGAAGCCCCGATGGGATGACCGAGGGCACACGCGCCGCCGCGCACATTGAGACGATCATGTGAGATGCCGATGTCACGCATGAACGCGAGACAGACGACGGCAAACGCCTCATTGACCTCCCAATAATCAACCTCATTAACTGTCCAAGATAATTTAGTCAGGAGTTTTTGCACCGCCAAAGAAGGCGCGGTGGTAAATTGACTGGGATGTTTGGCAGCCGTTTCATGCCCAACAATCTTTGCCAAATGAGGTAATTTCCGCCGCTTAGCTTCTTGTTCTGTGGCGAGAATCAAGCAAGCGGCCCCATCAGATATTGACGACGAATTGGCCGCCGTGACCGTGCCATCTCGGCGAAAGGCCGGTTTTAGATGAGGAATTTTGTCAGGACGGGCCCGTTGAGGCTGTTCGTCAACTTCAATCGTGACAATGCGTCTTCCTGAGGCGACTTGAAGGGGTGAAATTTCTGGTTGCAGCGCGTCATCCTTTCGGGCGTTGATCGCACGGTCAAGCGAGGCCAAAGCAAATTCGTCTTGTTCGCGTCTTGTGAATCGGTATTCGTCGGCACATTCTTCCGCGAATTCACCCATCAGCCGTCCCTTATCGTAAGCGTCTTCCAAACCATCAAGAAACATATGGTCGGTGGCTTCAACATGTCCTAAACGGCTTCCAGCACGCATACGGGGCAATAGGTAAGGGGCGTTCGACATGCTTTCCATGCCGCCCGCGACAACGATTTTTGCGTCGCCCAAGCCTATTCGATCATAAGCGTTCATGACCGTCTGCATACCTGAGCCACACATTTTGTTGATCGTCGTGCAAGGAACCGAATCGGGAATACCGGCACCGAGACTAGCCTGTCGAGCCGGCGCTTGACCGATGCCGGCGGCCAGCACACAACCCATCTGAACTTCGTCGATCTGATGCGGTGGAAGTGTCGAATCACGCAACGCCGCCGCTATCGCGGCGCCGCCAAGTTCGGGGGCCGTGAGTGGCGATAATTCTCCCAACATACCGCCAATCGGGGTCCGCCGCGCGGCGGACACAATCACTGAATTCATTATACGAGGGTTCCGCTGTGATACATAGCTTGGCATAACAGGTGACAAAAGCCACCGATTGCTTATTTGACGGGGGCGATGACCATTGACATTTGTCTTCCATCCATTTTTGGCATCGCCTCGACCTTGCCTGACTCATTCATATCTTCGGCCACCCGTTGCAGAAGATCATGCCCGAGTTCTTGATGGGCCATCTCGCGACCGCGAAACCGCATGGTAATTTTGACTTTGTCACCATTGCCAAGAAATCGGGTGATACTCTTGATTTTAGTTTCATAATCGTGGGTATCGGTATTGGGCCTAAACTTGACCTCTTTGACATCAATGACCTTTTGCTTTCGCCGAGTCTCAGATTCGCGCTTCTGTAGCGCGTATTTATATTTGCCAAAGTCGGTGATTTTACAGACGGGAGGCGACGCGGTGGGAGAGATTTCCACAAGATCAAGTCCCTCATCAGTCGCCAATTTCAAAGCCTCGGCGGGGGACATCACTCCATGATTTTGCCCTTGGGAGCCAATAACGCGCACCGTTGGGGCGGTAATTCCTGCATTTGCCCGGGGACGATTGTCTCGTTTGTCCGGTGCATTAAACGGTCTTCTTGGTATTTTCCTATGTCCTTTTCTGAATCAATGGTGGAAAATATAGATTGAGAATTGTCTATTTTCAATTGAAATCGGTTTTTCTAAACGGAATGAGACCTAATTTGTTGTTCAGCGATTCCGATCACCGCAAATCCGGTGGTTTGGCCTCTTCAATTAATTGCGATTTGAGCGTGTCAAGGTCAACCTGTGTGACAGACTTTTCTCCGAGCCGGCGAACACTGACGGTATTCTCTTGCACTTCTTTCTCACCAACGGCAAGAATCACCGGAACTTTTGCAACAGAATGCTCACGAATTTTATAATTTATTTTTTCGTTTCGTAAATCTACTTTGGCCCGTAGACCTAACGAATTGAGTTGCTTTGTCACATCGTTAGCGAATCCATCAGCCTGTGATGTGATGGTCGTTACCACCACTTGCAATGGGGCCAACCAGAAGGGAAATTTGCCCTCATAATTCTCAATGAGAATCCCAATAAATCGTTCAAAAGAACCCAGAATGGCTCGATGCAGCATGACAGGACGATGTTTTGCACCATCACGCCCCACATATGTAGCCCCTAGTCGTTCGGGGAGGACAAAATCGACTTGCAGAGTCCCACATTGCCAGTCTCTACCAATCGCGTCCGTCAGCACAAATTCGAGTTTCGGGCCATAGAATGCCCCTTCTCCGGGGTTCAATTTATAGTCACAGCCCGCCGCTTCAGTGGCCGATATCAAAGCTTTCTCAGCACGGGTCCAAACGTCATCAGCACCGGCGCGTTTTGCAGGTCTGTCGGCGAATTTGACGACAAATTCTGTGAAGCCCAAATCGGCATAAATTTGTGACAGCATGTCAATAAAGGAGGCTGTTTCGGTCTCAATTTGTGCTTCAGTACAAAAGATGTGGGCGTCATCCTGAACGAAGCCACGGGTTCGCATCAATCCATGCAACGCTCCTGAAGGTTCATAGCGGCTGCAAGCACCAAACTCGGCCATACGAAATGGCAAATCGCGGTAACTCTTTTGAATTTTATTATAGATTTGCACATGACCCGGACAGTTCATGGGCTTGAGCGCGTTACATTTGGCCTGATCGTCATGCTGAGGATTGTCAATTTCGACGAGAAACATGTTCTCACGAAATTTTTCCCAATGCCCGGATTCTTCCCACAACGACCGTTCTAGCACCGCCGGTGTTTGTACTTCGACATAGCCGCTTCTAGTCTGTTGCCGTGCCATGTAATCACGGAGCGTGCGATAAAGGGTCCAGCCATCGGGATGCCAGAAGACCATGCCAGGAGCTTCCTCCTGAAAATGAAAAAGATTCATCTGCACGCCCACCCGCCGATGGTCACGCTTTTGCGCCTCCGCAAGCATATGAAGGTGAGACTTGAGTTGTTTGCGGTTGCGGAAGGCGATTCCATAAATGCGCTGCAACATAGGATTTTGTGAATTTCCTCGCCAGTAAGCCCCGGCGACTTTCTCTAAAGCAAATCCGTCGGCGGGCACTTGGCCTGTATTTGAGAGATGGGGCCCACGACAGAGGTCTTGCCAATCGCCATGCCAATACATGCGAACCGGTGAATCTTCTGGGATCGCTTCAACCAATTCAATCTTGTACGGTTCATGATTGGCCGTGTAATGTGCAATAGCCGCCTTGCGCGCCCAGATTTCGCTCCTAATCGGCTCCCGGAGCGCGATGATCTTTTTCATTTTGTCTTCAATCTTTGATAGATCATCAGGCGTGAAAGGTTGCGCACGGTCAAAATCATAATACCAGCCGTTGTCAATGACCGGTCCGATGGTCACTTTGGTCTCTGGCCAAATTTCTTGAACGGCTCGTGCCATGATGTGAGCCATACTGTGTCGGATCAACTCAAGGGCGACCGGTTCGTCCGACATGGTATTGATCTTGATTTGGCCATCGCATGTTATCGGCCATGACAAATCCCAGTGAGTGCCGTTAAAGTTTGCCGAAACAGCCTTCTTTGCCAAGGATTGGGAGATTTCATTAGCGATTTCGGCGGCGGTGATGCCGCATGGAAATGACTTTACGCTGTTGTCAGGAAATGTCAGATTTATTGAGGTCATCGTCACATAGGCCTTTTGTCAATTCACGATCTAACATTGCGTATTGGGCAAACCTGACTGACCGAACAATGGGTTATTGATTGTCAATCATACAAGAATTTGAATTAAGGCTTTGAAGTTCATGCCTATTGCTCTCACCCTTGTGCCATTCATACTGGATTGAGGTGAGCATTTGCAAGGAGGGACAAGTTCATAACGGTCGCCTAAAGAGGTCATGGGCAAAAAAAGGAGAAAAGAGTGTCGACACAATATCTGAATTTACCCAATGGTCGTCGTATTGCCTATTGCCAATCATCGGGCCAACAACCAGGAATTGTTTTTTTGGGGGGTTATGCTTCTGACATGGATGGCACCAAAGCGCAACATATAGAGACATTTGCCAAGCAACATCGGCGGGCTTTTCTTCGGTTTGATTATACTGGGCATGGAAAATCTTCAGGGCGGTTTGAAGATGGATGCATCAGTGAATGGCGGCAGGACGCGGAAGATATCATTCGTGAAGTGACAACAGGCCCACAAATTTTTGTTGGCTCTTCAATGGGAGGTTGGATTTCCTTGCTGCTCGCAAAAGGTGAGTTGAAACAGCGAATCGCCGCCTTCATTGGTATCGCCGCCGCGCCCGATTTTACGGTTGATTTTGAATGTCATCGCTTAAGTCGGGTTGAGTGGCAAGACCTCCAGGAGAAGGGTTTTTGTCAAATGGCGTCGGAATATTCGGATGATGGATTGTGGGTGTCGCGCAAACTGATTGATGATGGGGCCAACAATTTGATCATGACCAAGACTCTCGATTTACCTTTTCCGGTGCGCCTTCTGCAGGGTTCAGCGGACACAGATGTTGATCAATCGGTTGCCATTCGACTCCTCAATCATATCAGAGGACGAGATGTTGAACTGCGATTGGTAAAGGACGAAGATCACCGATTTTCCTCTGATAGATGTTTGCGCATGATTGATCACACTCTCATCGAAGTCTTTGGAATTGTTCAAGAGAGTTAAGCCAAAAGCAACGCAATGACCGCACAGCTCGCGCCCAAAGCCGCGGTACACAAGGCAACAAGATTGATGGTGACAAGTTTGCCAAGTTTCTCTCGCAGCTCTGAATCTCCAAGCCTTGATCGGCGATGGTGCCAAACCTTGAGGATGCAGAACACGATGATGATGAGACTTGCGGCGACGAGCAGGATCCCAAAGACAAACAAGAAAGTCATCATGGATGTCATTTCTACACTCGGTTGAGGTGATCAATCAACCTATCATAATGCATTAGTTATCGCTCGGTGAGGTAAGCAAGAATGGCGCGAATCATCCCAAGGCGGTTCTCGCTTTCGTGAACTATTGGATATGCCAAAAACAGAGTGCGTTTCGGGTCAATGAGAACCCGATCGATTTGCTTTTTTCTTATGGATCACCTAATCTGAATCTTAACAGTGGGGCACCGTTTGGGTTTTCAGTTACAAAAATTATTCATGCTTGCCCCTTGTCACATTTCTCCCCATCAGTCGTGAGTGAAACGGAAAGACATGACTTTCATATCGTTCGAGCGTTACCACCGTATCAATAGGGGAATGCCGGCCGCCACGGCCATTCTGTTGGCCGGTATCATTGCCTTGCCTGTGGTGTCTGTCATGGTGCTCGCGGTGACGCCCTCGGATGATATTTGGAGCCATTTGTTGTCGACGGTTCTGCCGCGCTACCTGACCAATACAATCTTGTTGACCGTCGCGGTTGGAGCCCTTGCTGGAATTGTTGGAACGGTCGCCGCGTGGCTCGTGACCCTGAACCAATTTCCCTTCCGACGTACGTTGAGTTGGATGCTTTTTCTACCCCTCGCGGTCCCCGCCTATATCGGCGCGTATGCCCTCGTTGATTTTTTTGAATACGCCGGCCCTTTGCAATCGTCACTGCGCGCCATCTTTGGTTGGTCGAACTCAAATGAATATTTCTTTCCCGAAATCCGTTCACTCGGCGGGGCTATCATTATCTTGTCAGCGGCGCTCTACCCTTATGTTTATCTGTTGGTACGGATGGCCTTGCGTGAGCAATCAATGTTGCCCCATGATGTGGCAAGAACCCTTGGTGCCGGTCCCATCAAAAGATTTTTCAAAGTGACGGTAAGTTTGGCACGTCCGAGTATCACCGCGGGTATTGCTCTTGTTATGATGGAAACAGCGAGTGACTTTGGTGTGGTCGAATATTTTGCCGTGCAGACGCTGACCACTGGAATCTTTTCGATTTGGCTTGACGCTCGCAATGTCGGTGGAGCGGCTCAGCTGGCATTACTGGTGATGGTCTTAATGGCCATTCTTGTCGCCGTTGAACGGACAAATCGTCGTCGAATGCGATTCTCTAATGCGTCAAATTCCTTCCGCGTATCGCATCAGAAGACTCTTCATGGTCTCAAAGCGTTTATTGCCGTCGTTTTCTGTGTCATACCGGTCGTGGTTGGATTCTTTTTGCCGATCGGAGTGGTGATGATGCACGCGCTTGGCTCGATGGATCATTGGGTTGATTCAAACCTATTGCAAGCACTGACTCACACTGTTTTCACGGGTGCCACAGCGGCGTTCATTGCGATGATTGGGGCCGTCATCATGGTTTATTCGGCGCAAATTTCTATTCATGCCATTCCACGAATTCTGACCCCATTTTCGACCCTCGGATACGCCATTCCAGGGGCTGTAATTGGCCTCGGTTTGCTCCTGCCACTCGCCTATACTGATCATTTGCTTGCCGACCTCCTCCAATGGCTCACTGGGATTGATGTCGGTCTGGTCTTGACTGGGTCGGCCTTTGCCGTGATCCTCGCCTATTGTGTGCGTTTCTTTGCCGTCGCTCATGGGGCGGCTGATTCGGCGATTGGACGGGTCTCCCCATCGCTTGGCAGTGCCGCACGCTCGCTTGGCAAATCTCCATCGGCCACCCTGTTTTCTGTCCATTTGCCCTTGATTCGAAGCTCGCTGCTCACCGGATTGGTGCTCGTTTTTGTCGATTGTGTAAAGGAGTTGCCGGCCACTCTGTTGTTGCGGCCTTTTGATTTTAATACGCTGGCGACCCGAGTCTATGAAAGGGCATCGCTAGAGAATTTACCAGAAGCCGCGCCGGCCGCCTTACTTGTTACGCTTGTTGGGTCGGTCGGTGTTCTTTGGTTGGCGCGTGCCAAATAGCACAAGCGTCAATCGCCGGGATTATATCTTGCAATTTTATCGCCGAGACCTTTAGTAAGAAAGTGTCGCAAAGCCCTCATAGCTCAGCTGGAAGAGCATCTGATTTGTAATCAGGAGGTCGGGAGTTCGAGTCTCTCTGAGGGCACCACAACTCCTCGTTTTGAGACAACAAAAATAGCCTGAATGTATTTTGCCAATGGCTCTAATATGTCGATTCCGAGAACAGCAGCAGGTGGGGTCGGGGTGCGCCGTGTCTGCATCAATTTATGAATCCCACTCTTTCTAGCTGACCTTGGGCAGTGAACTCGCTGCCCAAGAATGGAATGTCTCTCTTTGGGGCACTCGGCGCGCCTTTACCGAGCATTTGAAAAAAATGGCCGAATTAGTGAGCCAAAAGACCAATGGTGAATTCAAACTCAACCTGTCCTAAGGCGGTCTTTCCAAAAATACAGAGAATCGTGAGGGGATTTTACGAGGTGCGTTCGAAATGGCACAATTTTGTGCCGGCTACCATTGTGACAAAAATCCCTCCATCACAATTCTCGAACTGCCATTCCTCGGAATCTCAAGTTTAGAGCAAAAAAGCTAAATCTCGCGGGCTCTTTATCAACATTCCGCGGTTGTAGAAGACTTGGCTTGGTGGAACGCCACATTGCTCATGCCGTCGCCACTTCCCCAATATGATATTGTCGGAATCGGCGAAGCCCCACAATCTCTCCAAGATTTTACTGGAGTCACTGTCCGCGCCACGGGAGGGATTGAAAAAGCAATGACCTTTATTGGTGGGCGTCCTACGTCGCAGTCCGCGACCGAGGTTTGCCAAGCTCTCAATAATGGCGTCATAGAAGCGGTCGCGTTTGCGCCGCATGCGCACATGTCTTACAGAACTATTGAGATTGGAAAATGGTGGACGACCAACCTCAATCCGGGAACGCTTAATTGTCCAATTGTCGTCAATACCGATGCTTTGGCGTCATTGAGCAATAAAGAACACGACGCTTTACCAGGATCAGTTGATGATGCTTTGGCGCATTATCTTTCTCATTACAATGAGCAAATCATGGCAAAGTTGGAACCCATTCTCAACAAATTTGGTATCATAAGAGTGACCTTTGACGAGAGCGAACTCGCGGCCCTTCGTGACGCGGTCGCGGAACCTGCTGCGCAAATGTGGATTGAGGAAAACACGGCGCGTGGATTGCCCGCTCAATCACTCTATGATCTCGTCAAAAGCATGGTCGACGCCCCTTGATCCAACACCCGATCTCAATCGCGACCAAGACGATTAAAATCACTGAAGACGCGACAAAAAAACTCCCAATAAAATATGAGGGGGAGGTTCTCCATTTCGCGGCAAAAGCCGGCGATTCGTTGGTAGACCTCGTCAAAGACCGCACCGATGAGAGCAAGAAATTGCGTTTAATTTTACGATCATTTAGATCACATCTTTCTTTCTGTGGGTTCTCATTGCCTCCTACATCGGCATGACTTGCTGAAATTTGATTATCAATGTTAATGAGTGCCAATCCTTTGCAGAATCGCTGACAGACCTTCCCATGATCATTGGAACGCTAAAAGAAAACTTTTCGGGTGAAGCCCGCGTGGCGATCACGCCAGAGTCGGCCAAACGATTGTCAAAGCTTGGTCATAGCGTCATTATTGAGGCCGATGCTGGACACATGTCCGGGTTTGATAACCGCGCTTACGAAGCGAGCGGAGCCACCATCAAATCCGATGCGGCCTCCATATGGGCAGAAGCCGACGTGATGGCCAAAGTCCGCCCGCCCGAGGATGTTGAAAGTCTTCGCCACAGACAAACCCTTATTTCTTTTTTCTATCCGTCTCAAAATAACGAATTGTTGCAAGCGGCCAAAGATAAAGGGGCCACGGTGGTGGCGATGGATATGGTGCCTCGTATTTCAAGAGCGCAGAAAATGGACGCTTTATCATCGATGGCCAATATTGCCGGCTACCGTGCGGTCATTGAAGCGGGCAGTCACTTTGGGCGTTTCTTTACGGGACAAATCACCGCCGCGGGGAAAGTGCCTCCCGGCAAAGTCTTGGTGATTGGCGCGGGTGTAGCGGGTCTATCGGCGATTGGCACTGCGATATCGCTGGGGGCGATTGTCAGAGCCTTTGATGTGCGCCCCGAGGTGGCCGAGCAAATCCAATCCATGGGCGGTGAATTCCTTTTTCTTGATTTTGAAGAAGATGGAGGCGGCACTGGTGGATATGCCAAACCTTCATCCCCTGAGTTTCGAGAAAAACAACTTGAACTGTTTCGTCATCAAGCCAAAGAGATTGATATTGTCATCACCACAGCGCTGATACCGGGAATCGATGCGCCCAAATTGTGGCTTGAGGATATGGTGAAAGCAATGAAGCCCGGTTCAGTGATTGTCGACCTAGCGGCGGAGCGAGGCGGCAATTGCGAGATGACGGTCGCGGATCAGAAAATCGTCACAGAAAACGGCGTGACCATTATTGGTTACACCGATTATCCGAGCCGAATGGCGGCTCAAGCGTCGACTCTATACGGCAGCAATATCTTTCATATGATTTCTGAACTCACGCCTAATAAAGACGGCATTCTTGTTCACAATATGGATGACGAGGTGATTCGAGGTTCGACCGTGACCCACAATGGTGAAATCACCTTTCCTCCGCCGCCGCCAAAGATGTCGGCAGTCGCGCCGCCTCAAGCGGCCAAAAAGAAAGAAATGACTGATGAAGAACGGCGGGAGGAAAGAAGTGCCCAATTCCGCCGATCAACGCGCAAACAGGCTCTTTTGTTGCTTGGCGGGACGATGGTCACCATTGCCATCGGCGTGGTGGCACCGGCCAGTTTCATGCAACATTTTATTGTTTTTGTTCTGAGTTGCTTTGTGGGTTTCCAAGTGATTTGGAACGTCAACCACGCTTTACACACGCCCCTGATGTCTGTGACCAATGCCATTTCTGGTATAATTATATTGGGCGCGTTGCTACAAATGGGATCATCGCAAAATGTGGTTTTGATATTGGCATCAATTTCTATCCTCATTGCCAGCATCAATATTGTCGGCGGTTTTCTCGTCACTCGGCGTATGTTGGCGATGTTTCAGCGGAGTTCGTAAATGAGTTTTGAACTTCCGACCGGGGCCCCTTTGGCGATCTATGTCGTGGCCGCGACTTTGTTTATCCTTTCTTTGGGCGGATTAGCCGATCAGGAACGTGCCAAACGAGCCATTTGGTATGGTATGGCCGGCATGCTGTTGGCGGTTGTGGCCACCATCATTTCCGCCGGTATCAATAACTTTGCGATTGTCGCAATAATGGTTTTGGTGGGAGCGGTGATCGGAACCTTTGTGGCTCGACGTGTCGAGATGACGGGAATGCCGCAACTTGTCGCGGCTTTACACTCCTTTGTCGGACTCGCTGCCGTGTTCATCGGTCTTAACGCCGATATCGAACTGACATTTGTTCAATCCTATGTCGGTGCTATTGAGACCTTAACGGGGTTTTCGCTGCAATTGGCAAAAAAGACAGCGGCGGAAATCGGATTGCTCAAAGTTGAGATTTTCCTTGGAATTTTCATTGGCGCTGTCACCTTTACCGGTTCCGTCGTCGCCTTTGGAAAACTGGCCGGACACTTCGATGGAAAGCCAAAGAAATTGCCGGGGGGTCATTTTTGGAATGCCGCGGCCGCACTGGTTTGTCTGGTGCTTGGCTTCATCTATCTTAATGATGGAGGCCTTTGGACCCTGATCCTTATTGCTCTCCTCGCCGGTGCCATAGGCTGGCATTTGATCATGGGTATTGGCGGGGCTGATATGCCAGTCGTGGTATCCATGTTGAACTCCTATTCAGGTTGGGCGGCGGCGGCGATCGGGTTTACCCTCGGCAATGACCTATTGATTGTCACCGGAGCGTTGGTGGGATCATCGGGGGCGATCCTCTCTTACATCATGTGTCGTGCGATGAACCGCCACTTTATAGGTGTCATACTCGGTGGATTTGGTGGCACTGGTGATCCCATATCCAACGTCGAAGGTGAGCAGATTGCTATTGATGCCGACGGTGTCGCCTCGGCGCTCACCGAAGCTGACAATATCATCTTTGTCCCGGGCTATGGGATGGCCGTCGCGCAGGCCCAAGGAGCGGTCAGTGAACTCGTTGGGAAACTGCGTCGTGATGGAAAAACGGTGCGATTTGCCATCCATCCCGTAGCAGGGCGCTTGCCGGGTCATATGAATGTATTGCTCGCTGAAGCCAAGGTTCCCTATGATATTGTTCTCGAAATGGATGAAATCAATGAGGATTTTGCCGCGACCGATGTCGTCATCGTGGTGGGCTCCAATGACATTGTGAACCCGTCAGCACAAGATGATCCCCACTCGCCGATTGCTGGAATGCCGGTTTTAGAGGTATGGAAAGCGAAGCAGGTGTTTGTTTCCAAACGGGGGCAGGGCACCGGTTATTCGGGGATTGAGAATCCCTTATTTTATAAAGAAAACACGCGCATGTTTTTCGGTGATGCCAAAGAATCGATTCTTCAAGTTCTGCGCTTCATGGATTAACCATTCCGGGCCTCAGGATTATCGGTCATACTGGCGCAGTTCAGCTCGTGCCACTTGGCGAAGATGAACCGCGTCGGGACCATCGGCGAGACGCAAGGTGCGAAGGTGGAGCCATTGGCGGGCGAGGGGCGTGTCTTGACTGATACCCGCCCCACCATGCATTTGGATGGCCTCGTCGGTGACCTTTAGCGCAATTTTTGGGGCTTGGGTTTTAACCATGCTAATCCAAGGGGCCGCCGCTCGCTGATCTCCTTGGTCCATCAACCAAGCTGTTTTCAAACACAACAATCGAGTGGCTTCAATGTCGATTCGTGATTGCGCCACAATGTCGAGATTTCCGCCAAGTCGCGCTAGTGATTGGCCGAACGCTTGGCGTGACAAAGACCTCTGACACAAGAGTTCGAGAGATTTCTCGGCCTGTCCGATGGCCCGCATACAATGGTGTATTCGTCCGGGCCCGAGGCGGCTTTGGGCGATTTTGAAACCATGGCCTTCACCCACCAACAAATTTTGCGATGGCACACGGACATCGCGAAATCGAATATGCATGTGACCGTGCGGCGCATCGTCACTGCCATAAATCGTCATCGGTCGCAGAATGTCGATCCCAGCGGTCTCGGCCGGGACGATAATCATTGAATGTTGGGCATAACGCGCCCCGTCTTTATCTGTTTGAACCATGACGAGATAGAGTTGGCAGCGGGGGTCGCCAGCACCTGTTGCCCACCATTTTTCACCGTTTAACACATAATGGTCACCTTGGCGCACACACGACATCGAAATATTCGTCGCATCGGATGACGCCACCTGAGGTTCAGTCATCAAGTAAGCGGAGCGAATTTTGCCATCCAATAAGGGTTGAAGCCATGTCGCTTTTATCTCGTCTGTAGCAAATTTTGTCAGTACTTCCATATTGCCGGTATCGGGCGCGTTGCAGTTAAACACTTCAGGCGCAAGATGTGATTTTCCCATCTCTTCAGCAAAATACGCGTATTCAACGGTATTGAGAGCGCCGCCTGGCCCGTCGGTGTGCCAAAGATTCCATAATCCATGGCTTTGAGCCGACGCCTTCAATTGGTCGAGAATCTGTATCTGCCTGTCGGTGAATTGCCAACGATCACCCTTGTCGACCTCGGCTAAAAATTCTTCATCTCTTGGGATGATTTCTTCCCGAATCATCTCCTGTGCCACCGCCAACAATTTCTTTGCCGATTCTGATAATCCTAAATTCATTCATCTGTTCCCGCTTGATCCGAGTCCATCAAGACGCATACGCTATCGGAATTTATTTCTCAAATTGATGGCGTTATGTGGCTTGATCATCAGGCCAGAAAGCGGCACAAAGTCATGAGAGATGATGGGCTTGTGCGATGATGAAGAGAGAACAAAGTCTCGGCAACTTGGTAAAGACCGGTGGGGATGAGGCAGTCGTGGATTCGTTGAATCAACCGATAAGTGTTTCGCGCATTGAACCTTATCTTCAAACCTTGATTCCCAAGATCAGGGTTCACAAAATTAAAAAATTCGGTAACGGGCAGTCGAATCCGACCTATCTCATCTTCACCAACAGCAAAAAACTGGTGTTGCGCTGTAAGCCAATGGGTCACCTTCTGCCGTCAGCCCATCTCGTAGAACGCGAATTTCGCGTGATGCAAGCTTTGCGACAAACCGATATTCCGGTGCCAAAAATGGTGGCCTTGGCGCATGACAAAGAATCGCCGCTTGGCCGCGCGTTCTTCATTATGGAATATGTAAGTGGGGAGGTATTCTTTGACCCTGCGCTTCCCGAGATGCGTCCCTCTCAAAGGGCCGGCATCTACGATGTGATGAACAATCTATTGGCGTCCTTGCATAAGATTACCCCGCACTCGATAGGTTTAGAATCATTCGGCCGGCCGGGGAACTATTTTGCTCGACAAACGCACATCTGGGAACAACAGTGCCGCAACCATGGTAAGATTTCGGATCCCCATCTTTGGTCACTGATATCATGGCTTAAGCACCATATGATTGAAACTGATGAACCCCTTTGCCTTGTGCATGGCGATTACCGTCTCGATAATTTTATCATTGATCGCAAAGCGGCCCGGCCGGTGGCCTTGCTCGATTGGGAGTTATCAACCCTTGGACATCCGCTTGCCGACCTCGGCTATCAATGTGCTCAATGGCGTTTGCCACATCAAAGTGAAATGAAAGGTTTAGGGGGTTTAGAGCGGGAGTTGACTGGTTTGCCGACTGAAGAGGCATATGTCGAAGATTATTGTCGGCGGCGTGCCATTCCTGTCCCCGAAGACTGGCATTTTTACTTGGCTTTTGGCCTGTTTAGATTGGCCGCCATTTTGCTTGGTGTGGAAGGGCGCGGGCGCGAGGGAAATGCGTCGAATCCCCAGAAAGCTAGAAAATTGGGCAAACTAGTGCCGATCTTGACTAAAATGGCATTGGATGTCGTGGAATCAAGATGATTCCAAACCAATAAAGAGGAGCACTTCAGTGCCGACAGAATGGCGGCACATCACCCTTTTTGCCGACCCAAGCTACAAAGCAAGAGGGGCCATCAACGGGGTCGTTCTGTATCGAAGGTTGCGGTGAATCGCTGCTGGCGCAATTCAAGTTCCCTCAGAGCCGTCAGTTCCACGGCATCCTCTGAAATATCATTGATGAATCGGCCCACCGGCGCGAGGGAGCAGCCATTGTGATGCATGTAGGAATAGACACCGAAATCTGTCGTGGTGATTCCACCTTCTCGTATCTGTTCGATGGCCGCTTGTAGAGTCGGCTCTAAATGCCAACGGGCACCCGTTACGACAGTGTCGGCTTGTCTCCATTCTATCCCGCTGAGACTGCTGATGACAGGAATGCCACTTTCGCTAGCCGTCTCGGCGACGCCCGGTGCATCGGCATAGATGACATCGACTCCACTGGAAATTCGACGGTTGGTCATTTCCGTGGCGCCATCAAGATCAAACCAAGAATCAAGAAAATCAACTGTGATATCAAGTCCAGGCGACAACTCTTTGGTTCCGCCAATAAAGGCATTCATCAACCGATTTATGGACGGTGTTGGATACCGGCCAATCAAGCCAATTCGGCCATTTTTGGTGAGTGAAGCGCCCACGATCCCTGAGAGGTAGGAGGCATCTTGGATATAGGAGTCAAAGACCGAAAAATTCTTGAATTGATCATGGATCTGGAATGACGAACCCATGAGATAGCTGATGTTTGGGAATTTTTGCGCCAGAAGACGGGCACTCTCCTCGTGAGCGAACGCGTCACCAATGATGAGATCGAGTTCCTCTTGAGACAGTCGCTCAAAGACGCGTTCATAATCTTCATCGGCGACGTCCTCGACATATTGGTAGTCAATCTCACCCCGCACAACAAAATTCAGTGCCGCCTCATGCAACACCCGTATCCAACGTTGGTTGACGGGCACGGTGTAAAGGCCACCGATACGTATCGGCTTTTGTGTCGTGGCCACGGACATTCGGCTTGATGTGGTCACAAGACCGGCTGTGGCCGCTTGGAGAAATTTTCGACGATGTAATTTCAAGGTTTGGCTTTCATGTCAGGGATGACTCTAATCTAAACGATGATGGACTTCATGGTGAAGAATTTATAGGGAAGATTAACGATCATTGAAAGCGCGCGTGCCGGTCAGCCTTTCGCGAATAGCGTGGAGAATGCTAATGCCAAACCCATTTCTCCCAAACGCTGCATTACGCTATATTAGCTGCAAAACAAAGAAAGCAGCCATTCCAACAGAGCCATTTGTCAACGTGTGATTTCTGCAAGACCTTCAATCTGAAGGTCAAAACCTTCCTGAATGTGTCTGGTGAAGGTTTCCAAAGCTTCGGTCACGTCGCCCGTCGCAATCGCGTCAACGAGGGTCAGGTGGTTTCCGAGGGACTTGGAGATATCGACATTTTCAATCGCTGAAAACAAGTGGAACGCCATGGCTTTGCCCCAAATCATATCGAACATTTCGATCAGAAATTTGTTGCCAGCCTCTACCATAAAGGCTCGGTGAATGCGTCGGTTTGCGATAAAGTAGTCCCGCGTCGTTGGTTGGGTCAGATCTTCTTCGCGACGAATGAGTTCGCGTAGACGATTGAGCACCTCTGGTTCCGCATGAACCGCAAGAATCCGTGCAGCTTGCCCTTCGATCGCGGCTCGGGCCTGATACAATTGTCTTACCTCAGTCTGGTCCATGCGGGCCAGCCGAAATCCACCGCTTGCGGCAACTTCCAACACGCCTTCGGTTTCCAACCGCATAAGCGCCTCGCGCACGGGTGTGCGGCTGATGTTCAATTCGGCGGCCAGCTTTTCCTGCACCAGCCGATCATCACCGGTGATTTCGCGACTCATGATGGCTTCGACCAATTGGTCATAGACCTCGTCAACAAGGCGCCTACGTTTTGTTTTGATCTGTTTCAGAGCCACTCGAGGCCTCTCTTTCTGTTCCTTTCGAATTCGCTATTCAAAAAAGCAGCGGGTGCCAAGTCGAATAGGGTTGCTATTAATTGTGTACTGTATACAGTATACAAACATGGATGGACAGGGAGTTCTTTATGTGTGGAATTGCTGGTAGAATACTGACCGCGCCCGGAAAGGTTGGGGCGGATCTGGTTGACCTGATGGATGCGCAGGAACACCGCGGCGCCGATAGTACCGGATTTGCCGTTTACGGTTTACCGCGGGAAACAGGGTACGTTCTGCGGGGAATGGGGTTCGACAAGTCGCGGCAGGAATCTGATCTGTCTGAGTTCGAGGCCGTTCTGCGTGAACACGGCGGCAGTTTCCTTTCTGACCCCGAAATTCTCACAGACCAAAACCGTCACTACTGCTTTCGGATGGAGATTTCGGATCCAGCAAATTTGCAAGCTTTGGTCGCGGACGCGGATGAGCTGGCGGATCGTATCGAAATACAATCCTGCGGCCGCAGCCTTGAGATCATCAAGGATATCGGTGGCGCAGAGGTGGTGGCCGAAAAGCATGGTGTCCAGGATATGATTGGAACACACGGGTTGGGGCACGCGCGGCTGGCCACGGAAAGCTCCGTTTTGCCCAACGCCTCTCATCCGTTTTGGGCACGCCCTTTTTCGGATGTCGCGATCGTGCATAACGGACAAATCACCGATTATTTCACATGGCGCGATAAGCTGACCCGGATGGGCTATCGGTTCCTGACCGAGAATGACAGCGAGTTGATTGCCGTCTGGGTCAGCGATCAGATGAAGGCTGGGCTGACGATGGAACAGGCGCTAAAAAAATCGATCACGTCGATCGATGGCGTCTTTACTTACATGATCGCAACACCAAACGGGATCGGTTTTGCCAAAGATCGATTCGCCTTGAAGCCTCTGGTTGTCGTCAACCGCAGTGGCGATCTGGCGGCGGCGACCGAAGAGCAAGCGGTTCGTCGGGTGATGACCGAGGAATGCGATGTGATCAACTATGACGGCCCGTCGTTGACCGGCATCTGGAGCATCGGAAACTGGAGCTTGGCGGCATGACCAAGGTGGCAGAAAAGATGGATAAGATTGTCATCGAAGTTGGCAAACGTCATATCCGCGAGGTCAACCGTGACATCATGGCGGCCTGTGCAACTGGCCGACCTATCCGTGTCGTGGACACCCTATCGCGCCATAACTTGGCCGTGGGATTGCCGGACAATGTGGATATCACCTTTGAGGGATCAGTTGGCTATTACTGCGGCGGTCTCAATACCGGTGCAAATATCTCAATCGAGCGTAACTGCGGCTGGGCGGTTGGTGAGGGCATGGCCAAGGGTCACATCACCGTCGGTGGTTATGCGGGTATGTCCTGTGGCGCTGCGATGATTGGCGGCACGATCCATGTCAAAGGCGATGCAGGTCCACGGGTCGGCGTCGCGATGAAAGGCGGAAACATCGTTATCGAAGGAAAGATCGGTTATCAGTCCGGTTTCATGGCACATTCTGGACGCATCATTGCGCTTGGCGGGGCAGGGGAATCCTGTGCTGACGCATTGTGGGAAGGCGAGGTCTGGGTGGCTGAAGAGGTCGACAGCCTGGGTGTGGATGTCGACGTAATTGAACCGACAGCTGAAGAAGTGGCCGAGGTCGATGCGATCCTCGACCCGCTTGGGCTGGTCGACAGTTCGCGAAATTGGCGCAAAATGGTTTCCGGCCAGCGTCTTTGGTATTTTGAAAGCAGGGACGCAAGCGCATGGCTCATGATCTGAGTAAACCTTACGAATATCCGTTCGACGTCGCCTCGGAGGAGGAAATCAGGTTCCGCGATGCGGGCGCGATCGACGGCCGCCCAGCCGGGGTGCCATCCTCTTACGATGAGGGAGGCTCGACCCGCTGGACACCCGAGGCGATCTCGGAAGTTCACGCGTTGGCGCAGCTCGGGCGCTATCAGGTGCGCGGGTACAATACATTCAACAAGCAATTGCCGACATTCGATGACCTGACGTTCGTCCCTGCAACGATGACTCGCCTGCCATTAGAAGGCTATCGCGAGAATTGCGATACGACGACCGTTCTGGGCGGTGGTCGTGGTCTTGTGGAACGTCCGCTTGAACTGAAAATTCCGATCTATATTGCTTCGATGTCCTTTGGCGCCTTGTCGGCATCGGCAAAGGCATCACTGGGCTATGGGGCCTCGAAAGTGGGAACCATGACCTGCACGGGTGAGGGTGGCATGCTGGAAGAGGAACGCGAAGCCTCCCAACGCCTGCTCTATCAGATGTCGCCCGCCCGGTACGGTGTAGATCTGGATCACCTGCGCCGCGCGGATGCCTTGGAGCTGGTCGTGGGGCAGGGGGCGAAACCGGGAACCGGCGGGCTGCTGCTGGGCATGAAAGTCAGCCCACGGGTCAGCCAGATGCGGACGTTGCCCGAAGGAGTCGACCAGCGGTCGACAATCCGCCATCCTGACTTCCTTGGTGCTGACGATTTGTCAGTGAAGCTCGAAGAGCTGCGTATTGCCACCAATTATCAGGTCCCGATCTTCATCAAGATGGGCGCAACACGCCCCCGCTTTGACGTGGCGGTTGCCGCCAAAGCCGGTGCAGATGTTGTGGTAGTTGATGGTGCCGAAGGAGGCACCGGTGCGTCTCCGGAGTTGTTGCTGAACCATACCGGTATTCCAACAATGAGCGCCATTCGTGCCGCACGCGAAGCTTTGGATGAATGCGGCATGACCGGCAAGGTCTCTCTCGTGGCTGCCGGGGGCATTCGGTCCGGCGTGGATGCCGCGAAATGTTTGGCACTTGGGGCGGACGCTGTGATGATCGGTAATGCGGCAATGGTGGCTCTAGGATGCAACAGTCCGCGTTATCTAGGGGATTATGCCGCCTTGGGAACCTCCCCCGGCGCGTGTCACCATTGTCACACGGGCCGCTGTCCGGTCGGCATTGCAACACAAGATGAAACCTTGGAAGCGCGGATGAACCCGCACGCCGGGGCGGAACGCATAGCGCGTTTCTTGACGGCTATGACCATGGAGATAACGGCGCTGACCAAGGCATGCGGCAAGTCTTCGGTTCATAATCTGGAAACTGAGGATCTCCGCGCGCTCAGCTTTGAGGCGTCGGCTTTCACCGGTGTAAAAATGGCCGGAATTGACAGGGCCTTTGACTGGTGAGGATATCGGTTCTTGAACTGACCAGTCACCCTTTGCCTCTTCTCGAAGGGGTGCCGCGAAACTATCAATCTCACACACTTAAATCCGTGTCTTTCTCTCCTTCCTATTGGTTCTTGCCCCGTTTCTGAATGGCCCGCATGGTGATCACGGCCTGAGACAGGAACCTTGTATGCTTCAAGAATCAGAAAGGAACCAGAAGGTGGCTGTGGATAAGTTGGACGAGGATTCCTGTGGAAAACTCGTCGCTTGCCTCGCGTCGCCTTCCCGGTTCATTCCTGTGTCGGGACCGCCGCCGCCAAGCCTGGCGGCGGAGCGGGGCCAGGCCCCGCAGGACGGGTCGGACCGAATGAACCTTGGATTGGA
>JAJEBG010000037.1 GCA_022824005.1 Paracoccaceae bacterium
AGGGCGGCGCGGATCGCGTCGACGAGGGCAGGGGGCATCTTCGAGAGGTTTGCGACGGTTCTCCTGCGGATGCGCTTTCCCTCGCGCCAGGCCTCGCGCAAGAGGATTGCGGGCGGCGAGGATCGGTTCGGGATGACGTCGACGCTGAGGGCCACAGTTTCGCTCCTTACATGGCAACATAAACTAAAGTCAATATATACTCATTATGATGTTTGTCAACACTAAATCTGTCAAATTACTTGGGAACACAAATCCATCGACCTCCTCCACGCTCGCGCCAAAAAACCGCGCCCTTTCAGGGGCCTGCGCGATGCCGAGGAGAAATTTTCAGCTGAAAGTTCCGATTAATGGGCAAATGAAGCGATCCCTTGGCCTCACGCGGAATCTTTTGTCAGATATGGCGACATGCCCTGACGGGCCAACTCGTCGGCTTTCTCATTGCCCTTCTCTTTGGCATGCCCTTTGACCCATTGCCAAGTCACATTGTGGTGACGCGCACAAGATTGGTCGAGTCGCTTCCAAAGCTCAATATTCTTGACAGGTTTTTTCCCTTTTGCCTTCCATTGATTGTTTTTCCAGCGATGAATCCAGCCGGTGATCCCATCAACGACATATCGACTGTCTGTCCTGACACACACATGACTCGGCCGCTCCAGAGCGTTTAGACCTTCAATAGCCGCGCGCAGCTCCATTTGATTATTGGTGGTCGCTTTTTCACCGCCTCGGAGAGCGCGCTCCTTTACCAAATCTTTACCCCTGTAGGCCTGAAGTAATACACCCCATCCGCCGGGCCCGGGATTGCCAGAGCAGGCTCCGTCCGTGTAAATGACAATTTCCAACTCGGCTATCGCCCGTTCAGCAAATAGGCCCTCACCGCTCGTTCAAGATTCAGCGGACATAAATGGCGGCAAGCCTCCGTCACTTTGATGATCGTCACGGTCAAAACGCGGCGGCCGACCCACCTTGTCTTCCAAGTCGGCGAGTTCAATAAAGTCGTCGGCCTGCCGTCTGAGGTCGTCAGCAATCATCGGTGGTGAGCAACGCACTGTCGAGACCACCGACACACGCACACCGGTCCTTTGCAAGGCGGCGACCAGAGGTTTGAAATCACCATCACCAGAGAACAGCACAATATGTTGAACATATTTGGCGATTTCTAGCGCATCAATACAGAGCTCGACCTCGATTTTGCCTTTGAATCGCCTGCGGCCTGACGCGTCCACAAATTCCTTGGCAGGTTTCGAGACGATCGTGTAGCCATTGTAATTAAGCCAGTCGACAAGGGGGCGAACGGGTGAATAATCATCGTTTTCGATCAGCACCGTATAGTAGTGCGCCCGAACCAAAGTTCCACGAGAGGCGAATTCATCTTTCAGTTTCTTGAAATCGATATCGAAACCCAAACTTCTTGCCGCCGAGTACAAATTTGACCCATCGATAAATAGAGCGAGTCTCTCATGTTGATAGAACATTTTGCGTCTCCCAAAGATTTGATGCCGGCAATTTCATTTTTTTCTGTCACGATGCGCAGTTTAGACATGATCATCATGACATGTGAAAGTTCTATAACAAAAAAGTCATAGGAGGGCATAAATCTTTTTTGCCCAACGATTTTTTTCACACATTCGCCGCTGAAGCCCAAATGGCTTCTACCGCTCTCCGCCTCTATAGAGGGCCGGCATTCACGGATCAAAATCTCTGGGTAACACTGACAAAAAATGACCGGCCCTCCGTCACTTTGCTCAATCGCATTGGATGGGACCGGGGTGTCAATTGATGGCCCTTGGTTGGTGATATTCAGCACCCCGGCCAAAAATGTCACTCTGTCGATATCGAAAGGATTTTTCCATACCAATGTGAGATCATGGCCGATCCAAGCGGGATAGGTGCCGCTCGTCAAGACATTCACGTATTTGGAGCGATAGTAAGTGCCCAAATTGCCTCGGGTAAGACGGAGAGTATTGTCCAACCGGTTTCGCACTCAATGGCCAGGTTGCACAAGGCTGGCCACTTTCAAATCATAATTGTCGCTACGAATAAATCTTGTTGTCAATGTGAACAGACCGATATCCGTCAGCCACTCGCCGCAAATACCAAAGTTCAAACAATGTGCATCGATTTTTTGAGGAAATTTGACGGGAATGACGATTCTGTGCCAAGTAGAACCTAGAATGTGGCCTCGCAAGGGTTTTCAGGGTTGCAATTTTCATGCTGAAGGGTTAGGTTGTGGTCTACCGAGGCAAGAAAGGGTGGTGTTTCCATGGCACGGGTCACAACTGAAGACTGCACAGATAAGGTCTCCAATCGATTTGATCTTGTGATGTTGGCCGCCTTCCGAGCGCGGGAACTCTCGTCAGGTAAGGCGCAGCCCGAAATCGAGATTCACAATGACAAGAATTCCGTACTCGCATTGCGGGAAATCGCGGGAGAGACCGAATCTGCTGAGCAATTGCGTGAACGAGCGATCGTCAGCTACCAAACCGAGATTACCGAAGAAGACGAAGATTTCACTGAAATGGATATGACGAGTATGGCAAAAGGGCCAACCCATGTCGAATTCAAGGAATACGATCCCGCCTCCGAAGCCGATGCACTCCGTGCCATTCTGAAACAATGATGGGCCGAGGCATCCGTGTTCGGCAGCGTCAATGAGGACAGGGCCACCTACACGGACATCGACAGCCTCATTCAAAAATTCAGGGATTATTCACCCCATATTGATACGGCACGTATTCGCAAAGCATACAGATTTGCTGAAGAAAAACATGCTCACCAAAGGCGTGAGTCGGGCGACCCTTATTTCACTCATCCGGTCGCTGTCGCGGAACTCCTGCTTGATCACAAATACGACGAATCCTCAATTGTCACCGCCCTTCTTCACGATACGATTGAAGATTGCGAAAATGTCGACACTGCCCTGATCAAAAAAGAATTTGGTGACGACATTGCCATGTTGGTGCAATCGGTCACGAATGTCTCACAAAAGACCCGCAATCCGGGCTTCAAACTTTGGCTCAAAAACAGAAAATTGCCGGGGGGCCCTGTTTCAGAAGATTTCCAGCATATCGTCACATTATTGTATCACTCCGCGAAGGACGGCCGGGCGGTGGCGGTCAAACTCGCCGACCGCGTCCATAATATGGCCACCATTCGTGCCTGCAACACGGATAAGCGCAACCGTGTCGCGCTTGAAACAATGACCGTTTACGCGCCCCTCGCCAGAAGTCTCGGTATGCAATACTGGTGCAACCAGCTGGAAGACTTGGCCTTTCGTATCCTCTATCCCGAAGAGAGGGGGAAGATTAGGAGGCTTTACGCCAAGGAGAGAGGCAAGAAGTCAAATCGCTCTTCAACCTACAAGGTCGTGACACGGATCGCTGATGATCTTGAAGAGGTGCTCACAAGCCACGATTTTGATTTTACCATTGAGGATCGGGTGAAAGAATTTTACTCGGCCTATCGTAAAATGGAAGAGCAGCGCATTACCGAAGACTATCAAGACTATCTCTTCGATGTCTATGGGTACCGCGTGATCATTCACTCGCACGCCCATTCAGCGACCGACAAAAAAGAACAGCAGCGTCGAAGGGACGCGGCCCTTGCCGAAGTGTACCGAGCCCTTTGCGTGGTACACGGCAAATGGCGGTCAGTGCCGGGACGTTTCAAAGATTATATCAGCAATCCCAAAATCAACGGTTACAGGTCGATACATACCACCGTCGCGATGGAAGATTTGGGAAATGCCGAGATACAAATCCGCACCGATGAAATGCATCGCCAAGCTGAGTATGGATCCGCCGCCCATTGGACCTATCGGCAAAAACTGTTCGACAATTCCGATATGCAAACGATTTCTAATCAATGGCTTGAGGACATCGGGGTTGAGATTATTGAAGATGTGAAAAAAAGTGAAGAACATCTCACAAAACAAATCGCTGACACGATTATTTGTTTCAATGAGAAAGGACGAACCATCAGTTTACCTAAAGGTTCGACCGCCCTTGACTTTGCCTACTTCAATGATCCCACTCGCAGTGATTATGCGCGGTCGGCCCATATCGATAAGCAGAGCCAAAGTCTGGGCACCATATTGAAACATGGCCAATTGGTCCGCATCAAAACATCCAAAAGCCGCCGTATGGTGACCGACAAATGGTTAGGTATGGTCAATTCCAAAAAGACAAAGCAGATGATTCTACAAGATTTAGCGATGCAGAAATTGGAAACAACATTTGGCAAGAAGCATAAACCGACCCCCGCCCTACTCAACAAAGCCGCGCGAGGGCTAAAATTCTCGTCATCACAAGATATGCTTATTTGTTTGGGCCAATCCATCGTCAAGGAAACGGCCAAGGGCGATGACGCCATCTACCAGCTCAAAGATTGTGTCATGGGAGATATGTTGAGGCCTCTGACAACCCATGACATACTGAAAAAAGCTCTGCCCGAAGAGCATAAAAAACGCAAAATGAAATTGCGTAAAGCTGAAATCGCCATGGATATCACCCTTGATGGTGGACAGCACCCCGAAATTGCCCGATGCTGCATGCCGATCCCTGGAGAAATGGTTGTCGGTCTTCAAGAGAATGGCGGCGGCAGTTCGTTGCACGCGGTGGATTGCACGGAACTCGGTAAAGAACAGTCGGAATCCGTAAAATGGATTGATGTCAGTTGGGAGGGAAAAACGGATGCATTCCTCGCCGGTTTCTTCGTCAGTGTCAAAAATTCTGTAGGGGCTTTAGGAAAGATTTGTGAAGCCATTGGTCGACAAAATACCAACATTTCAGACCTGATATTTATGAATCGTGATTACTCGGTCTTCGTCATTTTTTTCGAAGTCCAAGTGTTGGATCGAAGCCACCTCGCTAATATTATGGATATGGTTGAGAACGAAGATGACGTCATCAGTGTCGTTCGTTGTCGAAATATTGATGCCGTAAAGGGTAAGCATCGCGTCGAATGTTCAAGCGACCTCCTCCCCGCAGCCGACTAACACGGCTCAAACACAAAATTTATCCCCCCGGCGGATGGGTGCGAGCGATTCGCTATAACAAAATTAAACTCTTGCGTATCGTTGATGACCCCCGCCGAGTGATTATCGGCGTGTTCATCGGGACCTTGGTGGCCTTTACGCCATTTTTTGGTTTTCATTTTCTACTGGCCCCCGCCCTCGCTTGGGCGGTCGGCGGCAATCTGCTGGCAAGCCTCATCGCCACCACGCTCTGCAATCCGGTCACATTTCCTTTCATCGCTTATGCGGCCATCTCCTTGGGCCGTTGGATTCTTGGTAGCGACACCTCGGCGCATGATCTCAACAACGTTAAAGAGACCGGTAAAACAGTTTGGAATCATTTTTATTCTTTCTTTGATGGCGATGAGACTCCATGGCAGGATTTCGTTGTCCTCTTTGAGCAACTGATCGTTCCCTATCTAATTGGTGGTATGTTATTGGGATTCGTGGCGGCTTCTATAGCCGCTTGGTTGACCGCTCGTGCTATGGCCTCCTTTGGACAATGGCGTCGGCGTATGAAGGAGAAGTGATGATACCCCAAAATGGAGATCGGAAATTGCGCCTTGGTGTCAATATTGACCATGTCGCCACCGTCAGAAATGCCCGTGGTAGCCACTATCCGAACCCCCTCCAAGCGGCACGTCTGGCCCAATCAGCTGGGGCCGATGGCATTACCGCGCATCTCCGGGAGGACCGGCGACATATCTCGGATCAGGACATCTTTGAATTAATGGAAGGTTTGCATCTTCCCCTCAATCTCGAGTTGGCGGCCACCGATGAAATGCAGGCCATTGCCCTCAAACACCGCCCTCATGCATTGTGTATTGTCCCCGAAAAGCGCGAGGAAGTGACCACGGAATCCGGCCTTGATGTGATCGGTCAAAAAGATCGTCTTGCCCGTTTTGTGGCTCCATTGCGAGAGGCGGGGTGCCGAATTTCAATCTTTGTCAACGCGGATGACAAACAAATTGAATGCGCCCAAGCCGTGGGCGCTGAAATCGTTGAATTGCACACCGGTGCCTATTGCCACTATGCCATTGAAGGCGACAAGGCAGCTCTCAGCCATGAACTCCAACGTGTGGCTTCAGCCGCCTCTTTTGCCGCCTCTATCGGTTTGGAAGTTCATGCTGGACATGGCCTCACTTATGATACGGTCAAGCCTATTGCCGCGTTGCCGGAAATTGTTGAACTCAATATCGGTCATTTCTTGGTCAGTGAAGCCATCTTTCGAGGTCTTGTCGATGCGGTCACTGAGATGCGAAGGCTGATGGACGAAGCTCGATGCGAAATCAACTCCCTGATTGAAGGGTCATAAAGTCGTATGATTCTGGGAATGGGCATTGATATTGTCAATATTGAGCGGATTGAACAGGCGCTAGACCGATATGGTGAGCGCTTTCTTCAGCGCATTTACACGCAAACGGAAAAGGACGATACGTTGAAAGTTTCCGATCGAGTGGGCGTTTTGGCCAAACGCTGGGCCGCCAAAGAAGCCTGTTCCAAAGCCTTGGGTTCGGGCATGAGGCAAGGCGTCGCTTGGCGTGACATCGAGATTACCAGTAGGCAAAATGGGATGCCTGTTATGGCTTTAACTGGCGGCGCGTTGCGAAGATTAACCGAACTTATGCCATCGGGAAGAGAGGCCATGCTGCATGTGACGATGACCGATGATCGGCCTTGCGCTGCGGCATTTGTTGTGATTGAAGCGGTGCGTCATCATCCTTTATCTGAATCCCAATCGACGATGTTTTCTTCATCACAGCACTGAAGCCATCGCTCTACATACCAGAAGTTTTTACGATCGCGGGGCTCCATTGCGAAAAGCCATCATCGAAAATATCAAGACCATCGCTTATGCCCTGATCATCGCGGGCCTTTTCAAGACGCTATTCTTTCAAACATTCTTTATCCCATCGGGATCAATGAAAGACACGCTATTGATTGGAGATTTTCTCTATGTCAATAAGATGGCTTACGGCTATTCTCGTCACTCTTGCCCGTGGTCGCTCTGCCCCTTTAGCGGCCGCATTCTCGCTCAAGAGCCTGAACGCGGCGATGTGATCGTTTTCAAACATCCCGTATCAGGTGCCGATTATATCAAACGTCTTGTCGGTTTGCCTGGTGACCGAATTCAAATGCGCGAGGGTCAGTTGGTGATCAATGGCGAAGCCGCACCCCTTCGAGAAGATGGTGTCTTTGTCGAAACCTACAAAAGGCAAGGCGGCCAAGGGAGGTTCCCGCGCTGTATCAATAACCCCCGTGTCCAAGGGGCGTCCTGTGATAAGAATCGATTTATTGAAACCCTTCCAAACGGCATTGAACACTCAGTCCTTGATATTGATGAGGTGGGTTACAGCGACAATACGGAAGTCATGACGGTGCCAGAAAATGCCTATTTTTTCCTCGGCGACAACCGTGACAATAGTCAAGACAGTCGCTGGGGCCAGACGTTGGGAGGAGCGGGTATGGTACCCGCGGAGAATTTAATTGGTCGCGCCGGTCGGGTTGTCTTCTCCTCTGAGGGACGAAGTCTATTTTTCTTTTGGACTTGGCGAAAGGACCGTTTCTGGCATCTCATTCAATGAAACGGCCGAGTGACATCCATTCCTTAGAAGAACGAATTGGCTACCGGTTCAAAAACTGGGATCTTCTTGCTCTTGCAATCACACATTGCTCCATCAAGAATATCGAGGGACAGGACAATCAGCGGCTTGAGTTTCTTGGCGACCGGGTCTTGGGACTGGTCATCGCGGAACGGCTCATTGCCGATCATTCTGAAGCCCCTCCCGGCGAGTTGTCACCTCGCCTCAACGCTTTGGTCTCGCAACAATCTTGTGCCGATGTGGCGCGATTGATCGATCTCGACAAGGCCATTCGAGTCGGCCGGTCAGCAAGCAAGAAACGTCAGAAATTGACTGATGGAATTATTGGTGATGCCATTGAAGCGGTCATTGGTGCCATCTTTATTGACGCCGGATTTGACACCACGCAACAGGTGGTCGAACGGTTATGGAATCCTTTGATCTCTCAAAATACCACCGCTGAAAGGGATGCGAAAAGTCGCCTACAAATATGGGCTCAATCGCACCGTCAATCTCTCCCTTTATATCAACTAGTCGACCGTTCTGGCCCCGCTCATAAGCCACGTTTTTTTGTCAAGGTCACATTGGAATCAGGCGAGAATTCTACCGCTGATGGACCTTCAAAACAGCGCGCAGAACTGAAGGCCGCGCAGGAATTGTTGGAGAAAGTTGAGCGGGACGATGCCTAAAAGAAGAGCTGGTCATGTGGTGCTGATTGGCGAGCCCAATGTCGGTAAATCGACATTGATGAACTCAATCGTTGCGGCTCCCATTTCTATTGTCACTCATAAAGCCCAGACAACGCGTTTTCCAGTTCGTGGTTTGGCTATTCGAGGTCTCACGCAGATTATTTTTGTTGACACACCCGGTCTATTCGCGGCTCGTAACAAGTTTGACCGTTCCATGTTGTCGGCGGCTTGGCGCAGTCTTCACGATGCCAACATCGTTCTTATCATGGCACAAGCGCAAAATAAGCCCAATGAAGCCCTCACGAATATCCTCAAAAGATGGCATCGGGACTCTCCATCGGCCGCCACCGTCGCCCTTGTGATCAATAAGATTGACCTGGTCCGCCGCGAAAATCTCTTGCCCATCATATCTCAATTGACGGAACAATTTGACTTTGACAAAGTTTTTTTAATCTCGGCTTCTAAAGGTGATGGCATTGATGATCTCGCTGAATATCTGGCCGTCAAACTCCCTGTTCAAGATTGGATTTATCCCGCCGATCAGATGGCCGTATCATCGTTACAAACGATGGCCACTGAAATCACGCGTGAGAAACTTCTTCTCCGAATGCACCAAGAAATTCCCTATCAGACCGCCGTTCAACATGAGGCTTGGCAAACGCAAAAGGACGATTCGGTGCGCATTGATCAGACCCTCCTTGTCGTCAGCCAAAGCCACAAACGGATGATCATTGGCCCTCAAGGTCAAAACATTCGCCAGATTGGCGAAGCGGCTCGAAAGGATATTGAGAAGTTGACCGATCGTCGAGTTCACCTCTTCCTACAAGTCAAGGTGAAGCCGAAATGGGCCGACGATCTTTCCCAAGCCGCTGAACCTATTTCTTCCAACCCAGAGACACGAGAACAATGATACGTATCAAAACCAAGATTTGGGTGGCCTCTTATCTGCGAAAGTTGCAGCAGGAGGGCATACCCGCCTTTGTGATCGCCAAGGGCGATCCTGACAATGGCGCCATACTGATCAAACTCAACACGCTTGATGGTCAGGCCAAACTCATTCAACAGAGTTTCAATTACTTGCAAGACCGACGGTCCTGGGTCCTCGTTGATGAGGGTGAGGAAAAGGCCATTGATGATCAAATCGCTCGTCAACGTGAGCGCGATACCGATCTTTGGATGATTGAAATCGAAGATGATGAGGGCCGAACCTTGCTCGATCAAACCGGCAGTTTCGAGTAATCCTTAAATGCATTGGCGTGACCAAGGTGTTTTCCTCGCGTCTCGTCGACATGGCGAAAACGCCGCCATTCTTGAAGTCTTCACAGAAAACCACGGCAGGCATTTGGGTTATCTGCGGGGGGCTTCGTCGCGCAAAATGTCATCCGCTCTTCAGCCGGGCACGCAGATGACGGTTGAGTGGCGGGCTCGTCTGTCAGAACATTTGGGTTATTTCACCATTGAACCCATTCGCTCGCGCGCCGCCTCCATCCTTAACGAACGTTTGGCATTGGCCGCCCTCACTTCGGTTTGCTCATTGCTGACTAAAATCTTGGCCGAACGCCAGTCCGCAGAAATTCTTTATCACCAGACCTTGTCTTTCCTTGATATTCTTGAAGTCCACCGCGATGATTGGATGGTGGCGTATTTGCACTGGGAGCTTGACCTCTTGCGCGAAGCCGGAACAGGCCTTAGTCTTGATCATTGTGCTTTCACTGGACGGAAGAGAGGTCTGCGTTTCGTTTCAACTCGCACCGGCCGTGCCTTGGTCGCCGAAGCCGTCAATTTTAACGACTCTGACCTTTTGGACCTTCCTCCATGTCTCGTCGGTGGTCATTTCAACGGCCTGAGAGATTTTGCCACCGGTCTCAAACTCACCGGATATTTCCTTCGACAAATCATCGCCGAGACCGCCCCTCCCAAAAAGGCCCTCGCCGCGCGTTATAGACTTGAAGATACAGTCAACCGAATGGTGCGCACCAAACAATAGCTGATGGGGCCGCTTCCTGTGCTTCGGTCAGCATCGCTTCAATGATAATATGTGGCCAATATCCGGCCGTCTTCATTACATGTGGTAAGAGTCCTGACTCTGCACACAGGGGCAACTTGATAGCAATGTTGATGAGGGCGGCCGTCAATATAATTACCATCTAAACCCATGATTGATGCGGATCTCAAGACGGTACGATAAATTCTGAATATTGATAACCTTGAAGGTAGAGGAGGGCGGTCAGGTCGGCATGGCGAATTTGAATGGGGATATGTTGATTGACAATAGGTTTGGCATGATAAGCTACACCCACACCCGCCATCTTCAGCATATCAATATCATTGGCACCATCGCCGACAGAAATCGCCTCTTCTGATGTCAAGCCATACTCTTTATTGAGGCGGTGGAATATGTTCCGTTTGGCTTCTCGTCCCAAAATGGGTTCACGCACCGTGCCAAGAATGTGACCATTGGCGATAAACAATTCATTGGCATAGTGGGAGTCGAATCCAACCGCCTTGGCCACCCGCTCGGTGAAGGCCGTAAATCCGCCCGAGATCAAAATCGCTCGGCCACCGTTCGCTTTTAATGTCGCGACCAGCTCCTTTGCACCCGGCGTGAGTGTGATACGACTTTGCCATACTTTTTTAATAATGTCCGCCTTTAACCCCTCGAGCAAAGCGACCCGTTCCTTCAGGGCGTCAGAAAATTGAATCTCGCCGTTCATAGCGCGTTCCGTAATGGCGGCCACCGCATCTTTCAGAGACGCCTCGGCGGCGAGTTCATCAATACATTCTTGATCAATGATCGTTGAATCCATGTCCGCGAGCAAGAGTTTCTTGCGACGATTTTGTGCTGGCGACATGATCAGATCAATGCCCAACTCATGGGCGGACTCGCGCACAATGTTGAAATCCTTGGGAGGGCTTGAAACCTTAATTTCGGCAACTTGTCCCAACTTGAGCCACCGCGCCGGATCAGCGTCCCAACGCGTCGTGAGAGATTGCACAAAGTCTTGGGGTAAGGTGGTGTTAGTCGGCGCAATGAAAGAGACGATGTTCATGACCGCGAATTCCTTTGCGCAACTCTCTTCAGAGTCCAGAGAGTCCATAATCTCTGGTTCTATAGATGGTTCCCAATTAGTGCTTTCCCCAAAAGTATCTAAACATTACAATACACTTCTACAACAAGGGTCTGGAATCGAGATGTTACAATGAAGATCGATCTCCTCACTGGGATTGAGGGACGAGCGTTGCACTTCACTGTGGAAGTGGGGTTACTTTTGGCTTCAGAGCTTATGGCCACAGTTGCGAGCGAATCTTGAGACTACCGGTATTGGCGCTGGGAAGATTGACCTAAATTTCTTAAATTCTCCTCCTTTCCCTAGCTTCGATTACAAACAGCAACAGGAGATCGGCGAGCTGGCCTCAGTATTTGACATAAAGATCGACCTGAACGGCCGCATGAACGAGACGCTAGAGGCAATGGCTCAGGCGATCTTCAAAGACTGGTTCGTGGATTTCGGTCCTACCCGAGCCAAGGCGGAAGGACGCGCGCTATATCTGGCTCCGGAAATCTGGGATCTGTTCCCCGATTCCCTTGACGAGGAGGACAAGCCGGTTGGATGGACAGTTTCACGACTCGAAGAAAGGATTGAAATCTTAGATTCCAAGCGGATCCCTCTCGCGTCCCAAGAGCGCAAACAGCGCCAAGGACCATATTCCTGCCATGGGGCAACCGGAGTGATGGACTACGTAGATGATTATTTATTCGAAGGTGTCCACGTACTTCTCGGCGAGGATGGTTCGGTCGTCAAACCAAACGGAGATCTCTTTACTCAATACGTCTGGGGTAAATTTTGGGTAAACAACCATGCTCACGTTCTCACAGGAAACGGCATTTCCAATGAAATGCTATTGTGCTTCCTTCAACAGACAGACATAGTGCCGTACGTTACAGGCGCCGTCCAACTTAAGTTGAACCAGAAAAACCTCAAGACGATTCCTTTTTCGGCTTCAAGTCTCAATACGCCTGCGGTCTTTGAGCGTGTGGTTGAGCCCTATTTCCAGCTATTCAGGCGTAATTCTGAAGAGAACCGCACCCTCGTCCAATCCCGTGACCTTCTCCTTCCAAAGCTCATGACCGGCGAAATCCATCTTTCCCAAGCCGAGATGATCATTGAGGATGTAGCATGAGCGCATTGCTCGGAAGGACCGTTCGGTTGTTCCTCGCAGAAGGCACAGCTTCAGGGGTCATCACTGCGGAGATCATGAATTGGACAGGCCATGTTCTAACCGGCTCCAGAAGCAGGCTGCCGACTCTTCTCAAGCGAAGCGAACTTGGACGCACCGGCATCTATTTATTGACCGGACCCGATCCGGAGGATTCCGGGACACCACAGGTCTACATTGGCGAGAGCGATAACGTTGGCAAACGGCTTGCCCAACACGGCAAGGATGAGGACAAGGATTTCTGGGAACGCATCTGCGTGGTCACCAGCAAGGATC